>JADEXV010000002.1 GCA_015206945.1 Nostocales cyanobacterium LEGE 12452 | reverse complement strand
AACCCTCCCCGTATGTAAAGGCTACGGTGTACACACAAGTCTTCTAGAGTTGCGCCACAGGCTTTTGATCCCCCCAACCCCCCTTAAAAAGGGGGGCACAAAGCTCTCAAAGTCCCCCTTTTTAAGGGGAGCCACTGCGGTCTTGGGGTCTCCCCAAGTGGAGCATGTGGCGTGGATTTAGGGGGATCAATACACATTTTGCACTCAGCAAAAAGATGTGTGTACACCGTAGGTATGTAAAGGGGAGGGAACTGGATTTTTTGTTCCCAATACATCGGGCGGATTAAGGGGGGTAATTTGACTTTGGCATTTTATTTGCAAAAAACACCAAAATCAGAAAGCAAACTGAGGTTTGAGTAAGTCAAAGCTTCTTTTGAGAAAGCAAAAGCTTCTTTTACTTGCGGAAAACACCAAAATGAGTAAGTCAAAGCTTCTTTTGAGAAAGCAAAAGCTTCTTTTACTTGCGGAAAACACCAAAATGAGTAAGTCAAAGCTTCTTTTGAGTAAACAAAAGCTTCTTTTACTTGCGGAAAACACCAAAATGAGTAAACAAACTGGGGTTTGAGTAAGTCAAAGCTTCTTTTGAGAAAGTAATTGCGGATTTTACTTATTGAATTTAGTGAAAATATAAAGTTTAGATAAAATTATTGAAAAAATTGCTGAGAAATTCTGCTCCGTCAGATTTTAAAATAGTCAAAAAACAAAGTCTCCGGCTTTTCTAAAAAGTCGGAGATTTTTTTGGGGCAATCCCCTATAAAGTTTCCATTATTCGGATTTAGAGTTATCAAAAACTCGGTACAAGTTCTTCATTAATTCGGATTTAACCCAACCGGTGATTGCTTTAACTGTGATTTCGCTAATTTTAATTTATCAGCTGCGATCGCTCCATTCTCTGTAATGATGGCTGTAATCAACTCAGCTGGAGTAACATCAAAAGCTGGGTTGTAAAAATCTACACCTTCAGGTGTGAGAATAGTATCGCCAACTTGATAGATTTCTGTTGGTTCGCGTTCTTCAATGGGAATTTGGCTACCATCGGCTAATTCAAAATCAACGGTGGAAAGGGGCGCAGCGACAAAGAAGGGGATATTATGTGCTTTAGCTGCGATCGCTACACTATATGTACCAATTTTATTAGCAGTGTCGCCATTCGCAGCAATGCGATCGGCACCAACAACTACAGCATGAATCAAACCCTGTTTCATGCAATGGGCTGCCATATTATCAGTAATTAATGTAACTGGAATACCTTCTTGCACACATTCCCAAGTGGTGAGTTTTGCGCCTTGCAAGCGGGGACGGGTTTCATCAGCAAATAAACGTTCTAAACGTCCTTCTCTCCAAGCGGAACGCACAACACCCAAGGCTGTGCCATAACCAGCAGTAGCTAATGCACCAGCGTTACAGTGGGTAAGCAGCCTCAGCTTTCCTGGGGTAGACGGTAAAACAGCCAAACCATTGTCACCAATCGCTTGACAGGTTTGCAAATCTTCACTATTAATTGCTTGGGCTGTTTGGAAAAGGGTTTGCTTGATTTCTTCTACTGTTCCCAGCGTTTCGTAAGCGGCTTTCAGCATCCGGCTAATTGCCCAAAATAAATTTACCGCCGTGGGACGAGTATAACGCAACAACTGGGCTACTTTATCTAAGTTTTGCAGAAATTCGTGGCGATCGCTTGTTTCAATTTCCCTTGCACCAAGATACATTCCATAAGCCGCAGCCACACCAATTGCAGGCGCACCTCGCACAATCATCGTTTTAATCGCCCGCGCCATATCTTCACTGCGGTGAATTTCCACAAATATATATTCATTGGGTAAGCGGGTTTGATCGATTAGTGAAACTGAGTTGTTGTGCCAAATAACGGGATAAACCTGGTTTGTGGAAGGTGTCATAGAAAAAGTTAATTAATGGATAGGCAATATTTTTTACTTTAATGCACCCTGATGATTTCATTCTTAAACTGATTAAAGCTTCTGGTATGAATTTAAAAGCTTTGAAAATTTTAGAGTCAGATGCTCTGATGAAATTGGTATTTTGTTTATTAGTTTGATATAGTCAAGTCCTGAATAATCAAATAAATAGAGCAGTTGCACTGTGATACAACTGCTCTAAAAATTACTGAGATAGATATTTACTCTACCTATCCACAGACCCCATAATTACGTCAACACTGCCGAGAATCACCACAATATCTGCAACCTTCATCCCGCGCAGTAAATGTGGAACAATTTGGAGATTGTTGAAATCTGCGGCGCGAATCTTCCAACGTGCAGGGAAGACATTATCATCGCCAACCAAATAAATTCCCAATTCACCTTTGCCACTTTCTACACGGGCGTAGATTTCACCCTTGGGCATCTTGAAAGTCGGGGAAACTTTTTTGCCGATGAATTGGTAATCGAATGCGTCCCACTCGGATTTTTTACCTGCGGCTAAACGCTTGGCTTCCAGATTTTCGTAAGGGCCGCCAGGAAGTCCTTTAATTGCTTGGCGAATAATTTTCACAGATTCGCGCATTTCCCGCATCCGCACTACGTAACGGGCAAAGCAATCACCGGCTGTTTCCCACTGCACATCCCAGTCGAAATCGTCGTAGCATTCGTAATGATCAACTTTCCGCAAATCCCATTGCACGCCAGATGCGCGTAACATTGGGCCAGAAAGTCCCCAGTTGATTGCTTCTTCACGGGTGATAGTCCCAATACCCTCAACACGTCGCCGGAAGATGGGGTTATCTGTTACTAAGCGTTCGTACTCATCAACTTTTGGCAATAAGTAGTCGCAAAATTCCAGACACTTATCTACCCAACCGTAAGGTAAATCGGCTGCTACTCCACCAACGCGGAAGTAGTTATTATTCACCATCCGATAACCTGTGGCAGCTTCCCACAAATCATAAATCATCTCCCGTTCCCGGAACTGGTAGAAGAAGGGAGTTTGTGCGCCTACGTCAGCGAGGAAGGGGCCAAACCATAGCAAGTGGTTAGCAATGCGGTTCAACTCCAGCATGATGACGCGGATGTAGCTAGCGCGTTTGGGGACAGCGATACCTGCAAGCTTTTCTGGGGCGTTAACAGTGACGGCTTCGTTGAACATTCCCGCCGCGTAGTCCCAGCGACTAACGTAAGGGACGTACATTACATTAGTGCGGTTCTCAGCAATTTTTTCCATTCCTCGATGCAGGTAGCCGATGACTGGTTCACAGTCAACAACATCCTCGCCATCCAGAGTCATGATTAGCCGCAGAACCCCGTGCATCGAGGGGTGGTGTGGCCCCATGTTTAGCACCATTGGTTCAGTGCGGGTTTCTAGTCTGGTCATAGATTTCGTGTTCTCCGTTCGTGAAAATATTGAATTCAACCGCGCAGATGCCAACTAGACCCAATTTATCTTGTTTGTCAAGCCAAAGTAAGGGTTGTGGGAAGAGAGATTTGATTTGATGTTTAATTTTGTTGCACTTCTTCAACTATTATATGGAAGCTCGATATGCACTTAATTAAGGCATCGAATTTTTTTATCTCATAGGCTGGGATAAGGGGACAGGGTGAAAGAAGACGCGTTTTCTCAATGATGACTATTGACTTCTGAGTTTTTACGTAAGCTATAGAGATATTGTGTCAGCTATATTACAGTTTTATGAGTCTGATACATATTTATGGCTTTCAATCAAGAGCGTTTTGATCGGCTAATTCAGAAGTTAGAAGTTTTTGCTAACAAACAACCGCATCTTTATAAATTGCACGTTGCTTTTTTGGCTACCTTGGGCTATGCATATATATTTTTGGTTCTAGCTGTAACATTGGGTTTGCTAATAAGTATTATCTTTTTGATGCTTAACGCTCAGTCAGTTAATGCTTCATCTGTGAAAGGTGTTATATTTTTGCTGGCGTTCGCATTGGTGTTAGTGCGATCGCTTTGGGTTTCTTTTCCCCCACCTACAGGTTTACCACTGCAACCCCAAGATGTACCCAATCTCTATTCTTTAACTAACGAAATCTCATCAAAACTGCAAGCTCCAAGGTTTCACCACATCTTGCTGACCAACGATTTTAATGCAGCAGTTGTCCAAAGACCACGCTTAGGTTTGCTGGGATGGCAGCAAAATTACTTAATTGTGGGTCTACCGCTTATGCTAGCACTGTCACCCGAACAATTTCGTGCTGTTTTAGCTCATGAACTAGGACATTTATCAGGAAATCACAGCCGTTTTAGTGGTTGGATTTATCGCCAACGTCTAACTTGGTATCGCATTATTAAAGGGCTAGGACAAGGTGGAAATGAAGTATCGTCGTTAATGTTTGAACGATTTTTGACATGGTACAGCCCGTTTTTTAATGCCTATTCTTTTGTGTTGGCACGGATGGATGAGTATGAAGCAGATAGATGTGCCCTTGAACTAACTGGAGAGCAAAATGCTGCTGAAACTTTGATAAATGTAGAGGTAAAAGCTAGATTTCTAGAAAGATATTTTTGGTCTAGCATTTATAAACAAGTTGAAACAGAAATCGAACCACCAGAAATGACTTATATGGCTATGCAGCAGGCTTTAAGTCAGAGACTTCACCAGGAAATAACAAGTAGTTATTTAATCGAAGCTTTAACAAATAGAACTAATAATGCTGATACTCATCCTTGCCTGAAAGATAGACTAAAATCCTTGGGATACATTTTCAATCCTCAGCAGGAATTAGCTATTTTTGCACCAATTGAAATCAGTGCTGCTCAAAAATTACTGGGAAATAAGTTAGAAAAATTTATCGCACATTTTAGTCAAGCTTGGCGAGAAGAAATAGCAACACCTTGGCGACAAAAATATGCTGAGTTTCAACAATCAATAGCTACTTTAAAAGATTTAAATCAAAAAGCAAAAACACAACAGCTAACTTTAGATGAAGCTACTCAACGGGCATTTTTGACATTTGAGTTTGAGGGTGAAGAAGCGGTTATACCACTATTACAAGAAATTATTCATCGTGATATTCACCACGCCTCAGCTAATTATTTACTAGGTCAAATATTATTAAATAAACAAGATACAACCGGAATAGAATACATTGAGAAAGCAATAGAGCAAGACTCAAGTATAGTCATAGAAGGTTGTCAGGCAATTTGCTATTTTCTTCAACAACAAGGAAAGATTAATGAAGCAAAATCTTATCAAGAACGTGCTGTAAATTATCATGAATTAATTTTAAAAGCACAGAAAGAACGTTCCAGTGTGAGAGAAAAGGATAAACTTGAATCTCATAATGCCTCAGATATAGAGGTAAATAAGCTTCGTCAGCAGTTTTCTCATCACCCGGATATAAAAACTGCTTACTTGGTGCAAAAAAATATGGAATTTTTTCCTGAAAACCCATTTTACGTTCTAGCTTTGAAGCGAGAAGTGAGCTTTTTAGAAGGTATTCATGAAACAGATCACTCCAAACTTGTGAATAGCTTGTTAGAGGAAAATGAATTTCTCGGAAATGTATTCATTTTTATTTTAAATGACCATTTAAATATGGAGAAAAAACTAAAACGGATACCAAATTCGATGATTTACCAAAAAAAAGGTAAAAAATAGCACTACAGATGCTTAAAGCTCAACAATTAAAGCTGACGCTGAGTGTTGAGCTTATGATATTTTCTTTTGTGTCTTTGTGGTTTAAAAACTATTTTTTAGCTAGGAACCACAAAGACACAAACAAAAGAATAGATAATTAAAGTTCATCTGTGGTTTTTTGCCCTAAGTCTCATGAATCGTCAGCTAGCTATCGAAGAACCGATATTTTCTCATCTACCAGTGTTACCGCAAGAAGTGATTGCAGGTCTAGCGGTATCTCCAGGAGGTCATTATCTTGATACGACTGTAGGCGGTGGTGGTCATAGTCGCCTAATCTTAGAAGCTGCGGCGGATGTGCGGGTAACGGCGATTGACCAAGATGAGGATGCTTTAGCAGCAGCGAGGAAAGAATTATCAGAGTTTGGCGATCGCGTACAATTTATTTATAGCAATTTTGCTGACTACGAGTTTCCCCCCAATACTTTCGATGGGATTTTAGCCGATTTGGGGGTAAGTTCTTACCATTTAGATAAAGCAGAAAGGGGTTTCAGCTTCCGCCAAGCTGCGAATTTGGATATGCGAATGGATCGGGGGCGATCGCTAACTGCTGCCGATGTAATTAATAATTGGGATGAAGCAGAATTAGCAGATATCTTCTTTAAATACGGTGAGGAGAGATTATCGCGGCGCATTGCCAGACGCATTGTCGAACGGCGTCCCTTGCACACGACTACAGAATTAGCTGAAGCGATCGCTTCTTCAGTTCCTCCCAAATACCGTTATGGGAGAATTCATCCGGCTACCCGTGTTTTTCAAGCTCTGCGAATTGTCGTTAACGATGAGTTAAACTCCCTAGAAACCTTTTTAGATAAAGCACCAAATGCCCTTGTCCCTGGCGGCAGAATTGCGATTATCAGTTTTCACAGTTTGGAAGATCGTCCGGTGAAGCATGGTTTAAGAAATTCACCTTTATTAAAAGTATTGACAAAAAAACCGATTATTGCACAAGAAGAGGAAATTGGGAAAAATCCGCGATCGCGATCGGCCAAACTGAGGATAGCCCAAAAGCTGCTCTAAGTACAATGCAGCGTTAAACTCCTCCATCTCAACAATCTGTTAACGTAGCGTTGTTGAAGAGTTAAAAAAGAGTAGATGGAAATTAGTAATCTGTTTACGGCGGGTGGCATAGTAATGTGGCCTCTGCTGGCGTTTTCCTTGTTAGGCGTGGCGCTAATTATCGAACGGATCATCTTTTGGGTAAGGATAAATAATCGGCAAAACAAGGTAGTGCGAGAGGTATTACACCTTTATCGCCTTGATAATGTAGTTAATGCTTTAGATAAATTGCAGAAAAATACTGATTTACCCATTGCTCGAATTTTTTTAGCAGCTTTAGAATTGGAGGAGCCAACACCAGAAGAATTTCGTTTGGCATTAGAAAGTGAAGCACAAGCCGAAATCCCCTTGTTCAAGCGCTCCCAAAATATTTTTGAGACAATTATTGGTCTTGCGCCCCTATTAGGACTTTTGGGGACTGTATTAGGATTAATTAACTCCTTTGCCTCTCTGAATATCGGAGATGTGGGAGGTAGTAAAACAACAGGTGTGACAGCTGGAATTAGTGAAGCTTTAGTATCTACAGCATCAGGATTGGTAGTAGCAATATTTACACTTTTATTTGCTAATACCTTTCGGGGACTCTACCAGCGGCAGATTGCCTGGATTCAAGAATATGGCGGACAGTTAGAATTACTCTACCGCCGTCACTACGAAAGAGGAGATAAATCATATCTGCCGAATAAATAAAGCGGAACTGGGTAATTGTAAATTAGTAATCGGTAATTGGGATTACTTCATTATTTGTTACCGATTTTGCTCTAAAACTTTTGACTCTAATAGTATTCTAAAATAACGAATAGCTTTATTCGCTACAGTTATTGAGGAAATATCCATGACTATTTGGGTAAATGAGCAAATTGATCCGTCTGGGATGATTCATGCCTGTATTGCCACTTGTAATGAATCTCAAGCCAAAGATTGTCATGATTCATTTCAGAATAATTTGACTGAGAGGCAAAAGGCTTCAGGTTGGGTGGCGCAATTGCGGACAGTCGATTCTTGGGATGAAGTGCCAGTGAATTCTTTAAAACTCAATTAATTGGGTGCTATAGAAATTAGGCTGCATAGCTGAAGTATCTCCTGGCAGACATAACTACTTTTGTTATTTTCTGCTTACTCCAACCTGCTTTGCTTTTTTGGGATTTTGATCGAACATATTTCATCTGCGTAGGCGTAGCCCGCCATAGGCATCGCTTGTCTACTAAACGCTGTATCTATGCCAATGCCTACAGCGATCGCAGCAAATTTTATGAAAACAGGTTAATAAAGGATAAAATTCGGATTAAATTTCTCAAATTATTATTAACTGCTTCCAAAAAAAGTAACATATTATAGAAAAATGATGATTTTTCTTAACTTTTAAGAGGTATCATCTATACCGTAGATTAAATTAAAAAATTTGTATAAGCCGAATCAATTTAGTGAACTATCCCAAAGTTTACACTTCGGAGCAAGCCTGTCCCATTAATTTAGTTGGCGAAACAGGACAAGCGGTTCAAATTTCAATTCATGCTCCCAGTCAATATCTCTGTGCCAACTGCGAACGGATATTACCAGATTGGAAACGGCAGCCATTTTTACGAGTAGTGATTGTATTACAACAATCGCATTATCAATTAGTCGAAAAGACAGCAGAAGTAGAGTCAGAGAAAGAACGCTTACGAGAAAAGTTTATGAGATTTGGCTGTGATTTAGCATTTAATCTGCGCGATCGCGGCTATTTAACTGACCTGATTGACCCTCGTACAGGCTATCCTTTACTGTCTCATCCCGGAGCAATTCCCCACGATGACACAGCAGTTGTTAAAGCTTTGCTCAACTATCCAGTGATTAAAAATCAATGTCGTGTGCTAGTTCATCCCGATTGGGGTGCAGCAGTTTATCCTAGTATTTTGATCTCAGAAGCTCCCCCAACTTTGATCGAATGGGTTACAAAAGGCGTAGCATCCATGCATGGGTGGAAAGAAATTAATTATTAGCCATTGGCCATTGGTCACTTGTACTAAGTTTCGACTGCGCGGAAATCGAGCGAAGTTGAGATTCAACTACCGCGTAGTCGTACCCCTCCGGGGAAGCAAGCTACGCGCAGCGTCTCGTAGAGAAGTGCAGCCTCTCCAAGAGTTGTATTGGTTATTGGATATGTAAAGACGCATATCAGCACTTGTGTCTCCAAAGAAATTTTTCCAAGAAGCTAGGATAGTCGAAGTGATAGTGCGGCTTGTTACTTCTCTTTCATGAGTAGATGCTACGAAGTCAAACCGGGAATAATGGCTTTTGGTTCCTGTTTGGGTAAAATCTCAGACCGATCGGCAGCTATTTCAAATTGATAATAATCTTACCCACTACTGTCAGACTAAACTTTTAGCCCGTAGCCAAGAGAATGGTACTTTAGCAGCATCTGCGGGAATTATATAACTATAACTATCGGCAAAAATCCTGTTCCCAACTTTCTGCATATAAGTAGATGGGTGGGGAAATTTATAACTATGTCCGTAGCGATCGCAAAGCATGTCTCGTTGGGACTCACCGAAGTGCAACAATCGCAGGGATTTGAAGCTTTTTACATCTTGTTAGATAGTTAGATTTATTTGTACTTACCTACCTTAGAAACCAAGTTGATTCTGAGCAAATTGAAAGACTTGTTTCATAGTTATGCTCAACCACAATTCACATAAATACAAAATTTCCCATACCTGATATATGAAAATATTAATTCAACACCGTCATTATGACAATGAAATTAGTGGAGTTTTAACTTACATTTATTCTATTATTCCTGAGTTGGAAGCTAGATTAATTGAAGTTAAAACTATTTCTACCAGACAAGATAATCTCGCCAAATGGTTTAGTTATATTGCTTGGGCAGATATAGTACACATGAACTCAAATGATTTATTGTTTACTTTGTTATGTAAAGTCTTGCGAAAAAAGGTAATTATTAAATATCATTATTCCCTTTATCAATCTACTCATACTAGTTATGAGCAGATGAAGTTGACGCAACGTTTAAAAACTGAATTTAAACACACATTGCCGAAAGCTAATTATCCATTAAAGTGGAAATTACACACTTTTATCAAATGGGCACGCCTAATCACCCGGCTTTCTACTGCCTTTTTAGCCGATTATCATACAGCTTGTAGTAACTTTTTAGGAGAATCTTCTGCTTTTCCTTGGCCAGTTGATACTTTATATAATCCGATTGAAATCAAGTCGGAAAACCAGCTTAAAACTTTAGAAAATTTATCTCAGCCATATAATTTTGTTTTTGTCGGGAGATTAGCTACAGATAAAGGCGTAGATATTTTATTAAAAGCAGCGCAGATTTTACAAAATGAAAATAAAGAATTTAAAATTACTATTATTGGCGATGGCGAACAATCTCAGGAATTAAAACAGCTAACGTCTGATTTAGGAATTGCCAACAAAGTTAATTTTTTAGGTAAAGTTCCTCAAAAAGAAGTACTTCTAAAAGTTCAAGATGCTTTGGCTTTAATTGCTCCATCCCGTTGGCAAGATCCAGCACCTTACGTAGTGCAAGAAGCCTCTAGCGTTCAAACCTGCTCGATTGTCTCAAAAATGGGAGGATTGTCAGAAGTAGCAGGGCCGCACAGCCTATTTTTTAAAAATGAAGATGCAGAAGAATTAGGCAAATGTATGCGATATTGCTTAGATAATCCAGATGAAGCAATTAAGCGAGGTTTTCAGTCCAGCCAATATGTTGCGGAAAAGTTTTCGGCTGCGCGTGCTGTTAATAGACTACTGGAAGTTTGTACCCAACTTACTCCTAAAGCATTGGTAACAAAATCTGATACATAATTCCCGTTACAGGGTTGCTGCCCTGTAACAGGCTCATTGGAAGCTCTACCAATAATACATAAGCACTTCCTTATGGCCCAGAAAAGACAGCTTGTTCTACATCATCCCGACTAAGAGAATACTTGAATGAGCGTTGGATATCTTGTCCATTTTCCCCAGATTGAACATATCGCACTACGATTTGCTCAACATCGAGCCATAATTCAGCTTGCCAATTAGGTCGCTGTACACGCCAGCAATGCCTTTGTGTTTCATCTTGTTGACAGCCTTGGTCTTTTAGCCACTGCTCAATTTGTGGCAAGGGATGATTATATAGGGGAGTATCGGAGGGAAGAAGAGCCATAGGAATTTTAGATTTTGGATTAGGGAATTGTTTAATTTTTAATTATCGGATGGGCAATTAGTTGCGATATATAGCTAATCTGCTGTTGTACAAATGTATTTGGTTGCAGCAAATGGGAATGGATCGCAGCCTCGCCACGAGTTAAGCCAATGGCAACTGCTAATAACAAACAACCTACAAATGTTAACACCAGCATAAATAAAGCAAAGATTTCGCCAGATGATAAGGGGCGATCGCTCGCATCGAGGTAAGCTGATTTTGACCAGTCATAAGAATGTGAGACGGGATGATTCAAATCAGGGGGTGGTTGAATCACTCCAAAGCGGGAATAGCCAATTTTTAAATCGTAGCTTAACCGCCGTTCTGGATGGCTAAGGGTGGCGTAGGCTTCGTTGATTTGTTGAAATTTGGGAGTAGCGATCGCAGTCGGCAAGTCTGTAGTATCAGGATGATAGACCTTGCTCAGTTGCCGATAAGCGCGACGAATGTCAAGTACCGATGCCCAGGGATGCAGTCCTAGCAGGGAGTAATAAGTTGGTTCGCTGCTTTGTGGCATTGCCCCGTTTTGATTCACATCTGTTTGAGTCACTTTGCTCAAAGATATTTTTTATATTTTAAATCCTTTATGAATTGGAGAAGACATAGCAGGTCTAGCATTTGATAAGATTGCTTAATAAAGCATTTAATTCCAAAAGTGGCCAAATTCCCCAAAATTGGCAGACTACGAGATGAATTGGCTCCTTTTTTGCGAATTTTACCGATAAAAAATTATTTAATTTTTTATCGTCTAATAGACGAAGGCATAAAAATTGTACGTCTCTTAGACGGCTCACAAGATATAGAAACTATTTTTCAAGATGAAGAAGACTAATTACAAATTAGTCATTGTTCTGGTTAATAGCTGCATTAAAATTGATATTTTATCGCTAACGTATTAAATCAGCACGGGGTTTAAAGGTTTCAATTTGCCGTAACTTTTCATAAAGTTCCCGTTCTTCTTGACTAATATTTTTCGGTGTAACTATTTGAATTTCTACTAATTGATCGCCACGTTTACCATCCTCGTTAGGATAACCTTTATTACCTAGTCGAAATTTTTGACCAGACCTAACTCCAGGAGGGGTGGTCATTTTCACAGGCCCATCAAGAGTAGGTGCTTCTACCTGTCCTCCTAAAACTGCCTCAGTGGGAGTAACAGGTACTTGGCAGACGATATTTAAACCTTCTAGCTTAAATAATGGATGAGGTTCAACGGTAATTTTTAAGTATAGATCGCCACCACCAACGCCTTGGTTCCGCAAACGGATGGTTTGACCTGTTACCATCCCTGGTGGCATATTAACTTCTAGCGATCGCCCATCTTCCAAACGAATCCGTTCATTACCACCTTGATAAGCTTTTTCTAGTGGAAGCGTTAATCTGGCTTCTATATCTCGGCGGGTTGTGCGAGGTGGAGTGTTAACTGTGTAAGCAACTTTTGTTCTGGGGGAACGGAACGGATCGCTATTATTGCCATTACTGGAATTATTTGCCGCACTCTTATTTTTGACACCAATAACTTGATTAATAAAGCTTTCAAAGTCGGAGAATTGGCTGGGATCTACTTCCTGATTCCCGTTGCGATCGCTAGCAGTACTCTGCCAAGTTTTAGCCTTTGGCGTCTGTTTGTTACCTGCAAAACCTTTTTGCTTCCAGTAGCGGCTAAATTGGTCGTATTGCGATCGCTTGGCTGGATCGGAAAGAACTTCATAAGCCTCGCCGATATCTTTAAATTTTTCCTCAGATTCTTTGTTACCCGGATTCAGATCGGGGTGATATTGCCTTGCTAACCGCCGATAAACCTTTTTAATTTCCTCAGCAGAGACATCTTTAGATACTCCTAAAATCTCATAGTAATCGCGAAAGTTCGGCAAATTTTGCATAGTTCAGTTATTTAAATTTTAGATTTTAGATCCATTAAGAGTTAGGAGTTAAGAGTTATGAGTTTAAAGATTTATTTTTAACTCCTAACAACTAACTCCTAACTTTTTTTATAACCAATCATTGTCTTCTTCATCATCCCAGTTATCTTGGTAGCTGGGGCGGGATTTGCGTGGAGGACGGCTTTCATAAGAGGAAGAACGATTATCGCGGCTAGAATCTCTGCCATAGTCCTTACCGTAATCTTTGCCATAGTCTTTACTGTATGAGTCGCGTTCTCGATATGTATCTCTGGGAAATTCGCGTTCTCGTTCTTTCTCACCGCCAGTAAAGATGTCACGGATAGTCCCAAACAAGTCATCGTCTTCATCTTCAGCATAAGTCTGGCGGACTTCCCGATTTAGCTCATAGAGAGCATCTTGTAAGTCGGCGTAGGCTTGATCGATACCGCGATCGCTATTTTCCTGAAGACTCTCCTTCAGTTGTCGGCAAATATTATCAATTCTTTGGCGGCGGCTGCGGGCAAACTGCATACCAAATTCCAGCGCGACTTCTCTCAGTTGTCGTTCTGCTTGGAAAATCAAGGCCTCAGAACGAGTCCGCTTTTCTATTCTCTCTTTACGTTCGCGATCCACATCGGCGTATTTTTGAGCGTCTTGAATCATCCGATTCACTTCTGACTCGTTCAAGGTGGAAGCGCCTTGAATGGTGATACTCTGCTCTCGCCCTGTGGTTCTATCTAGGGCTGTTACCTGTAAAATACCATTAGCATCAATATCAAATGACACCTGAACTTGGGGAATTCCTCTTGGTGCTGGTGGGATGCCATACAGCTTGAACCGTCCTAAAGACTTGTTGTTTGCTGCCATTTCCCGTTCGCCCTGAACTACGTGAATTTCCACAGTGTTTTGGTTATTTTCAGATGTGGAAAAAATGTCAGAACGGCGTACTGGGATGGTAGTGTTGCGGGGAATAAGTTTTTTCATCACACCACCGATGGTTTCCAATCCCATAGAAAGGGGTGTAACATCCAAAAGCAGCACATCTTTGAGTTCGCCGGCAAGAATTCCTGCTTGAATTGCTGCACCCACTCCCACGACTTCATCGGGGTTGACGTTCTCGTTCGGTTCTGTGCCAATTAAGTCCCGCACAAGCTGCTTTACCATTGGCATTCGTGTAGAACCGCCAACTAACACAACTTCTTCAATGTCTCTAGGTGAAAGTCCGGCATCTTTGAGGGCGCGTTTTACTGGTGTCCGCAATCTTCCCACCAAATCACCACACAAACCTTCAAACTGGGAACGTGTTAAACGAGTTTCGAGATGTTTCGGGCCATCTTCCGTAGCAGTGATGAAAGGTAAATTAATCTCGGTGACACTCACAGCAGAAAGCTCAATTTTGGCTTTTTCCGCCGCTTCCATCAGACGTTGCAAAGCTTGGCGATCGCGTCTTAAGTCTACCTCTTCTGTTTCCAGAAATTGCTCTGCTAACCAATCTACGATTATTTTGTCAAAGTCATTCCCACCAAGTTGCGTATCGCCACTGGTAGCTTTGACTTCAAAGATCCCATCGCCTACTTCTAAAATCGACACGTCAAAAGTGCCACCACCCAAGTCAAAGACTAAGATAGTTTCCGTATCACCCCGATCTAATCCATAAGCCAAAGATGCCGCAGTCGGTTCATTGAGAATCCGCAGCACTTCTAAACCAGCAATTCTGCCAGCATCGCGGGTTGCCTGCCGCTGAGAATCGTTAAAATAGGCGGGTACTGTAATCACTGCCCCTGTGACTGGTTCACCCAAATAGCGACTAGCATCGTCTGCCAATTTCTTCAGCACCATTGCCGAAATTTCTTCTGGGGCGAAATCTTTATTCATACGAGGACAGGCAATTTTAATATTACCTACTTCGTCTTTGCGGATGGTGTAGGGTACACGCTTAGAATCTGCATTAAGTTCGCCATACTTCCGCCCAATGAAACGTTTAACTGCAAAAAAGGTATTTTGAGGATTGAGGACGGTTTGTCGCCGTGCCATTTGCCCAACCACCCTTTCACCTTCTTTGCTGAAGCCAACTACGGAGGGGGTTGTTCGCATTCCTTCTGCATTGGCAATCACCACCGGCTTGCCACCCTCCATAACGGCGACTACTGAGTTGGTTGTACCCAAGTCGATGCCGACTACCTTGCCCATGCGTTACTCTTCTCCTAAAGTGTCTTATATATTTATTATGATTGGGCGGAACTACCTCTAGCTTTGTGCTACAAGATAAAAACACCTCAATGTATAATACTCATCATTAAGGCAGTAAGCTAAGAAGTGCAGCTAGAGGAGATAGTTGCAAGACTAGAATAGCATTGAGATGGTTGGTGTGCCCAAGCAGCCTCAATTCTTGATATCCGCCTACTTTTCGTTTACGGTATCCGCAAGTTGGTAAATTCACCTTAATAATGCTTGCTCTGCTTGTTTGAGTGCCTGAAAACTCTAATATTATTGCTACTACCTTAAAAATTTGAATTTAACAGAGCGATTACAGACTTCCTTGAGTGCGATCGCGCGAGAACGCGATCCTTACATAGCAACGGCTGGACATTTTTTTGTCCAAGAATACATCCGCCAGGAATTTTCCCAATGGGGGAGTGTGGAAATCCACACCTTTGAAGTCAGAGGTAAAACTTGTAATAACTTGATATTAAATTTACCATCTCAAGCTAAAGGGCAAAAAAAGGATTTACTGCCGATTTTAATTGGCGCTCATTATGATGGGGTTCCGGGAACAGTTGCGGCTGATGATAATGCTACAGGTGTAGCGGTGTTGCTGGAATTGGCGAGAAAATTTGCTGCTGAACCTGTCAGATATCCCTTAAGGCTGGTTGCTTTCGATATGGAAGAATATGGCTTACTGGGTAGTGCTGATTATGCAGCCCTGTTGCATCAACAAAAGCAACGGCTACGCTTAATGATCTCCTTAGAAATGCTGGGCTATAAGGATTCTACACCTGGTTCCCAAAGTTACCCCCCTCCTCTGGAACGCTTCTACCCAGATACGGGTGATTTTATTGCTTTAATTGGCAACTTGCGGACATTGCCTGACTTAATTGGGATGAGCCGTAATATTCGCAAAGCTGGCGTATCTAGTCAATGGCTACCCGTGCCGAATCGAGGTTTAATAGTTCCCCAAACCAGACTTAGCGATCATGCACCATTTTGGGATTTAGGTTATCCGGCAATGATGGTGACAGATACGGCATTCTTGCGAAATCCACATTATCACAAAGCTAGTGATGCGATCGCTACTTTGGATTTAGATTTTCTTACTCGTGTATGTGAAGGGTTGGAAATTGCGATTCGGCAGTTGTGAAAGGATATTTTATCTTATATCTGATGTGTGAATTTTGCATTTTTAACTTCACTTACTTGTTGCAAACTGCTGTATATTTTTTATTAATCAATATCTTCAACTCTTTTCAATTGCTTATACTATCTTGTTGATGCGATCGCGCATTAGGAGTCAAAGTAATTAAATCGTCAATATTACGCTTCATTGTTTCACAAATTGTATCTAATGGTAAATCATTAGCATCATAACCAAAGGGGTTTTCTATCTCTAAGCCAATGGCTTCAATGCCAAACAAAGTGAACCCAACTAAAGCAGAAACTAAACCTGTCCACCAACCGAGACTGTCTACTATTTGAAATGGTAGCAAAAAGCAATATAGTATCAGTAATTGCTTCAAATGAATAGCATAAGCAAGCGGCATAGGCGTTTTTAAAATACGTTCGCAAGCACCTAAATTATCCACAAGACTATTCAATAATTCTTGTAGAGATGTTAACTGGTAGCTATTAAGACAATTACGATCGTACTGTTCCTGTAAATAATCTCCTATCCAAAAGGCAACCTCTATAGGAGGATTATTCATAATCTTCAGTTTTATGTACTTAGTAGATGGCATTAAGTCTTCTAATTCGCTATTGACACCTTCTCCTCGCAAATGTAGTTTAGTTGTTACAGCAAACGCTACCAATAAGTTTAATGCTGTAATTTTATTGTCTTTATCTCCTGGTGAAATTTCATCAACTGATACCCAAATTTGCCTCGCTAAATTTCGGACGTTATTTACTATAGAACCCCAGCATTTTCTCCCTTCCCAAAATCGCTCATAAGCAGTATTTGTACGAAAGACAAGTAACAAACCTAAAACAATACTAGGAATCACATTAACTAAAATAGGCTGGGATACAGGTTTTTCAAAATGGTGAAGCAGAGAAATTAAAACTCCAAAAGCTCCACACCATAAAACATGTTTGAAAATTGCTTTTATTACTGAACCTCTAGGTTGTAATGCTGTGCGGAACCATTTGATTTTTTCGTTCATCATGTATTCACCCTAGTAAAATATTTATTGAACTGACAAATTCAGCATTTGTTAGCTTAAAAATAATCATTATAAAAATAGCACAATTAGCAAAGAGATACTTGAAAAACTATTCTTGCTAAGAACATTATGTACTGACGACTATGTATTGTATTCTAGGTTCTGTTATAAAATTTCGAGTCCGCTTAAATACTTATTATTAATACTGAGGCAAACAGTTTTTTGATAGTCAATTAGGTAAATATTGTATAAAAGTCAAAAGCGATACCTGCACAGCAATCGTAAAGAAATGTAAATATTGTTCAGTGGCTGCATAAATCCGGTATTTCATTCCGATAAATCTATGGAAGAAAAGGTATATTCCTATCGATAATGTTCATATAGCATTAATCGGTATCATGTACCCTAGTAAATCAAAAAGTTCTAGCCTGTAAAAATCCTGCCCTGTAAATTAAACATTTAGACATAACTTATTTGGTTATGTCTTTTTTCTTGTCCTTAGTCTCGAAACGCTGAATTTCAATCAAATAGCCATCAGGATCGCGGAAAAAGCAGTGATAAATATTGTACTTTTCATTTAGTGTAGGTGGCTTTTCAAATTCGACCCCACGTTCTTTGAGATATTCAAACCATTCATCTACCTGCTGTGTACTAGGGTAAAAATGACACTTGAGTGTTTGTCGGTTGGAGGAGCCAATGTTTCGCTTGCTTGACACAATCCTAAGTATCCCGAACCACTAACAGTATAAATTCGACAGGTTACTTGGTCAAGCCATAACTTCAAACCTAGTTTTTGTTCGTAGAATTCTGTAGATACATTGAGATTATGGGTAGAAAGGAAGGTAATTTGCTGGTCTATTTGCGGATGAGTAGACATAAAACACATTTGAGTATATACCCTAACGACATCGGGCGATCGCAGATGTAAAAATTGATTGATGTTAGAAACCTGTTACTGCTCCAGAATGCCTTAAGTGCATCTGGAGTTTCTTTTTGGAAAAAGCCATAAAAATTTTCCCAATCATCCTGATATGGCAGAACATGGCTGAATAAGGATGCATACTGAATTATCTATATTTAACACGGGCATCACTTATTGATGTACCCTTCCTGCCAAACAACTCTCGCAAAACAGCCTCAGATTATCTGGGGCTGTTTTGCGTTATTTCTTATAGAGAAGGAATGCAAACAAGAATTCTCAAACACTTTTATCTACATTTGAGTGTATACCCTGATGACGTAGTATTCTCTCAGGGTGAAAATTTGGTATAGGTAAATGCGTATCTTTCCTGACTCCAGATTTGTCACAAACATTTCTGGAGTTTTTTCATTCGATGAAGTAAATAATTAAGTGCGATCGCACTTCCAATTTGGACTCAATCCAAGTGCGATCACAGTAAATATAAATGTTTATTTCGTTGTATATGTTACAAAAATATCCTTTTTCATTTCAACTTCTGCCGGTGCTTCTGGATCGTAAGCTGGTGATAATAAAAAACTAGCAAAAGACGGTAAAGGAACTCCAGTTTTAGAACTGCATGAGGGATAAAATAATGTGTAAAATGGCTCGGCGACAGAAGGTGTACTAAGTTTAACTTCCATAGCAGTTGCTAAAGCCTGAGCGCGGCTTTGAGCATCTTTCATCGCTGATTGATAAACTGAACTCTGCAAAGCCTGACAGTCATTTACCGCATAGTCAACACCCACACTCTTGACAGAAAGATTTTCAATTTGGCTCGTGGACTTGTTCGCCGTAGCAACAATTTCCTGGACGCGATCGCGTGTTGGTTTTTCTAGTCTCACCAATATCTTGGCGTTATTTTCATTGGAATTAGGGTTAATTTGCACTTGAATTTTATCAGCCCTAATGCCTTTAGCAACTAAGCTATCCACTACAGGCTGAAGAGTTGCTTTAGTTAGGGATTTTTTGTTTGGTAAAGGTTCTGCTGCTGTTTTGTAATTAAAAAGTAGAGTTGGTGAGGCAGCCCGGTCTTGTTGTTCCAACAAAGAGGGACTGCCGAACCCGGAGGGTGAGGATATGCGGCGGGTTTCGGATAGAGATGATGGTTGCGTTTGTAACTCATCATTGCTACCTCCACTACTGAATACCAACTCAATATCCGCTGTATCTGCTGGCACTCTCACTACTCCTTGACCCATTACCATTAATGAATGGCGATCGCTTGCTGGTGGGTAAAACAATTGGGCATTAGTGACTTTGGGTGTTAATGCCCCTACCCCGAAAGTTACGGAAATACTTAGCATTAGAGCAGTTATTTTTCTCATATCCTGGGAATATCCTTTGAACTTAGTAATTGTCAAAGTTTACACCTCAATAGGAATATACTTAAAAAAATTTTGAGCTAATCCCACGGCTAAAGTCTGTGGGATTAGCTCAAAAATTCAAAATTCACTGCGGACGTTATTGATATCTCAGCAGAGAGCCAAATTTGTTAGAACTATTAACCAAACCAGTGAGAGGGTTCACAAGCTGGTTGAACTGTTTCACAAACACGATGGCTAATCCAATCTGACTTTTCTTGAACGATTAGACAAATACCTTGGTGAATCAAATTCTGTAAATGTAGTTGCTGCTCTAAGGGTTTACGAGGCAATTTGTAATAAGCCAAGCTTCCTTGTTCAGCCTCCGCTGGAATCTGTTCATCAGACATGACGCTGTAAAAGGAAGGAATGCGGTTGAGGACGAAAGTAATTAGCTCTTGGCGTAAGTCAGGAATCGCAAAAGCTTGTTGATATGGATGGGATGGATATGTATTCAAAATACTTTCAATTTCTCCCACTATTGATTGTTGTGTTAAATTGACTACCGTTTTCATGGTTTTTAAACTCCTTTTTTAATCAAGTCAATGCTTGGTGGAGAAAATAACTTTTTTAGATGACAACATCGTGATGACAATCAGTTAAAAAGAACTTAACTTACAGATGCATCAATCCCGAAACTAGCCTCTTATCTTGGTACAATATCAGACATTTGGCTTTGCTTATTTTAGTTAAAGTTTATACTGTCTCACAGCATGACTTATTAAAACAGCGTCCAATATAGCTGGTAAGTTACCGACATTTTATATTTATAATCCTAATTATTTCAAATTTCTGACTTTTTGGCAGAAATCTACATAAAACGCAGTGTAAAGACTAGGGGATCAAGATTAACAGCAATAAAACTACTTGAATTAGGAACAAGTTTTTCATGAAGTTAACCTTTTTGGGTAATTGGCATCACTTTTTAGGTTCGCAGCAAAATTTGCTATTTCATCTAAAAAACTTATTTGTTGCACTTTGATTTAGTCAGTCAGAAAAATTGCGACTCACGATAGTGCAGGATCAGTCTAGCGACAGATGAAATGATTGGGCAAAAACGTTTAAAAAGTTCACATTATCAAAAGATAGATGACGTAACTGATTATTAATTTCATCAGCCGCAGCTAATCCAGAAAGCATCGCACCTTCGACAAGATTGCCGCCACACCAATCACCACAGCAAACTAAAGGTAAGGGAGTTCCAGCAGACAAAAAAGCTTCGTGCCAAGGACGGCTAGGAAAGGCATAACGCCAACGATGCACTTGCATCCATTCGGGAGTATTCAGCCAAGGAAGGGACAGAGATTCAGCTGCTCGTTGCAACATATATTGTCCCGCTGGTTGTAAATCCTGTGATTCTAGATGACGTTGGGCAAAATTAGCGCTACTTTGCACCACAAAATGTGGTTGTTGAGGGTTAGGACGCTTGCTACTGTCCAAACCAATCCATGCTAAATCAGCATTATCCACAAAAGTTAGGGCTTTCCATTGAGGGAGGGGTTGGGATGTAGAAGGATATCCAGCGATCGCACTAATTGAAGGATAAAATTCTACAGAACGCAAGTTATTAAGAAAGGCTGCATCTAATACACTTTCACCCAAAGGTTCTAACAGCATCACAGCTTGGGGTGCAGGAATGGCTACGACTATAGCTTTTGCAGTTAATTCTTCATTGCTAGATTCGAGAGTCAGACCCCAGCCATTTTCGGGAGTTGGGGTAATAGCGATGACACGCTGATTCAGTAATATTTCTAAACCTGGGGCGAGGGATTTAGCGATCGCACTCATTCCCCCAGGTGCAACATAACGCGGACTGCGGTTTTTCGGTTCAGATAAAGGAGCGCCTGTTGTAAGTTCGTAAACCTCATCTGTCCAAACTTCTAGGATATTGCGATCGCGCAATATCTCCACAAAACGTCTAAATAATTCACCCTTTGGCTTCAGATAACAAGCCCCATGATCCGCCAAAGTTCCATACAAGCGGCGTGTAGCTAGTCTTCCTCCCAAACCACGCGACTTTTCCACCACTACTACCGAATATCCAGCTTGACTTAACTGCTGGGCGCAGACTAAACCGGCAATTCCGGCACCAATCACTGCAATATCAGTCATGAGTCAATAGTCCTTAGTTAGTTATTGGTCATTAGTTATTATCAAAGGACAAAATTACTACTAATGACTGCTGAAAGCTAATAGTAGAATAAGGTACAGAAAGCTGCACGGAAGGGAGGAAGGGAAATTGGATGAAATGAGGGCGGCGCTAGAGTTAGCGACCGAAGAAGAATTGCAAGATTTAACGGCAATTCTATTTAGTCGTAAGTTCAATCCCTTAGACTATGTACACACACCCGAACCAATCGAAGTGCAAAGCCAAGACCGCAAAGCTTGGTTAGATGCACTAGAGGGACGCTTTCGTTTTTTGGCGGCAGATGGGGTGACAGTATTGCGGGGACGTACAGGGCAGGTAACTTACCGACAAGCGTTAGTTCAAGTATGTAAGTATCTAAAAATTCCCTATTCTCATCAGCTACCAACTATTGATTTAGAAGCAGAAGTATTTTTACATCTGCTAGGACAGGTGTGGAAAAAATTACCGGAACAAGAAAAACAAAAATTGACTGTACAGGTGCAGCGTCAGCTGCTCAAATCAGAATTAAAACAACCCCTACCACTTTTATTACAACGCGATCCCTTGGGGTTGCTTTTCAAAGGCGGTAGTGCGATCGCGGTTACTTCTCTTCTCCAGCCACTTGTACTTAAGCAAATTGCCCGTCAATTTGCCATCCACTTTGCTACTTATGAAGTAGCAAAACAAGCGGCAATTACAGGCACAGAAGCAGCTGCAACGCAATTTAAAAGCTATGTAACGATGCAAATGGCGCAACGAGGTATGACAGTAAGTGCAGCTCGTTATGGGGCAGCCCGCACGATGTTTGCTGTGATTGGGCCGATGATGTGGACTTGGTTTATTGCAGATTTGGGCTGGAGAGCGATCGCTACTAACTATGGTCGAATCATTCCCACCATCTTTGCCTTAGCTCAAATTCGCCTCACTCGTGAGGAATGTTGGGAGCCAGCTTGAACAAAGTTTTTGACTATTTCAAGTCTCGTTGGCAATCTTCTTGGAACTACTCTCTATGGGCACTGTTAATCTTCCCATTGAGCCCTTTAGTGGGGGCTGTGACTGTAGGTATTGTCTCATTAATAACTTGGCTGAAACAATCCCGCAAAATTAATCGCCGCCCCCTCAACTGGGGATTTGCTCTGTTGAGTGTATTACTGATCGTGAGTGCTGGGTTTGCCCAAGACAAAACAGCAGCTTTCCTCGGTTTATTTAATTTATTACCATTCTTTTTACTTTTTGCTGCCCATAGCGCTCTGATTCAAACATTTGCCCAATTGCGGCAAATGGCTTGGGCTTTAGTGATCGGTTCCATGCCTGTAGCAATTATGGGCTTGGGACAATTATTTTTAGGCTGGAGTTTCAAGTTCGAGTTTGTGTGGGTTGTGTTTAGTTGGACAATTAAACCAGGCGGAAATCCACCAGGTCGTATCGCTTCACTTTTCTTGCACGCTAATACCTTTGCAGCTTATCTAGTAATAGTTTTCATCCTTAGTCTAGGGTTGTGGATCGAACAATGGCGATTAGGGATGAGGTATTGGAAATTGGGCATAAGAGGGAGAGGGGGAGAGGGGCAGCACTTCTCTACGAGAGGCTGCGCCAACGGCTACGCTCAGTGGCCAAGGGGCAGGGGAGAAAGACTTACTGTGCCCCAGTCCCCAGTTCCCTTTCTCTTCCTAACGCTGGCGGTAATTACAAATTTCATTGCTTTAATTTTCACCAACTCACGTAATGGGTGGGCGATCGCTATTTTTGCCTGTTTAGCTTATGCACTCTACCAAGGTTGGCGCATTCTTGTAGGTAGCGTTGCTGCGCTCGTTTCTAGTATTCTTTTGGCGGCTTTTGCTCCCTCATCAGTCGCCCACATTTTTCGCTGGGTAGTTCCTGCCTTCTTTTGGGCAAGGTTAAATGACGATATGTATCCAGATAGACCAGTCGCTTTAATGCGAAAAACTCAGTGGGAGTTTGCCTGGTCTTTAGCTCAACAACATCCTTGGACTGGTTGGGGGTTACGCAGTTTTAGTACACTTTACAAAGCAAAGATGCAGATTCCCTTGGGTCATCCCCATAACTTGTTTTTGATGTTATCTGCTGAAACTGGTTTTCCCAGTGCTTTTTTATTTTGTGGCTTACTAGCTTGGATTTTGATTACAAGTGTCCAATTACTGCAAAATTCAAAATATATAGATACAGGAGACAAATTGATATTTTTCAGTTATCTTCTGGCTTTTGTTGGGTGGATTTTATTAAATACAGTAGATGTAACTCTCTTTGATTTTCGTTTGAATGCGCTTTCATGGCTAATTTTAGCTGCTATTACTGGAGTGGTACATCGTTATCACGAAAAAGACAGGCTTGCATCTCGTCAAAATTAGGTATTAGTTTTTTCAGTGTATGCACTGGGGACATTGAGAGTTTTCAGTTAATAAGATTGTTATATTCACGTCTGTGAGTGTGACTAATACCTAATTAGTCACTGTTGCTGATTGTTGGGAAGGTGTAGGGACATCCCTTTGGGGTTTTCCTGCATGACGGGCATCTCTTGTAGATGCCCTTTTGTATATTTATTATTTTTATTCAGTTAAACACAATATTAAATTAGATATATATTGTTGTTAGACCCGATGAAATTTATATTATTAGGACTGGGATAGAAACTAATTTTGCTAAAACTTTTCTTTTGGCTGCATCATTAGTTCAGGACTTTTCTAAGCCCTTGATTATCGCTGCAATTGCTGCCAAAGAAAATGTGGTTTTTTGCCGACTTGACGACGCGGCGACTAAAATCAGGATTCGCTCTGAATGGAACAAAGATGCTGATTGGACGGCAATTATTGATAGTGTTCAAACTAAGTTGCAGATATCTCAAAATTCCCATATCGTTTCTGCTGAGGCAATACTATTCTGAATAACTGAGGAATTTGGCAAAGTAATACCAGTTTTAGCTATGGGGTTGAAGACCGAAAATTTTTAATATGGCTAAGATTCAGATCGCGCCCAATATTCTGATTGGCATTAAAGACTACGATAACCCTTATGGTGTAAGCTCTCGGTAAAATGGGTGTGTCGGTAACGAAAAAAAGACGCCTCCATAACCAACTTTATGCTCACAACAGCTAACTTTCTTCAGTACACCCAATGGTCAGGTATAGCTACCTTGGTATTTGCTGCCTTGACATTTTTGGCTTTTATTTTCAAATGGGGCATCCGCTTTCGGTTGGTGGGTACGACTGGCTTTATGCTGGTGGTGACTGCTGGTTTATTTGGACTCTCAATAGTCCCCTTGAGTCGGACTGTGATTCCTGGAGCAACCCGGTACACTCTAGTTTATGACAATGGCTCAACACAAGCGGTGATTGCTACATCACCCCAAATTACACCCACACAATTAGAAGCAACTTTACGTCAAGCAGCTAGCAATCTCTTTTCTTATGGTCGTTCAGGTACACGGGAAGACGGAAATTTGACAGTTCGCGCTCGTACCATTATCCACCCGGAAACAGGGATTTCTGTCCCAGTTTACTTGGGTGAGGTGAAGCGATCGCTCGTTTCTCATCAAAATTCCCCGGTAACAGTCAAAATTTACACAGACAATTTCGCCAAATTGCCAAAACCTACTGCTTAAGAGGCAGGAGGGCACAAGAGGCAGGGGAGCAGGGGAGCAGGGGAGCAGAGAAGAAGTAGCAGTAAGTCTTTCCCCTCTGTCCCTTGGTCACTGAGCGTAGCCGTTGGCGCAGCCTCTCGTAGAGAAGTGATGCCCCTCCGCACCTCTCCTCTTGTGCCTCATGCCCAAAGAACAAAAGTAAATTACCTGTTATCAGGATGACAAACATTATTTTGTATTTACTGATACAATAATGGTTATTTTTAGATTAAGATATTCACACTTTAGTGGTTATACTGTGGGAAAAAGTTAATCCGCATGGGGTAATGGGTACTGACACTTGTAATTTGTCAGTTGTTGTCCTAATTGCCCCTGTTGCCATTTTCAAAAATCTTTGCAGCAAATCAAGGGGTTGTAGGGACATATATTTGCATACCTTTACATATATATCTGTAGCTAAAAATTGCATGAAATAGCACGATCGCCTACACATTATCAATTCTCGATTGCTTTTCTTGAGAATCTGACAATGGTAATGTTGATTAATTATACGGTTATTCAAAACTTTGATAGTTCGGAATTTCAGACCAATGGATATTTATAGATTCAAGGAATGTCGTCAAACTACTCAATCAGTGGGCAACAGGACTAATCTATTTAATTGCTTGGCTCAAATCCAGATCGGCCGCGTGTCAGGTTAGAGCCATCCAAAAACCAGTTTGGCAACAAGCATCCTCGATCGCTAGTCTATATTATTAAGAAATATCAAGGTTTTGGTAAACGAGATTATATGCCCAATAATTTTTCTACTCAACCTTCTTTGTCTACTCAAACCTCTAGTTCATTCTTTACGCTCACAGTTTCCCCTGCAAAAGTAATCCGTGGTTCTGGGGTGTTGCAAACAGCCGCAGCAGAGATTGCCTGTTTGGGAAGTCGTCCCTTAATTGTGGCAGGTAAGTCTACTCTCGCTATCAGCCAACAAAGTTTACAACCAGTTTTAGAAGCGCAGCAGTTACATACTGTCCAAGCTTCTTATGGTGCAGATTGCTGCGAAGCTAGCCTGAAATCTTTACAGAAAAAGGCAAAAGAACATAAAGCT
The DNA here is from genome assembly GCA_015206945.1 of Nostocales cyanobacterium LEGE 12452. Taxonomy (GTDB): domain Bacteria; phylum Cyanobacteriota; class Cyanobacteriia; order Cyanobacteriales; family Nostocaceae; genus Nostoc. Next base: position 76,378 of record JADEXV010000002.1, on the reverse strand, counting down.
GATGTAATTATTGGTGTTGGTGGCGGCAAAGCCCTAGATACAGCGAAATTAGTCGCACAGCAGTTACATCTACCAGTAGTGACAATTCCTACTTCCGGCGCTACCTGTGCAGCTTGGAGTGCCTTATCGAATGTTTATTCGGAAGATGGGGCTTTTCTCTACGATGTGGGGCTATCTCGTTGTCCCGATTTATTGATACTCGATTATGACTTGATTAAAACTGCACCACAACGTACCTTAGTAGCTGGAATTGGTGATGCGATCGCTAAATGGTACGAAGCCTCGGTTAGCAGTGGACACTTGCAAGACACTTTAATTATTGCTGCGGTGCAACAAGCACGAGTTTTGCGAGATATCCTCTTGCAAAAGTCAGCCGCCGCCCTCGAAGAACCAGGTAGTGAGGTTTGGCGAGAAGTGGTAGACGCTACTGTGTTACTCGCTGGGGTAGTTGGGGGACTTGGAGGGGCGCAGTGTCGCACTGTTGCCGCCCATGCCGTGCATAACGGTTTAACTCATATTTCAGGACATGGCAGTATTCATGGCGAAAAAGTTGCTTTTGGGATTTTGGTGCAACTGCGTTTAGAAGAAATGCTACAAGGCAATCAACTAGCAGCATCGGCACGACAACAGTTGTTAAAGTTCTACACAGAAATTGGACTACCCCAGAAATTAAGTGATTTGGGATTGGGCAATATTACATTAGGTGAATTGCAAACAGCCGCCGAAATGGCTCTAGTTCCTAATTCTGACATCCATCGACTACCGTTTAAAGTCGCGCCAGAACAGTTGATGGCGGCAATGGTTTCTACCACTGCACCTATAGATAGTAGAGATACTACAAATCGAGTTTCGCCCAAGGGAATGAGTGACGAGGTTTTATGAGTTTAAATTGGATTGTCCCAGCAGAACGCATACAAAAACTACCACCTTATGTATTTGCCCGTTTAGATGAACTGAAAGCTAAAGCACGGGAACAAGGGTTAGATTTAATTGACTTGGGTATGGGAAACCCCGATGGTGCAACGCCAGCACCAGTTGTCGAAGCGGCGATCGCAGCCTTGAAAGATCCTGCCAATCACGGTTATCCGCCTTTTGAGGGCACAGCTAGTTTCCGCCGTGCCATCACTAACTGGTATCGTCGCCGTTATGATGTGGTTCTCGATCCTGATAGCGAAGCCTTGCCATTGCTGGGTTCTAAAGAAGGATTAACTCATTTAGCACTCGCCTACGTTAACCCTGGTGATTTAGTTCTGGTTCCTTCCCCAGCTTATCCGGCACATTTTCGCGGCCCGGCGATCGCTGGTGGGAAAATCCATAGTTTGATTCTTAAACCCGAAAATGACTGGTTAATTGATTTAGCTGCCATTCCTGACGAAGTTGCCAGACAAGCTAAAATTCTCTATTTCAACTATCCCAGCAATCCCACTGCTGCCACAGCCCCCCGCGAATTTTTTGAAGAAATAGTCGCTTTCGCCCGCAAATATGAAATTTTGCTGGTGCATGATTTGTGTTACGCCGAGTTAGCTTTTGATGGTTATCAACCCACTAGCTTATTAGAAATTCCGGGTGCGAAAGATATTGGTGTAGAATTTCACACCTTATCTAAAACCTACAATATGGCTGGTTGGCGCGTTGGGTTTGTCGTGGGGAACCGCCATGTAATTCAAGGTTTGCGGACGCTGAAAACTAACTTGGATTACGGCATTTTTGCAGCATTACAAACAGCAGCCGAAACAGCTTTGCAACTACCAGATGTGTATTTGCACGAGGTACAACAACGCTACCGTACCCGCCGCGATTTCCTCATTCACGGTTTAGAAGAGTTGGGTTGGGATATCCCCAAAACCAAGGCGACAATGTATCTTTGGGTGAAGTGTCCCGTTGGTGTTGGTTCCACAGATTTTGCCCTGAACGTGTTGCAACAAACAGGCGTTGTGGTGACTCCAGGTAATGCCTTTGGCGTTGCAGGTGAGGGTTATGTCAGGATCAGTTTGATTGCAGACTGCGATCGCTTGGGTGAAGCTTTACATCGCTTCAAGCAAGCTGGCATCCGCTATCAGCCTGAAGCTGTAGTCCCTGCTTCAGAAGCGATCGCCGATCTGGTTAGTTGATTAGCGAAAAGACAACCAATATTACATGACTAAAATATTTGCTGATGATCTTTGAGATCGTGTAAAAAATACGATATACGAAGCGACAGCTATTGCAAGTGAACTCTGTAACGTGGACTTCCAGGTTGAGACAACCCGTAGCTATATTCAATAAACTTCTTGCAGAAGCCGAGGAAGGGATAAAGGTATGGAATTTTCCCTTCCCCTTTAACCTTTCCCCAACATCTTGCAAAGTTATTTTTGCAGGATGTGTAATATCTGCTGTCAAAAGGTAATGTAGCATTCATTGCCCGCAAACCAGGATATTGAATAGAAGATGGAGGGCAGTTCCAGTTTAAGGAAGACTGCCTTCTGCTTGCTGTCTTTCTTAATAAATACCTAATCTTAAATCCAATATCTAATTTTTTTGCTATGGTGATCCCAAAGGAATTGTTAAGTGCTTACGAAATGCAAATTAAGTGATTAATTACTTACTAAGTATAATAAAGTACAAGAAGACATAGATGATTTATCTATAAAATACATCTTTATTGTTACTTAGTGGGTTGGGCAATACGCGTTTCAATATCTTCTAATGTTTGTAACAATAAACGATTTGCCTGCAATTTCCAACCCCATTTCTGAACTCTGTAAGCTAATACAGTTCCAACTACAGACGCTAACAAGCCTATGGGTTGATTTAAAGAAATTCCTAGTAACAAACCCAATCCAGCAATTCCCCAAAATGGTAAGGCTACTGCTTGTCTTTGTTCTTCTAGAATTTGGGTAATTATATTAGATTTCATCGTAGCAAGTAATGCCTCTTTTACTTGCTGCTGTTCTGTTACGGATACTGTTAAACCTATTTTACGGCGTAGTTTTTCTATTTTACGGGCATCAGTACTGTATTCAGTTAGTTCATCTTCTGCCATTTTCAAGAGTCGTTCTAGCTGCGCCATAATTTATTACATCCGGTATTTCGATCGAGTTATTAAACTGAATAATTGTTAATTTTTATTGCTTATATTTTTGGATTTCATCGCCAAATATCAAACTACGCGACAGAACCAAAAATCTCAAGTTGAATATGGGAAAAATAAATATAGTAGCAGTTATGCACTTACAAATTGAGTATAAACTGAAAAGGTAATATTTATGGCTACAGTATCTAAAAGCACTTTATCTCTATCTGCCCAAGAGCGATCGCTCATCTTGTGGTTTGATGAAATTGGGATTGCTGATATCCCAGTAGTTGGTGGTAAAAATGCCTCACTAGGGGAAATGATTCAACAGCTAACACCCAAAGGCATTAACGTTCCTACAGGATTCGCCACTACTGCTTACGCTTATCGTAATTTCATTCAATCAGCGGGGTTAGAAGCAAAGCTACGCAAACTCTTTGCTGACTTGAATGTTGAAGATGTCAAAAATTTACGAGAACGCGGCAAAAAAGCGCGATCGCTATTAATCCACACACCATTTCCTGTAGAATTGCGCGAGGCGATCGCCACAGCATACCATAGTCTCTGCGAACGATACCATGCAGACACAGATGTGGCAGTCCGTTCCAGTGCCACTGCTGAAGACCTTCCCGATGCTAGTTTTGCTGGACAGCAGGAAACTTACCTGAACGTTGTCGGTGTTGAAGGAGTTTTAGCAGCTTGTCATAAATGCTTTGCGTCTCTATTTACCGATCGCGCTATTTCTTATCGCCACGCCAAGGGATTTGACCACTTTAGCATTGCTCTGGCTGTAGGTGTGCAAAAAATGGTGCGTTCTGACTTAGCAACCTCTGGAGTGATGTTCTCCATTGATACAGAAACAGGTTTTAAGGATGCAGCATTAATTACAGCCGCCTACGGTTTAGGTGAAAACGTTGTCCAGGGGTCTGTAAATCCCGATGAATATTATGTTTTTAAACCAACTTTAAAAGCTGGTTTCCGCCCAATTATCGATAAAAAATTGGGTAGCAAAGAATTGAAAATGATTTATGATGACGGCTCAAAATTTACGAAAAATGTTTCGGTTTCACCCAGTGAAAGAGGTAAATTCGCTCTGAGTGATGAAGAGATTTTACAACTAGCAAGTTGGGCGTGTTTAATTGAAGACCATTATTCCCAAGTCCACGGCATTTTCACTCCAATGGATATCGAGTGGGCAAAAGATGGGATTACTAACCAACTTTTTATTGTGCAAGCGCGCCCCGAAACCGTTCAGTCACAGAAGACGGGAAATGTGTTGCGGAGTTATCGTTTGTTATTAGGGAATCGGGAATGGAGAACTTGTACTGAGCGCAGTCGAAGTATAGGGAATGGGGAAAATTCCCACTCCTCACTCCCTGATTCCCAATCCTTAATCCCCCTGGTTACGGGAAGTGCAATTGGGGAAGCAATTAGTCAGGGAAAAGCACGCTTAATTCTAGATGTTCAGAAACTAGAACAGTTCCAAGTCGGGGAAGTCTTGGTGACAGAAAGAACCGATCCCGATTGGGAACCAATTATGAAACGCGCCAGTGCAATTGTCACCAATTCTGGAGGCCGCACGTGTCATGCAGCAATTATTGCGCGAGAATTGGGTGTACCTGCGATCGTGGGATGCGGCAATGCTACGGACATATTGAAACCTGGTCAAGAGGTAACAATTTCTTGCGCTGAAGGGGAAGAAGGAAAAGTTTATTCAGGCTTATTACCTTTTGAAGTTAAAGAAGTCCCTTTAGAAAACTTACCCCGCACCCGCACTAAAATTTTAATGAATGTGGGTAATCCCCAAGAAGCATTGAGTTTATCGGCAATTCCCAACGATGGCGTAGGTTTAGCGCGGACAGAATTTATCATTGCTAACCAAATTCAAATTCATCCAATGGCCTTGATTCATTATGACTCGTTAAAAGATGAATTTGCCAAAGCTAAAATTGCTGATATTACCTCACTTTACGACGATAAACCCCAATATTTTGTAGATAAATTAGCTCAAGGCATTGGTAGAATTGCCGCAGCTTTTTATCCGAAATCAGTGATAGTCCGAACCTCAGATTTCAAAAGTAATGAATATGCCAATTTATTAGGTGGACGACAGTTTGAACCCCATGAAGAAAACCCAATGTTAGGTTGGCGAGGGGCGGCACGTTACTACGATGAAGGCTACAGAGAAGCTTTTGCCTTAGAATGTCATGCCCTCAAACGGGTACGGGAAGAAATGGGTTTGACAAATGTCATCCCAATGATTCCCTTTTGTCGCACTCCAGACGAGGGGCGTTTGGTTTTAGCAGAGATGGCAAAAAATGGTTTAAAGCAAGGTGTTAACGGCTTGCAGGTTTATGTGATGTGCGAGTTGCCCAGTAATGTGATTCTGGCTGAGGAATTTGCTGAGGTATTTGATGGCTTCTCCATTGGTTCTAATGATTTAACTCAATTGACACTAGGGATAGACAGGGATTCGGCGTTAGTAGCGCGATTGTTTGATGAACGCAGTCCAGCTGTTAAACGAATGGTAAAAATGGTCATAGAAACAGCGAAAAAATACGATCGCAAAATCGGCATTTGTGGGCAAGCACCCAGCGACTATCCAGAATTTGCCCAGTTTTTGGTGGAACAGGGAATTGACTCGATTAGTCTAAATCCAGATTCGGTTTTAAAGACAATGCTAGAAGTGGCAAAAGTCGAGAGTGCTGAGTCCTGATTGCAGTGGGTTTTAGTGTATTCAATCGAGCGATGGCACCAACGCAACAATGGTAATGGATATTGGGCAATTGTCGAAAAGGAAACTACAACAATTGTGGAAACTATCCTTCTTAAACAATTGCCTGAAAAAGATGGTTTACCCACTCAAGATTATGAGGTAGGCTGGCACTTGTGGCGAGCTTCTCCTGTTCTAAATGTACCTGAAGAGTAGAGGGGGGTGAGGGAGACAACGGAGACAAGGGGGCCTAATAACAAATGACCAATGACCAATGACTAATGACTAATGAATAAAAAGTGGTTCCGAATTGGGATGGTGAGTGTATTTATTCTCTCACTTGCCTTACGGTTTTGGGGACTGGAGCGATTCAACACTCTGGTATTTGATGAAGTTTACTTTGCCAAATTTGGCAATAATTATCTTACGCATACGCCATTTTTTAATGCTCATCCGCCGCTGAGTCAATATATGGTTGGCATCGGCATTTGGATTGGCAGTCACATTCCTTTTTGGCACGATTCAGTAAATGGGCTGACAGGTTCATTGCGATCGCCTTGGACTTATCGTTGGTTCAATGCCATTACTGGCTCATTTATTCCTGTAGTTGTCGCTGCGATCGCTTATCAGTTAAGTTATCGCCGTACCTTTGCAATACTTGCAGGATTATTCACAGCTTGTGATGGTATGTTTCTAGTTGAGTCTCGGTATGCTTTAAGTAATATTTATATCGTCATTTTTGGTTTATTAGGGCACTGGTTTTTATTATTGGCATTAGATAACCAAAATCGGCGACGTTCTTTTTGGTTAATTTTTGCTGGCATTGGTTTTGGTGCCTCAGTCGGTACTAAGTGGAATGGTTTATGGTTCCTGTCAGGTGCTTATCTCATTTGGATAGCAGCTTGGGTAATTCATTTGATACATTCTTTTCCTAACTGCAAACTCTTTTTTAGATCCCCTTCATTAGAGGAGGCAGGAGGCAGGAGTCAGGTGGTCACTGAGCGGCTTGCCCTGAGCGAAGCCGAAGGGAGTCGAAGTGAGGCAGGAGTTTCTACTTATTCTCCCTCATTCCTCTCATCTCCCTTATCTACGTCATCTCAGACACCACTACAAAATTTAACTCAGCTAAATATTTTTCAGATGCTGTTTTATCTAGGAATTATCCCAGCTTTTATCTACAGCATCATCTGGATTCCTCACCTTCAACTAGATAAAACTTATGGATTTATTGCAGTACATCAGCAAATTTTGAAGTTTCATTTACAGCTAGGTGGCAATAGTCCTAACGTGCATCCTTACTGTGCTGCTTGGTATAAATGGCCTTTGATGACTCGGCCAATGGCATATTATTATCAAACGGCTGGAAGTATCACCGAACCCTTACCTGTGATGGGCCCGCCTTTACCTGCTGGTGCTGGACAAGTTATCTATGATGTTCATGCAATAGGCAATCCATTTTTGTGGTGGTTTGGTGTCGCCGCCATGTTGTTTTTAGTAGGAATGCTGGTATCACAAGCGGTAATTCCTTGGGCGAAAGAAAAGCGTTTTTCTATGCCTGCAACTCTTAGTGTTGATACTTGGATTGCTTTGTATTTAGTTATAAACTATGCTGCTAATTTATTACCTTGGGTGAAAGTTACAAGGTGTGTTTTTATCTACCACTATATGTGTGCAGTAGTGTTTGTATTTTTAGCGATCGCTTGGTTTGTCGATCGGTGTCTTTGCAGCTATTATCAACAACTCCGAGCGCTAGGTGTCACCATTACTTTTATCATTCTGGCTGCTTTTATTTTCTGGATGCCCATTTATTTGGGTTTACCCCTCTCTCCTAACGGTTACAAGCTGCGAATGTGGTTTAACTCTTGGATTTGATTAAAGAAGAATTCAGGAGTCAGAATTCAGTAGTCAGTAATCAAGATGCTATGGTGCGATCGCTGCGCTATCTGCCAGTACTTCTCTACAAGACGCTGGCTGCGCGTAGCTTGCTTCCACATGGTTCGACTCCGGCTCCATCGAGCGACTTGTACTGAGCGTAGTCGAAGTAAGCCGAGATGCTCAGTAACCATAATACAGAATTAAATTCTGAGTTCTGGCTCCTGACTTCTGAATTCTATTTTTTAACATATCTACACATATATAGAATTGTTTAATCACATGGTTTTTACATTTCTTATCGCTATGTAACTTTAGCTACTGTTAGACTTTTCAAAGTGCAAGCAGATGCAGCTAAGGCTGCAAAATGCAACACCAGGGCATGGGAAATTAGATACTAAGTAAAAATGATGAATATAAAATTATAAAATTTTTGACATTCATCATTCTGAATTATTATAGATACTCTAGTTTTGATGCTCCCGGACAACACAGGAGGATCGTCATGGAAATGAACTTACAATTGCCAGGTATTAATTTAATTAGCTTGAAAGAGGCACCTATTCATATTTCTAGCCAAATTCAGCCTCATGGTGTCCTGTTAGTTTTAGAGGAGCCTGAGCTAAAAATATTACAAGTTAGCACTAATACACTAAAGATTTTCGGAATTGCTCCCGAAAATATGTTACACAAAAAGCTAGAAGATTTACTCGACCCCTTTCAAATAGAGAGAATTAAAACAGGGCTATCCGGAGAAAATCTTGATTTCATCAATCCTACCAAAGTCTGGGTGCGAAAAAAAGGTGATGATTACATAGTATTTGATGCAATATTTCACCGCAATACAGAAGGATTTTTAATTCTGGAATTAGAACCTGCTCTTACTCAAGAAAATATTCCATTTTTAAGCTTTTATCATCTAGCTAGAGCATCTATTAACCAATTAGAAAAAACAGCAAATCTCCGTGACTTTTGTCAAGTTATCGTTCAAGAAGTTCGGAAAATAACGGAATTTGACAGGGTAATGTTATATAAATTCGATGATGATGGGCATGGTTCCGTTGTCGCTGAAGAAAAACTAGAAAGCCTAGAACCATACTTAGGACTCCATTACCCAGAGTCAGATATTCCCAAACCAGCGAGAAAATTATTTGCTGCCAATTCGATCAGAATCATCCCGGATGCTTATTCTCAGCCAGTCAAGCTTTTTCCAGTCAATAATCCCATTAGCGATCGCCCGATTAATTTAACCAACTCTATTCTCAGAAGTGCTGCTTCTTGTCACACGGAATACTTGCATAATATGGGTGTTGGTGCTTCGCTGACTATCTCTTTAATTAAAGACCAAAAACTCTGGGGACTAATTGCTTGTCATCATCAATCCCCGAAACATGTTTCCTACGAATTGCGTAAAGCTTGCGAATTTTTAGGGCGAGTGATATTTGCAGAAATCTCAGCAAGAGAAGAGACAGAAGACTACTATCACCGGATAAACCTGACACATCTTCAATCAGTCTTGATTGAATACATGTCTCAAGAAGAAAACTTCATTGATGGTTTAGTTAAAAACCCACAGCATCTTTTAGATTTAGCCAGCGCTCAAGGTGCAGCCGTTTGTTTTGGCGGAAATTGCACAGTAGTTGGTGAAACCCCTAGAGAAGAAGACCTGAATTTTTTAGTCCAATGGCTGAAGAATAATGTTGAAGAAGAAGTCTTCTCTACGGATTCTTTACCGCAAATTTATCCAGATGCCGAAAGTTTTAAAAATGTCGCCAGTGGTTTGTTAGCAATTCCCATCGCCAAGCGAAATTATGTTTTGTGGTTCCGACCGGAAGTAATTCAAACTGTAAATTGGGGTGGCGATCCTAATAAAGCGTTTGAAGTTAGCCAGTCAGAAGGAAATGTTCGTCTGTGTCCACGCAAATCATTTGAATTGTGGAAAGAAACGGTTCGCTTAACATCTTTACCTTGGAAAGATGTAGAAGTTAAAGCAGCATTGGAACTACGGAAAGCAATTGTCAATATTGTGTTGCGTCAAGCTGATGAACTAGCCCAGTTAGCGCAAGATTTAGAACGTTCTAACGCCGAACTGAAAAAGTTTGCCTACGTCGCCTCCCATGACTTGCAAGAACCACTCAATCAAGTTGTGAATTACGTGCAGCTGTTAGAGATGCGCTATAGCGAAGAACTTGACGAAGATGCTCAAGAGTTTATTAGTTACGCTGTACAGGGAGTTAGCCTGATGCAGACGTTGATTGATGACGTGCTGGCATACTCGAAAGTGGATATGCAAGCGATCGCATTTCAAATGACCGAGGTAGAGAAAGCCTTAAATCGGGCGTTAGGCAATTTGCGTCAACGCATTAATGAAACTGGCGCTATTATCACCCACGACCCCTTACCAATAGTCATGGCTGACAGCACCCAACTGATGCAGCTATTCCAAAACCTCATCGGTAACGCGATTAAATTCCACAGTGACCAGCCGCCACAAATTCATCTGGGAGCAGAAAGGATAGAAGATGCATGGCTGTTCTCAGTTCGGGATAATGGAATTGGCATTGATCCGAAATTTAGCGATCGCATTTTCATAATTTTTCAGCGCTTACATACGCGGGATGAATATACTGGTACAGGTATGGGTTTAGCCATCTGTAAGAAGATTGTCGAATGTCACCGGGGGCGGATCTGGGTAGAGTCAGAACTGGGTGAAGGCGCAACCTTCTACTTTACGATTCCAGTTGGAGGACGCGAACTTGAGCGTAGAAACGGGAGAAAAACACAAAACCATCTTTTTGGTCGAGGACAATAAAGCTGACATTCGCTTAATCCAAGAAGCGTTGAAAAATAGTTCAGTGCCTTACCAAGTGGTAACGGTCAGGGATGGCATAGATGCTATGGCTTATTTACGCCAAGAAGGTGAATATGCTGAAGCACCGCGCCCTGACCTCATTCTATTGGATTTGAATTTGCCTAAAAAAGATGGTCGAGAAGTGCTGGCGGAAATAAAAGCCGACCCACTACTAAAGCGTATTCCAGTTGTTGTACTAACAACCTCAAAAAATGAGGATGACATTTTTCACAGTTACGATTTACATGTGAATTGCTATATCACTAAATCTCGCAACCTCAACCAATTATTTCAAATCGTCAAGAGTATTGAAGATTTTTGGCTCTCTACTGTGACACTACCATCAGAGTGAGGCAGGGGGCAGGGGGTAGGGGAGACAAGGGAACAAGGGAACAAGGTGAAAAATGACAAATGACAAATGACTAATGACTAATGACAAGATAGAGAAGCAATAGGGGGTGAAACCCGAAGATTATGGTTGTGAGCTACTCAGTAAAAATCTTGTTAATTGAGGATAACCTAGCTTCTGCTAGGTTGTTACAAGAGTTTCTAACACAAGCCCAATCCCAAGAGTTTATTCTGGTTCATGTGATGCGATTGGGGGAAGCACTTCAGGAATTAAGTCAATGTAATTATGATGTTATTTTATTAGATTTAACTCTACCTGATAGTCAAGGATTGTCATCTCTACCTCCTCTGATTGATCGAGCGCCAAGTACACCGATTGTTGTCTTAACCAATACAAATGACGAAGAGCTGGCCATTGAAGCAGTGCGTCAGGGGGCACAAGATTATCTAGTCAAGCGCCAGGTAAATGTAGATGTGTTGGTTCGCTCTTTGCGTTATGCGATCGAGCGCAAGCAAGTTTTAGAATCATTACGCACAGTCAATGAAACGTTACAAACTAGGGTTGAAGAACGAACTGCGGAACTCGTAAAAGCTAATGAACTCAACCAGTTCAAATCTGAATTTGTCTCAATGCTCTCCCATGACATCCGCAATCCGCTAAATACTATTCTTTTGGCTGCTGGATTACTACAAAATCAGGATGAAAGATTAACCCAAGAGAAAAAACAGAATCATTTGAAAATGATTCGGTCGGCAATTAAAAACATGGCAAAGCTATTGGATGAAGTTACATTCATCGGCAAAGCTGATTCTGGGAGACTGGGGTATGACCTCATCTGCTTAGATTTAGAAGCTTTTTGCCGCCAAACGGTCGAAGAAGTTCGATTGCTCGCAAATGAGAAGCAACTGACTTTGGTATTCGCCAGTTTTGGGCAATTAGGCGAAGCATTATGGGATGAAAGCTTACTGCGGCACATTTTGGGCAATTTACTTACTAATGCTATTAAGTATTCCCTACCGGGCGGCATAGTTCGTTTTGAACTAATTGGTCAGGAAAAAGCGGTAATTTTCCGAGTTCAAGATTGGGGAATTGGGATTCCTCAAGAAAACCAAAAGCGACTGTTTCAGCCTTTCCAACGTGCGGACAATGTAGGAAACATTCCTGGTACTGGCTTGGGGCTAGCGATCGCCAAAAAGTGTGTTGATGCACAGGGAGGCGAGATTGTAGTCAATAGTCAAGTTGGAGTAGGTACAACCTTTACCGTTACCCTTCCTTTACTAGAAGTTTAAGCGGTTACAGCAATTTTCACATGGGGGAATACAGTTAATTATTGGGGCACAATATATTTATTGTGCCCTTACGCATGTGGTCTCTCAAACGAATTTTCATCCGTGGTAACAGCGACTCTGTTATGACTCTTTTTTTCTCTGCTCACTAAAAATTTATTTCTACAAAAAGGTTACTAAAATTTAGCGATTATTTTCGGAATTTATAAATTGGGTGTGTAGTTTAATCTATACCTACAAAAGCAATATTCAAAAATAAACATAACTAAATTATTTTTTGCATAAAATGAAAAACAAATCGTAATAAGTATTACAGTTGCAAGAAAAAATTAGCTTGTGCAATATATCTACCTATATAAACATTGCAAATTTATGCATCGTTTATAAGACATTTGTGTGTCTATAAATATAGTTACCTATACGTGTATGTCCGACTGTCAAACGAAAATTGAAACAAGTTACATAAATCTAACTAACAGTAAGTATTTAACATCATTTCAGCGGAAATTACTGTTAGTAAGTTTGGAAAAAGGTTTACCTGAATCTTACCGACAACGTATTGAAATCATGTTGTTAGCAGATGAAGGAAAAACTCAAACAGAAATTTGTCAAATTTTGGGGTGTTGTCCAGCTACAGCAAGGCATTGGATGCATATAGCCCGGACAGGCATGGCGCACCAATGGCAAGATTGCCCTATTGGTCGCCCAAAGGCAGTAAATGACGAGTATTTAGAACGTTTAAAAGAACTAATTAAAAGTAGTCCCCGCGATCATGGCTATGCTTTTCGGCGGTGGACAACAAACTGGCTAGGGAAACATCTAGCGAAAGAATTTGGGATTGAGGTGAGCGATCGCCATATCAAGCGACTGCTCAAACAGATGGGATTATCCACACTACCAAAACCCAGCAATTCTGAAGCAAACAGTAATGAGCAGGCTAAGAGTTCCAAAATCTTCATTAGTGACCTGAAATCGGCAGCTATTCCAGATGATTCCGAATTTTTGTCTCTGAACTTCGCAAAATTAGGAAACGATTCAGACATTTATGGCGCAAGATATATCCGCTCAACTGGTTTCTCTAGAACAGTTCAACAATACTCTGGGTTATTCTCTTTCGAGAGAGAAATTTCAACAATGTCTTCAACAAGTTAAATTTATCAACCCGAAAGTCGGCAAATTCTGGCAAGGAACTGATGTTCAACCAGGAATCTATATTGCGATCGCTGGTAAGGTCAGGTTGCTAGATAGCGCCGATGAGTTAATCGCCACTTTAGAGGCAGGTGACTCATTTGGGGAATTTACCTTGTTTAAGGAGGGTGACTTCAAACCTTATGCAGCAAGGGCTTCAGTAGACTTACAACTATGCTTTGTTCCGGGTGAAGTGTTATGGCCATTGATGGCTAAATATCCCCAAATTCGAGAGCATTTGTGGGCTAAGGCGCGATCGCGTAATCACCAACAGGCGGGCTCAGATAACACCCCGGTACTGCCATCTGACTCAAAACGGCTTCATGAAACGAAGATTTTATCAACGCCAGCAGTAAAGCCACGCGAGAAAAAGATTAGCAAAGCCTATTTTCCCAACTCCACGCAGCGAGTAGGGCATTTATTACAGCGTGTGATTCGGCGCTATCCGTTTTTTGCCCAACAGAGTGGATCGGATTGCGGTGCAGCTTGTTTAGTAATGGTGTCTCGCTATTGGGGGAAAAACTTTAGTGTAAATCGGCTGCGGGATATCGCCAATGTTGACCGCAATGGCTCGTCACTGCGGGGATTATCGGCGGCGGCGGAAAGTATTGGGTTTGCCACGCGGCCTGTAAAAGCAAGTCTTGACCAATTAGCGAAGCAAAAATTGCCTGCGATCGCCCACTGGGAAGGCAAACATTACATTGTTGTCTACGAAATTACCCCCAAACACGTCGTTGTCGCCGACCCCGGTATTGGTCAACGCACCCTCAGCTACGCGGAATTTAAAGCCAGCTGGACTGGTTACACATTGCTGCTGCAACCGACAGCAATGCTCAAGGATACTAAAGAGACTTCTACTCCTTTTTGGCAATTCTTTGAATTAATGAAGCCTCACTCTTTAGTGATGCTGGAAGTGTTTATTGCTTCCTTATTTATCCAGATTTTTGGACTTGTTACTCCCTTATTCACGCAGTTAATTTTAGACCGCGTAGTGGTGCAGCGTTCTGAATTAACCTTAACGGCGGTGGGGTTAGGGTTACTGATTTTTAGTTTATTCCGTGTGGCGATGACGGGGTTGCGGCAATATCTGTTAGATCACACGGCGAATAAGCTCGATTTAGCACTAATTGTAGGATTTATACGCCATACCCTACGGCTACCCTTGAGTTACTTTGAGTCGCGTTATGTGGGGGATATTATCTCTCGTGTACAGGAAAACCGCAAAATTCAACGCTTTCTCTCCGGTGAGGCGTTGTCTATTCTGCTGGATTTAGTCACTGTCTTTATCTATTTAGGATTGATGTTTTGGTACAGTTGGAAAATGGCGTTGCTAGTATTGGTAATTGTACCGCCTTTTTTGCTGCTGGCATTGATTGCCACACCTTTTTTACAAAAGATTTCTAGAGAAATATTTAATGCTGTTGCTAATGAAAGTAGCTATTTAATTGAAGCCCTTTCTGGTGTGCGAACAGTTAAATCTACAGCAGTAGAACAAACAGTGCGTTGGCATTGGGAAGAGTTATTAAGTAAGGAAGTAAAAACTAACTTTTCCGGGCAAATTATCAGCAATCGCTTGCAAATATTCAGCAACACAATTGAAGCAGTGGTAACTACCATCTTGCTGTGGTTTGGGGCATACCAAGTAATTCACAACCAGTTAACCATTGGGCAATTGGTAGCATTTAATATGCTGCTGGGAAATATTATTAGACCCTTCCAACGATTAACAGTTTTGTGGAATCAATTACAAGAAGTGGTGATTGCGGTGGAACGCATTAATGATGTGTTAGATGCAGAACCAGAAGAAGATTTGCAGCATCAGGCGCGGCAATCTTTACCACCCATTCAAGGTAACATTCGCTTTGACAACGTGACGTTTCGCTATCACCCTGAAAGTGATATCAATGTTTTAGAAAATCTCAGTTTTGAAGTACACAGCGGGCAAATGGTTGCTTTGGTGGGGCGGAGTGGTTCGGGTAAAACCACGATTTCTAAGCTGGTTTTGGGGTTATATCCCCCTACAGATGGCAAAGTGTTGATTGATGGACACGATATTACCAGTCTTTCGTTGCGTTCTTTACGCGAACAAGTTGGGGTAGTTGACCAAGATACCTTTTTGTTTGGCGGAACGATTCGGGAAAATATTAGCTTGGCACATCCTGGGGCAACTTTGGCAGAGATTATTGAGGCGGCACGATTGGCGGGTGCTGATGAGTTTATTAAAAAGTTACCTATGGGTTATGAAACCCAGATTGGTGAAGGAGGTGGGATGTTGTCTGGAGGACAGCGACAAAGAATTGCGATCGCTAAAGCGTTGTTAGGCAATCCCAAGCTGTTGATTTTGGATGAAGCGACTTCCCATCTGGATGCAGAGTCAGAAAGGATTATTCAGACGAATTTAAACACAATTCTCAAAGGCAGAACCACCTTAGTAATTGCCCACCGCCTTTCAACAGTGCGGAATGCAGATTTGATTTTAGTGCTAGATCGCGGCGTGTTGATTGAGAGTGGAACTCACCAAGAGCTGATGACCAAGCGTGGACATTATTTTTATCTCAATCATCAGCAGTTGGATGTTGCGGGGTGAAAAAAGAAGATAAGCAGGAAGCTTTTGTTATCTCCCTACTCCCAAAATCCAAAATTGATATCAGGAAAATCATGCCAAACACATTAAATGGAAAGGTTCAAACCCAAATCTATGAGATAGAACAGGGCAAGGAAATTTTAAGAGAGCAAACACCAGCCATATCAACTGATGATTGGGCTTACGCAACCAAAGATTTACTTGATAGCTTACCCCAAGTTTGGACAAGGGGATTGCTATATTTTTTGGTGGTGTTTGTGTCGATCATTTTACCTTGGGCGATGCTATCTAAGGTAGATGAAACGGGTACGGCAAGAGGGCGACTTGAGCCAAAGGGAAAGACGGTTAGACTCGATGCTGCTGTGGCGGGTACTGTTGCCGAAATTCGAGTAAAGGAAGGTGATTTAGTGAAAGCTGGGCAGACTTTATTGGTGTTGGAATCGGAATTAGTTAAGGCAGAATTGCGGCAGGCACAGGATAAATTGGAGGGACAATTAAATCGCCTTTCTCAGTTAAATTCATCTAAAAGTCAGTTAGTTGTATCTTTAACAACACAACAGCAACAGAACCAATCTCAACAGTTAGAAAAACAGGCTCAAATTGATCAAGCACGACAGAATATGAATGCTCTGAGGAATTCCTATGACTTACAAAAAGATGAAAAATTAGCTCAAGTCAATCAGGCACGACAAACTCTTGAACATAGTCAAACTGCTAATAAGTTAGTAAACAGTAGTTTAGCGAGTACCGAGCGGGAAGTTG
The DNA here is from genome assembly GCA_015206945.1 of Nostocales cyanobacterium LEGE 12452. Classification (GTDB taxonomy): domain Bacteria; phylum Cyanobacteriota; class Cyanobacteriia; order Cyanobacteriales; family Nostocaceae; genus Nostoc. Next base: position 59,721 of record JADEXV010000002.1, on the reverse strand, counting down.
AACGCTATCGGAGTCTTTGGCAGTCAGGAGTTGTACCAGAAATTAATGTTGTGCAAAAGCAAGATATTGCTAAAGAAAAGCAACAGTTATACGAACAAAATAAGTCAGATATTCAGCAGGCTAAATTACGTTTGGTAGAACAACAGAGTAGTTATGAGCGGACTATTCGGCAAGCAAATGCAGATATTGAACAGGCACATTTGCGACTGAAAGAACAGGAAAGGAGTTATCAGACCTTGACTCGTTCAAATAAGCTTGCTTTGCTAAAAATTAACGAACAACAGAAGAATTTGGAAACACAAATTACTACACTTCAAGCAGAAATTGCTCAAAGTAAGAGTCAGATTGTCTCGTTAAAGTTTCAGTTAGGACAACGAGAGTTAAGAGCCACCGTGAATGGTAAAGTTTTTCATTTACCGATACAACGGGCTGGGTCTGTGGTGCAGCCTGGAGCAATGATTGCAGAGATTGCACCCCAAGGTTCGCCTTTAATAATTCGGGCGCAAATGGCGACAAATGAGAGTGGTTTTTTGCGAAAAGGATTGTCAGTCAAGTTAAAGTTTGATGCTTATCCGTTTCAAGATTATGGCGTGCTGGAAGGAGAATTGTTAGAGATTTCTCCTACTACTATAGAAGTGGAAACACCTAATGGGAAGGTGGCAGCTTATGACTTGGAAATTGCCCTAAAACAAAATTGTATTCCCTCGCCTAATAAGTGTATTGCCTTGCGTCCTGGGGATACGGCGACAGCTGAGGTAATTGTGCGCCAGCGTCGGATTATTGATTTTCTGCTTGATCCGTTTAAGCAGTTGCAGCAGGGTGGGGTGAAATTGTAGGAATTTCATATAAGCTTGGGGGCTAATTGAAATTTTACCTTTCCGCACTAATCAGCCAGAGATTCTAATCCTAGCTGCATACTGAAAGAGTACTTTAACTATTAGCCAGGGAATTTATTATCTGGTGGTATACGGTAAATAACCAACTCACTATTAATTAAGAACAAAATCATGTCACAACCTATCACCATTACCAACGAAGATATTCTTCACCAAATCAAGCTATCCTGTAAAATACCTGAGATAGTTGAGCAGATTGTTACCCGCAAAGTGATTACATCTGCTGCTGAAGAAACTGGTATCAAAGTAGAAACTGAGGAACTTCAAAAAGCAGCAGATCTATTCCGCTTAATGAATAAACTCACCAGTGCTGAAGAGACTTGGATATGGCTAGAAAAACATAACTTATCCTTAGATGATTTTGAAGAAATAGTCAACAATACTGTAGTTTTTGAGAAGTTAAGCCAACAACTGTTTGCAGATAAAATAGAACCTTACTTTTTTGAACATCAACTAGACTATGCTGTTGCGGTCATGTATGAGGTTGTATTAGATGATGAAGACTTGGCAATAGAACTCTTCTATGCTGTTAAAGAAGGTGAGATGAGATTCTATGATGTGGCTCATCAATATATTCAGAATACTGAGTTACGCCGAAAAGGGGGATATTTGGGGATAGTGCAACGCCAGGATTTAAAGCCAGAAATTTCGGCTGCTGTTTTTGCTGCTACACCACCTCAAATTCTTAAACCAGTAGTGACCTCTAAGGGGGTACACCTGATTTTAGTTGAAGAGATTATTCAAGCACAATTAGATGATAAGTTACGCTATAAAATTATGAATGATTTGTTTGGTGGATGGTTGAAACAGTCCATAGAAAAAGGTGAATTTTTGCAGAATATTAAGTAGAAAATCCCAGAAAATTAGCCAGCAAGTCTCACTGTAACAATAAGCTGCTGGCTGCTATGAAGGCTGCTTTAATGTCTAGACAGCGTGAACTATAATTACTGTATTACTACCTACTGCGCCCGTATCCAGACAAGTAGGTAGCAAACAATATACATCATATACATCAGATAAGTTTCTCATACCGCCAATTACTCCCATTTGCTCGTTCTCATCGCTCAAATCTTTCATGAAACTTTCAGAATCGTTAAACAACTCCGCACCAGCCGGATTAAGATTCAATAAATCATTAACCTTGATATCAGCCATGATTTTTACCTTTGATAATTTTGTGTGTTTTTGACTATAAATCAAGCTATTTATACCTGACTTAATAATTTAATTCTAATTATTAAAATTGACAAAATCTAAGAAGTGGTATAGGTTTAAAGGACATAAAAATTCCATTTTTATCACTATATATTTTCAAGAAATTTCAGATAAATTAACAAAATATCTGCCGCAGGATTAAATCAGAAAAGACAGAGAATTAAAAAGTTGAGATGGGAGAAAAATAAATATTTAATTGGAAAAAATTAAAATAGTTATGTCACCCAATATTTTAAATAATACAAGAAATCAGCCCCAGAAAACTCTAGTGCTGATTACTTAAAATTATTGACAGATTTGTAATTCTTACCTATATTTTGTAATTATCCAAAAACCATCAGGAATTATCTCAACAAAATGAACCCAGGCTTTTCACTCCCAGATGAGAACTGAAGGCAAAGATTCTGGAGAAAATAAACGTAATAATTGATAGCCAACTCCTGCACTTCCACGATAAAAGCTCGGGCTTAAAATGGAGTAAGGCAAATGTGGTAAAAAAGCATATCTTCCATTTTCTTTTGCCCTTGCTAATACCCATGCAGCCTGTTTCCTAGCAGTTTCGAGCCATTCCTGGTTATCAAGTTTTTGGGATGCTACGACAAACAGCTCAGTTCTACCCAAACTCCCACAGCAGAGATGGTCTACATCTGTGCTAGGCATTCCATACTTTTGCGTAGTTTCTAAAGCTATATTAATATCAGAGTAAGTTTTCTCTGTATATATAATTGGTAAGCTACCTAAGCGGGCTAAGCCAATCCCAACACTTCCGTGACACCAAGCGGATAGGAAATTAATTCGATTCATCTGTTCCGATAAACGAAAATCTGGCCAGTTTTGGGCTGATTGATTAAACACACTCTGTTCATATTCAATTCCTTCTTTTGCAGCTGTCAAATAAGCTGTGTCTCCTGTGAGAGTATATAGCCGTAGTAAGGAAAAAGAAATACCTGATGCCCCATGAGAAAAGCCAGTCAAAGGTTTTTTACTTTCTTGTTTTAAAGTGTTCCATGCCTTGGGGATAGTATGGCTTCGCTGTGATAAGAGATGATTGCCACAAGCGATCGCTATCTCTAATACTGCTTGTTCGCCTGTTTCTTGATAGACTGGCAATAAGCCTAAAATTGTCCCCGCTACTCCCCACATCATATCTAGGTTTTGATCAGTAGCAATCACCTCTGGTGTAACCAGTTTTGCGGCTCGTTGGGCATCTTCTAGAAGGGTTGGTTCCTGTAAAAACTGGCTAATTTTAACTAGACTATAGATAATACCACCCAACCCTAATAAACCTAATCCTGGTTGAAACAATCTTTTAGATGCTTCTGTTTTCTTAAGAGACTGGCGCAAAGGCAATAAAGCCGCTAAAGCTACCTCTTGAAATTCACGTTTACCAGTAATTTTTGCTAAGGCTGCTAAGAATAAACTCACCCCAGCACGCCCTGTATATAAAGAATCATCCAACGGTTGGAGTTGATAACGGTTTGCTTTAAACATATACTCTAAAGAAAACCAGTTGCAGCCGTAAGCATTCTGAATAGCATTGGCTACAAGACTATTTCCAATTTTTAAAGCTTCTTGCAGTAGTTCTTCAGGTGTCAGAGAAGCGAATTGGGCAAAATCACCTTGTAGAGCAGTACTTTTCTTAATCAGATGTGCTACTTTTGCATAAAAACTCCCTCGAATTAATTTAATTTGTAGAGCTAAATTTCTTTCGTCAAGACTTTGTAGTTTAGCGATTAACCTTTGGTAACTAGATGCTTTAAAAAAGCAATTGATGGGATTATCTATTTCAGATTCTAAGTTATTTTTATGACAAAATACGGAGAAACAAGGGATATCTTGCTGTTGCAAATATTTGATTTCTGCTTGCAAAGTTGACCACAAATCTGGATTTTCTTCAGATGTTAAATAAGAACTACTGAGAGTATCTATCAGAATACTATAGTCTACACCATTCCGTAAATATTGAGGGCTAAGGCTTTCTTTTAATGCGATACTATAAATAATTGCTGGACGTAGTATTAACCGAGATTTTAAGAATTTGAAAGCTGATAAAGGACTCTCTTTGCTTAAGAGAGTTTCTCTATGTTTAATTAATATACTATATGTCTCCTTAAAACCAGTTATGATATCCTCAATATAGTCATTGGGAGAGACAGTTTTACCTTCTAAAATTACTACATTACCCCCAGAAGGAATAATGAGAGTTTTAGTAGCTAAGTGCATCTCATCTGTGTTAATAAATTTCCACTCTCTAAAGAAATTAACTTCTTGGGGAAAAATATGACCTACGACACTAGAATCTTGAGCCTTATCTGAGTATATATTACCTTCCCAGGAAGGCAAAAGTCCTGTACTAACAACTGAATCTTTAAACCAGTTTTCTGATTCATCTAAGCTGGTAATCTGAGGATGCATTAAGGTGTCGGCATCGATGAGAGTTGGATATTCACCATTAGCAATAACATTTTTAGCATGACAATTCCTTGCTCCTAACACAAAAAGCAGGCATAACAATAATCCTGCTCTTTGATAAAAGCGTTTAACTGCGGCTTGATTTTCACAAGGTTGGTGAACAATAAATTCAACCCAGCCATATCCCTGACGGTTGAGAATCCTTGTTAATTTGAAGTTTAAGGATATTTCTTGTTGGTTGCACCAATCTAATAAATGATTAAAAGCAATATCTATATCCAAATTTTTGGGCTTGTAAACTAATTTTACATCTGAGGAGAAGGTTAGAGCTAAAACACAGCGCCCACCATTATGTAAATCTGAGAGAGAAGTATCAATATCTTTGACTATTCCTAAACTTATATTGTCAGAAAAAGTTGATTCAATTGCTGATACATCAGCTCGTAGACGTTGGATAAACTCAATGGTAAATTCCACCCAAAAATCGATAGTTGTAGCTATTAGGCGAGCTAAAACTGGGTAGTGTTGAAATAATTCCAGACCCCCGTCTTGTAGAAGATTTTCAATAAAGGTATAATATTTAACTTTGCTTTTGCTGTTTAGGGCAGTAGTTTGGTTTTCAACAGTGTGATTTTCACAAAATTTGTTAAATTCAAATAGTAAAGTTTCTGTTCCCAAATTAACTAGTTGTTGCAGTAGACGATGTTCTAAAACTTTGTAGGCTTCTTTACTGAGCAATTCCAGGGAAATATTTGCAGATAATCGAGTGTATAACTTACGCCGCCCTACTAGAATATAAGGAAGATAAAAATCCTCAAAAGCTAAAGAATTTTTGGGGTCAATCGGTGAACTTTCTAAATCCTCTAAATGTAGCAACGAAGCTTTGCTACTTTGAATTAATTCTTTGAGCGTTTCTAGCCAAGGGGATGGTGTGTGAGTTTCTTTAATATCTGTTGCTCCTAGTAATATATAAGATGTATTTAAGTCTAATCCATACCAATGGAGGCGTTGTTTAAGTTTTTCTTCTCCTCCAACAGCTTCACACCAGGTTTTAATTCGTTTATTAATTATATTTTGGTCAAGTTTGTCATCACTAATATTGGAGAAACAAGGGTTATTAATACGCTCAGAAATAAAAGTAGCATTGTTAGCTATTTGTGATAAGTCTGAACCTGTGATTGTCATATGAATAATCTCTCAGAATGATAGCTAAGCTAATACCATTTCTTTGTGAGGCTGCGCCAAATTTTCTTGGCTTCTTCTTTCTGTCCTTTGCGCCCTACCCTGCAGAAAGCCGCTCCGCGTCTATACGGTTCGTTCCTCATATAGTTTGGCGCATCTTTATACAGAATTGGTATAAGGAGTATTTGGCAGATTATAACTGGTGTTTAAGTTAGATTTTAAGCAGGAGTTAAAAAGTAGATACTACTCAAATATGGGGTATGATAGAGAAGTGCGATCGCTCAATCTCAGAATGCATAGATATCTTCAGAGTTAGCATTAAGATACGAACGCTGCAATTCTATTTCCAAAGAAGAAAACTGCTCAATGATAGCCCTCATCCGCCCTTCTCTTGAGTTATCTCCTTGATGCCAAGCTGTCAGCAATCCATTTGCTAAAATTTGACAACGGTTCATCCCAAAACTTTCTCGAACAGCAAATTTTTGGTTTGGTTCTTCTGCTAACCCTAACCCCAGTGTTAACTGCTTGGTGAATAGAGGAATCTCTAGCTTAAAATGTGATTTATGTTCTTGATAAACAGTTTTTAAAACTTGCCTAACTACTTCATAGTCTCTCTTATCAAAGTAAAGTACTCCGGAATCATAGCGTTGGTATTCTTTGGGATTGTACAAAACTTTAAAACTGAAAGGAATTACTAACTCATTCAACTGTTGTGTCAGACGACCCATAACTGCAACAGCACCTTCAGGAGTTACATTGAAATAAATTCGCACAGTTACAGACTGATTTTCTAGATCCTTGATGCGATTGAATCCCACATTGCTAACTGCCACGTAAAAGCCATTTTGTACACAATTCTTGGGTAGCTTGATAGCTACGGAATCACCTAATATAGCAGCTTGTTCGACAGTTTGAAGATGCTGATTCCGCTTAATATATAGTCTCAAACCACCCTTACTTACTGATAAAGTACCATCAGTTTCTTCTCTCAAAATAGACCAACCAGGATCAAAATAGCCTTTACCTGAATTACTTTCATGTAATCGCTCATAAAAACCCAAATCTACTCCCAGAAGAGTATTATTTTCCAAATCAAGGGGTAAACTATTTCCTTCGCCATCTAGTGCTAGCGCACTTTGCATAAAACCGTTGTAATAGATACCGTAGAGAAAACTCCGCAGTTGCAGACTTAGATATTTTTGCTGCATCTGGCTGGGCATTTTTTGAAAACGAGTAACTACCTCAGATGGTAATTTCAAGGGTTTATAATCTGGATGACGAATCGAGAAATCAGACTGAATCTCAATCTTGTGAACAATATCTTCTAAAACTTCCAGCAATCGCTCAGTTAACCCAGTTAAAGGCTGTGGTTGAGTAGAATTTAATAATGGCATCATAATTTAGTGGCAAGAAAATCTTTTAAACAGCAGAACTACTCAGGTGAGTTAATTCAACAGCAGCAGCACCAAAAATTGTTGGCATCGATTGTACAGGACGGCTTAATAACGTCTTAGCAACCTGAAGCATAGCAATTCCCATATTCCCAAAAGACTTTTGATATTGAATCATCGCCTGAATCTGTTGAATCAAAGCAAAACCTGTAAATTGCACCACTCGTTGCAAGAAATCAGAGCGGTGTTCTAGAATTTCTGGAAAAGTATTTAAATAAGCTTGGGTTAATCTACCAATCGAAGGCTGAAGTAGTTCTAAAGGTGTTATCGCCAAACGTAGAGATTCGTCAATACTCAAAGAATTACTGATAACCAAGCTACCCAGCCAGATTTGTACATAGCTACCAAGAAGTGTTCCCAAATCAAAGGCTGGATCTCCCCAAGTCGAGCGTTCCCAATCAATTAGGCGGACAATATTGTTAGTGGAATCCTGCCAATCTTTTTGTAAGAGAATATTATTTAGCTTGAGGTCATTGTGGGTTAGACAACAGGGCGTTACAGCATTACCTAATTCTGCGATCGCCTCCCCCAAGCTATCATAACGTTGATATAGAGCAAAAAACTTTAACCCATCAACAGGAACTAGACCAAAAATTTCTGGTTCAACCCGTCCTAATCTCCGAACTAAATGTGATACTTGATCAGCCATAAAATTATCTGAATTTTTAGAAAAGAATTCCTGATATTCTTGGCGGTTGAAAGTATCACGATGGATAGTCCCTAAAATTTTACCAATTGCCGTAGTGATTTCGGTAGAAAATATCTTTTCCTTGGTATAGAAATCCATTAAATCCCGATAATCATCCAGATATCTAAAGACAATAATGGAATTCTCGGCATCAAAATGCAGCACCTCTGGTAAAAATGAGTGGTAATTGCCAAGGTTTGGAAATCGTTGTAAAAACTCTTGAATTTGCCACTCAGTTAAAAATTCACCAGCCGCTTTCCCTTCCTGATTATGGCGTTCTTGTTTAACAAGTAGCTTTTTCTCATTTGCTAAAGTAACTAATAAATTAAAGTTTTTAGCTGCAACTTGTTCTACCTTAATCGGTGCTTGTTCTGACTGATTACATAATCCTCGTTCAACTAAATAATCGACAACATTATGAGAGTTTAAGAGAAATGTCATAATTTTTAAATGCATCAACCAATTTTGATGTAGAGAAAATTGTGGTAGTAATTTAACTAGCACAACCTGTTTTTGCAAGGATTATTAAAACTACTACTACAGGGTCAATAAACCACCAATTCCAAATTAATCAAATGTCTGCGGTATAGAAATTACAAATTACGCACAGCAGTACTAACCCAGTAGATAGCCGCCTAATAAAATTATTGCATCTCTCACATCTGTTGCTATTCCACTACCCGTTATGTTTTTCTGTTCTTCTTCAGATAATTCTGAGAGTGAGTCTTGTTCTAAAACTTGTTTTCTTCTTGCTGATGCATTCACAACGGCTTCTTGAATCAAATTCGTAATTTCAATTTGACTTGTGAGATGTTTATGATGAATGTTCATTGATATGATATTCCCCTTAAATTACTTAAATAAACTTTGTAGCTTTGCTTAACTAACAGTCGGTGTCGCCACTTTGAGTAGTAATTCAGAGGGATTGTAATTATCTGTAATAACTTGTGGACAACGCATACAAGCTGCTTTACCTTCCTGTTGCCACCATCGGCAATCTCGGCGTATGGAACAAGGTGGTAGATTCTCTACTACCGTCGGCAAATTTTCTACAACTCGCATTGCCAAACGACAATCTTTGCCATCAAAATGTTGACAACCCTTAGTTGCACAAGGTGCAGCCGTCCGAAAAATTTCAGTGGGTGTTACTGGACTAGCCTTTGCTATCAGTTCATCTGTGACAGGTTGGGGGTGCTTAAGATAAGCTACGTGGGGTTCTGTGACTGTGCCACCAACGACGCCGAAAACAATACTGTCCTGCCATTCTGGTCTTGCACTAGGGCAAAGTGTAGTTTTTTCAGTAGCGATGTCTTCCATAAATTGAACCTATAGTGAATTGTATTTTTAAGCTGATGGAGATTTACAAATAGTTTCAGGTTAGACTGCTCTCCATCAACCTAAATAAGCAAATTAAATGTCCAAGAGTTTAATAGTTACTAGCAACTTACAAGGCTTGTGCGCTCAAGTTCGGATTTTGTGCAATTATTCCACAAGTAATCGGTACTTTCACAAAAATACCCCCTGCAATGGTTGGCCCTTTGAGAATAGAAACACTTGCTAAACCACCTGCAACGTTTGCCATTTCTTCATCAGATAGAGTTAGTAAAGTATCTTCTAAATCCTCAGCTAGATTCCGTCGTGCTACAGCATTGTTAACAGCATTATCAATCAGGTTGCTAATGTCCAATTTAATATCTGAATTCTTTTTATTCCTTTCCATTTTGCTTTTCCTCAGAATATATAACTAGATATAGGCTTAATCACTAAGTAGTGTAATTACCTAATCTTTCTATATTCTAGGGATGAGGAAAATGATTTAACTATGTTTTACAACTTTTTACCAGATATAAATAAAACTTTTATGTCACCAATTAATAAAGCGACACTTTTAGTTAAAACTACCTATTTATCAAGGTTATATATCTATCAATTGCTATAAAAACAAATTTTTGTACTAATTATCAGATAATATTTCACTAAAATTTTAACTTTTAATAAAACATTTATGTCCCAAAATTATTTACAAATTCTAGGAAATACCTAACGAAAATATAACAAGTAAGACTTAAGTCTATACTACTAAATAGTCTTAAGGCTAATAAAGAAAACTTGCAATTCGGAATTATGGGGCAGAGTTAGTATTACTAACATCTCTAGTCATTACTCTTCACCCTTTCAAACAAAGCTCGATAGACAGGCTCACCTTTTTTTTGTGTGCCTATTTCCCGTTCGGTGGGGACTGGTAGCGGATTTTCGGCTAGCCATTCTCCTGTACCAACTTTCTGAAAAGCTGAATTAGCAGCAAAGCGATCGCGCATTTCCACAGCCACAAATTCCATATCTGATTGCAGAAATACAACTCCCCCAACCGCAAGATACTTAGCTAATTCTGCCACTAGTTCTGGTTGCACTACACGACGTTTAGCATGGCGGGTTTTAAACCAAGGATCGGGGAATTGAATTGTAACGCGTTGTAAACTTCCTGGTGGGAGGGAAGATAAAAGCGATCGCAGTGAGTTATTCACATTGCAAAACAAGTAGTGCAGGTTTGTTAAAGCCAACTCAGAACGTAACTTATTCGCCTCTACCACCAGCGGTTCCCGAATTTCCAAACCGAGAAAATTCCAGTTGGGTTCTATCTTGGACATATTCAACAAAAATAGTCCCTTAGCGCAGCCAATATCTAAATGTAGTGGTTGATTTGGCTTTGCATAAATTTCTTCCCAGTCAAGGGGACTTGCTGGTGTTTGATACTTTTTACCAAGTGGATTAACATGCTGGCGGACTCGGACTGCTGCCAAAATTTATTCTCCTGTACGTGACAATTTCCTGTGGTGAAATTTCAGGTTATATCAATTCAAAAAAGGTTTGCGACCAGATGCCCACGCTTACTGACGCACACCCTCCCCAAAGCCTTGTAGAGGGTTGAGTAAGGTCTTATCTATGTATTGCATTCTTTTTTCAAATTGGTATTACAAAAAAGTCTAGCAAAAGTATGCCAAAAATTATCGGTCTATGATTCAATTGCCTACCCAGCAGCAAGTTAGTACAGCAGTCTCAGTCAAATACGTCATCCTTGCACTGTTTTTTTAAGTTTTCGAGAAATTTATATTTTGGAAGTCCCTCATTTTGCATTAATCTCTAGAATTAAAATGCCTTAACACATTTGCTTTAGTCGTGGAGGGAGGAAATTTAAACAGTGGATATTTTAGATTTGTTTTACAAGGGTGGGCCAGCGATGTGGCCTTTGCTAATTCTGTCGATTCTGGCTTTGAGTGTGATTTTCGAGCGTATATGGTTCTGGTTGCGAATTTTGACTCAGGAAAAGCAAATAGTCGATCGCATCCTGGATGCTGCCCAGGATAATTGGGAAGTAGCTGCGGACATCGCCAAACAAGCAAGCCATCAACCTGTCGGGCGTTTTCTCTACGCCCCTCTACGTTTTGCCAAAACTGATGCGGAAACTTTTCGGCTAGCACTGGAGGCTACAGCAGAAGACGAATTAGCTGGGATGCGTAGGGGCGAAAAACTTTTAGAAGCGGTAATTGCCCTAGCGCCACTTTTGGGATTGTTGGGCACAGTTTTGGGTTTAATTCAGTCTCTGCGCTCAATTCGGATTGGCGATTTGGGAACTGAATCTACTGCTGGGGTGACTACTGGTATTGGTGAATCCTTAATTAGTACGGCAAGTGGGCTAATAGTTGCCATTATTAGTTTGGTCTTTTACCGCCTATTTCAAAGTTTTGTAGTCAACCAAGTCAAAGTTTTTCGGAAAGCGGGGAATGAGATGGAATTGCTCTATCGCCAGTCTCCTCCTGACTTTAGCAATAGGACATCAGCAATTGTGCCAGAAAATTTCACTCCACCCCGCAAGCCAGGAAAAACTAGAGTTTCTGAACCTCCTGAACCCCCGAATACACCTAATTAATAGTCAATAATTCAACCCCTGAACCAGGCTTGAGAGTGAGACATGAAAGTTAATCTACATACTCCAATTGAAGAAGTCCAAATTCAAATCATCCCTTTAATTGATGTCGTTTTTTGTATCCTGACATTTTTTTTATTAGCGGCTTTACAATTTACACGGCAACAGGCAATAAATGTTGATTTACCTAAAGCCAGCCCCAGTACAGTCTCTGGAATAACATCACAGAGTGGAAGTGTGATTGTTACCATCGATGCTGTGGGCAATACTTACATAGAAAAACAGCCTGTCAAACAGGAAGATTTGAGACAGAGTTTAAAACAGTATCTGCAAGCAAACCCTAATGCAGTTGTCGTGCTGAATGCTTCGCGTACCGCAACTTACAATGATGTAATTGAGACATTAGACTTGCTACGACAAGTAGGGGGCGATCGCGTTTCTTTGGGAATTATTCCTGGCCCATCTCAACCATCCATAAACTCGCCTAACCAGCCTGCTGTCCCCTCTTTCCCAATCAATCCTGGTGCTGCGCCACTTCCAGGAATCAATCCCGAAGGGAATATTACCCCAAAATTCCCCTTAGCACCTAATTCTGAACCCTTTCCTAACATCACTCAGCCTCCAACTGGGCAAGGCATCAGTCCTATCAATCCTGGTATTTCTCCTGTGCTTCCTAACTCACCAGCGCCTCAAGCGCCTGTAGCACCTAAACAAGCCCAACCTCCTCTTAAAAGATGATATAGGGAAAGGGGAATTGAGGATGGTGGGGACCTCTCTGGGGATAAGGGGTAAGGGGCATTGGGCATAGGTTATTCTCCTTGTCTCCCTTGTCCCTTTGTCCCCCATTCATCACTCCCCACTTCTCCTGCAAGCCTTTTCCCAAACCTAAAGATATCTAGAATAAATCTCGGCTAGATAAAAAAAAACTGCTAATTTACAAATAATTGGTTGAGCTTTAAAGATTTTTTCACCTATAGACTGAGCAATTTATCACCAATTACCATCCACATTTCATACCAAATTGGGGAAGGATGTCCAAATAGGTTAACAGATTGAAAAGCGCTTGTATCAAGCGTCTTTCAGTGTGTCCTAATTACGAATTACAAATTACTAATTAGTATCAGGGGTTGTGGCATGAATATCGTGACGCTTTTAATTGTTTGGGTAGTAACAGCTATCAGCTTGTTGATAATTAGTAAGTTGCCTTTGGGAGTTGAAATTGATACTCCTGGTAAAGCGTTTCTTTCTGCCGCAGTGCTTGGTATCGTGACGGCAATAGTCAGACCGATTTTAAGCCTCATTTTTGCAGTACCAAACCTACTCACACTGGACTTATTATCCGGCATTTTCACATTTATGATTGCCGTGGTTTGTTTTAATATTGCTGCTTGGTTAGTAGAGGGCTTTCGCTTGCGCTACGGGATTTGGAGTGCTGTTATTGGGGCATTTACGCTGACTATAATTAACAGCTTAATCTACAAAATATTGGGCGTCTAAAGCTAAGAGTTAGGAGTTAGGAGTTATCAACAATTCCTCACTCATAACTCCTAACTCATCACTGCCAAATTCTAACTATTCGTTGGAACTTGGGGGAGCAACTGGGGTAGTTGATTGTTGTTTACGTTGCTCGCGTTTTTTGCGATCGGCTGAGAGTATATCTGCCATCACTACTAGCGCTTGCGCCATTTTGTCTAGGTTAGAACGGTATAACTCCAAATCCTTATTGAGCTTGTCATCGGAGAGGTGCAACCCAGCAGCGATCGCTTTTAGCGCCTCAGTGAGTTGCTTTTCGTCTTTGACTAATTCGGGATCTGACTGTTCTAATAACGAAAATACACCAATTGCGAACAAACGGTTGTATTTAAAGTTAGGATTATTGGCGATCGCTTGTAGGGTTGCTTGCAAGTCAGCATCTCTATCTAAGTAAGTAGTTTGACCCAGCCAACCAATTAAATCTTTAACTGGCAAACCTTTAGCTACAGCTTGCAATCTTTGGGCATCCTGTCGATAGCGTTGCGGATCTGTTTCTATAGCCTGACATAAGGCGTTAAAAATTGATTCTTGATCCCGTTCTGGTTGATAGCCTTCCATGAAGCGGTCAAAAGTAGTGACGACACCCAAGGCATAAATTGGATTGTAGCTAAAATCGATATTTACTGACAGCAGATGCATTTCCACCATCAATTCTTCCACAACCCGACGATAAATAGTATTGATCGGACGGGTGTGAAGATTGTAGAAAGTTCGCTTTGTATCAGAGACTGTACGGACGTTATTCACAAAGAAAAAAGAAATGTTAAGGGCGACGTATCTTTATTTTCTCGCTTAAAGGCTACTTTGCCAAGTTGAGCTTTTAGCGGGTGACGGTTTCATTTACAATATATACACATCAGAAGTATTTTATAAGCTGGTAACTACAGCAAATAAGACCTTTTATCCTAAAAAACTAGCCGAAAATTATTATCCTTAATGATTTATTTATTGTACTTATGAACTTCTCGCCACAGTTAATTGCTTTAGGTGAGTACCTAGCTGGTGAATTTGATAATCGGGAACAAGCCATAGCAGAACCAGTTTGGTATGTCCACCTGTGTCTGTGGCAAAGACCAGTTAATTTGTTCGCAGAAGATAGCATTACCCTATTTGCCGAACAGGCTAATTTTATTACCTTAGATAAACCTTACCGCCAGCGAATTATCCGGTTGCGTCAAAGCAACGACTCTGACGCAACTGTGGAAGTACAATATTATATGCCTCAAGATCCAGGTGCATTAAAAGGCGCAGGTGATAACCCTGCTCTACTAAACACGCTGACATCCGAACAATTAGATTTACTACCAGGTTGTATCCTAACAGTTACTCAGGAGAAAGTAGCTGGCGATCGCTATAAGTTTACCGCTACCCCACTACCAGAGACTAGTTGTAGCTTTACTTATCTTGGCAATAGCATCCATGTTTCTTTAGGTTTTGCAGCTACAGCGACAGAATTTCACAGCTACGACAAAGGAATTGATCCCGCAACTGGAAAAGCAACCTGGGGAGCGATTATGGGGCCTTATCGCTACACCAAGCGGAATCAGTATTCAATAAGATAAAGTTATGATTTTTTGAGTTATGAATTAGCTCCTCACTCTTAACTTCTAACTTTTTTTTAGCTGGCAATGCTACGAGGCACACCTTCTAAAGCTTCCTCTTCTGTTTCAAAGATTTCAAAAACAGTATCCATCATTGTCACTTCAAACACGAGTTTGGCTTCTGGATGTACATTACAAATGCGGAAACTGCCTTTGACTTTATCAGCATCACGCATTCCAGCTACCAAAGATGTAAGACCAGAACTGTCAATAAAATTTACCTGAGCCAAATTTACAACTACATGGCGACTGAGTTTGGAAATACACTCTTGTAACTTCAGGCGAAATTGCCAAGCCGTGGTGATATCCAGACGGCCTGATGGTGTCAAGACGATAACGGTGTTTCCGTCTTGGGTTGTATAAGTTTTTTGGTCTATATGAATCACTAAAGCCCTCCCCGTGGCATTCCTTTTAAGATTAACTAGTGACAGAATTTTCTAATGCTGTCACTTGAGATTAACAAGCTATAGCTAAATTTGTCACCTTTTTCGGCTAAGTGCTTAACTTTAGTAGTTATAACTCACCAAAATAGTGGGGAGTGGGGAGATGAGGGAAATGAGACAGCAGGGGAAGATCACTTTCTTATAACTCCAAACTCCAAACTCCAAACTCAGCACTCAGCACTCAGCACTCAGCACTATTTGGATGTCCAATTGATCCAATCTTGAGGTTTAAGGAAAGTTTCATACAACTCGGCTTCAGGGGAATTGGGTTCCGGTTGATAGCCGTATTCCCAGCGCACTAAGGGCGGTAGGGACATGAGAATTGATTCGGTGCGTCCATTAGTTTGTAGACCAAAAATAGTACCTCGGTCATAAACCAAGTTAAATTCTACATAACGTCCCCGACGGTAGAGTTGAAAATTTCGTTGGCGATCGCCATACTCCATCCCATTGCGCCGTTCTACAATTGGTACATAAGCTGGTAAAAATGCTTTACCACAGTCTTGCACAAAAGCAAACAAATCTTCCCAATTACGGGTTGCAGGTGTTCCCACCTGGTTGCTATAAATGGCCGCTTCCCCATTGGAATTTGGGCCGCGATATAAAGCACCCTGGCCATCTTGGTAATCAAAAAATAGACCACCGACACCCCGTGTCTCATCACGATGCTTCAGGTAGAAATATTCATCACACCACCGCTTAAACACTGGGTAATACTCTGGGTGGTGTTGGTCGCAAGCCTGCTTTAATGTTTTGTGTAAATGTGCCGCATCTTCAGCAAAGGGATAATAAGGTGTCAAGTCTAAACCACCACCAAACCACCACACTGGTCCCGCTTCAAAGTAGCGATAATTGAGATGAACTGTGGGCACATAAGGATTGCGAGGATGTAATACCATTGAAGTGCCTGTGGCATAAAAGCCATGCCCTGCGGCTTCCGGGCGTTGAGCTAAAATTGAGGGTGGCAAATGGGAACCCTGAACTTCAGA
Organism: Nostocales cyanobacterium LEGE 12452; assembly: GCA_015206945.1. Lineage (GTDB taxonomy): Bacteria > Cyanobacteriota > Cyanobacteriia > Cyanobacteriales > Nostocaceae > Nostoc. The sequence goes on along the minus strand of JADEXV010000002.1, from coordinate 43,386 downwards.
AAAGTTTACGCCTGCTTGTTCAAATATTGCACCTTCTCGCAGTACGCGCGATCGCCCGCCTCCTCCTTCTGGGCGTTCCCAACTATCTTCATTAAATTTAGCCACACCATCTAGTTTTGCCAATGATTCGGTAATTTCGTCTTGCAGTTGTTTCATAAACTGACTGACCCTAGTCTGAGCGTCAGCTGCTGGCAAAGACTTTAATGATTCTGCTTCTACAGTTGGTGTTTGCGAGTTGGTCAACATAGATTCCCGAACCTAAATTACAATTTCCAGAAAGCCACAAATTTTTAATTTTAAAATTTGGGGGAAACAAGCGCCAACAATCTAGCTCTATTTGCCCAACCCGCTTTTTCTTCCTGGGTTAAGCATTTATCCGATTGATGGGCATCACTAGAGTTATTTTCCCTCAAATGCGTATAGGCTTGTATATTGAATTAGTTTTTTTTGAAATTCTTAATTGGAATATTCTGGTATAAAGACTAAATTTTAGTCTTAAGCTTGAGGTATCAAGGATTTGACTGGTCTACTCAGAACTTTTTTGCCATATTACTGATGTCGGCTGTTAGGGCCTGTACCGAATCGAGGCTTGCTATGTTTAGGGCATTTTTGAGAAAGTTTTAATTTAGCAGTTAAGCGTAGTTGCACACCATACCAGATTTCCCAGAAAGTATCTAGGGAGGAGGATTAGGAAAATGCAAGGTTGGTTATCCAAATTCATCCACCGCAAACGTCGTCGGTTTTGCGCTTCTCTGGTGTGGACGTATCGAGAGATTAGTTCTGCTTCTGTAGATGAACTGTGGCAAAAAGTGGTTGACTTAACAGATGTTTCCTGGCATCCACAACTTAAGAGTACTAATGTTCCCCACGGATTAGTACCCAAACCAGGATTAATTTTTCAAGCTGTAACACGCTTTTCGCCGATTCCCATCAGAATTTTTGTGGAACGCGTCAATCCCAGAGAGATGCTGAGTATCCGCGTGATGGCGATTCCTGGAATAGAGGAACGGGTAACTTACCAAGTAGAGTCAACAGTTTGTGGTACTTGTTTGTCTTATTCTGTAACTCTACGGGGTTGGTTATCGCCCCTGATTTGGTCTTTATCCCGTCCTTATGCAGACCGCGTTGCACGTTCTTTAGTCGAGGCAGTAGAAAAGACGGCATTACCAGCGGTATCTGGTCAGAAAAAATCCCTTAATGACAGTTGTTTTGATTTTTAGGTACTGGGGATTGGGGAAGAAGCAAGGGAGCAGGGGAGCAGGGGAGCAGGGGAGAAGTAGCAGTAAGTCTTTCCCCTCTGCCCTTCGATCACTGAGCCTGTCCTGAGCGTAGCCGAAAGGCGTAGCCGTACCCCTCCGGGGAAGCAAGCTACGCGCAGCGTCTCGTAGAGAAGTGCTGCCCCTCTGCCTCTTTTCCATGCTCAATGCCCAAAGAAAGTTAAGATTCTATTAGGTAATAATGCTATTTGCTAAGTTTTATCACGGCAGTAACAGTGATAAAACTTAGCTGACCTTAGTTAAGAAGGCATCCAGTTAATAGCTAAGATGTTCCGCACAAGTGTATTTATTCTTTTTGAATTTTGAATTTTTATGTACGATGTCCTCGATTCCCGCTCTGTCTTAGAAATTTTGCGACCAGTGGAAGACCCAGAACTCCGCAAAAGTCTGGTAGAACTGAATATGATTCGCAACGTAAAAATTGATGGTGGTAAGGTTAGTTTCACTTTAGTGTTAACCACCCCTGCCTGTCCTTTACGTGAATTTATTGTCGAAGACTGTCAGAAAGCTGTCAAAAAACTCCCAGGCGTTACAGATGTCAGCATAGAAGTGACGGCAGAAACACCACAACAAAAAAGTTTACCCGATCGCACTGGCATTTCTGGAGTCAAAAATATCATTGCTGTTTCCAGCGGCAAAGGTGGCGTTGGTAAAAGTACGGTGGCAGTTAATGTAGCAGTGGCTCTAGCCCAAACTGGGGCGAAAGTCGGTTTGCTAGATGCTGATATTTATGGCCCTAATGACCCCACCATGCTGGGGCTGGCTGATGCCCAAATCACTGTGCGTTCCAGTGAAACAGGTGACATTCTGGAACCTGCTTTTAATCACGGCGTCAAATTAGTTTCAATGGGCTTTTTGATTGACCGAGATCAGCCAGTAATTTGGCGGGGGCCTATGCTCAATGGTGTAATTCGTCAGTTCCTCTATCAAGTGCAATGGGGAGAACTGGACTATTTGATTGTAGATATGCCACCGGGAACAGGAGATGCTCAGTTAACTTTAACCCAAGCAGTGCCGATGGCAGGGGCAGTAATTGTCACCACACCGCAAAACGTAGCCTTGTTAGATTCTCGCAAGGGATTGCGGATGTTCCAGCAGATGAATGTTCCGGTATTGGGGATCGTGGAAAATATGAGCTATTTTATCCCCCCCGATCAACCAGATAAGCAATATGACATCTTTGGTTCCGGTGGTGGCTCGAAAACAGCTGCTGAATTGGGAGTGCCACTGTTGGGGTGCGTACCGCTAGAGATTTCCACACGAGTTGGTGGTGACAGTGGTGTGCCAATAGTTGTTGGTGACCCAGATTCAGCTTCAGCAAAAGCATTAACAGCGATCGCTCTTACTATTGCTGGTAAAGTATCAGTTGCTGCCCTGACATAATTATAAATTTTGATTTCTATCTACTTCCTGGGCTATAGCTTGGGAATACTAGGGACTGGGTATTAGGAAGTGGGGAAGCAGAGGAGCAAAGGAGAATAACCAATGCCCAATGCCCAATTCCCAATTCCCAACAATTAAAGCTAAAGTCTAAACTGGCACAATGTTGTTAAAACGATCGCTCCCCAAAATTCGCTGGAAGTCTTGGGTTAAGCCCTGGCAGCATGTAGATTGGCTACTTTTTTGTTTGCCGATTGCTGTCAGTATATTTGGCGGCCTGATGATTCTCAGTACGGAACTGAAGCAGCCAGTAACTGACTGGTGGTGGCACTGGATGGTAGCGGGTATCGGCGTGCTTATAGCCCTATTTTTATCTCGCATCCGTTACGAACTTTTGATGCAGTGGCACTGGGTAACTTATGCAATAACGAATTTCAGCTTAATCATAGTGATGATTGCTGGTAGTAGCGCCAAAGGGGCACAGCGGTGGATTCCTATTGCTGGTTTCAATGTCCAACCCTCAGAATTTGCCAAAGTCGGCATGATCATCACCTTAGCTGCTTTGCTACACAGGCGCACTGCTTCTACTCTCGAAGGTGTTTTCCGCGTTCTGGCAATCACCGCTGTACCTTGGGGATTAATATTTTTACAGCCAGATTTAGCAACATCAATGGTTTTTTGTGCGATCGTCTTAGGAATGCTTTACTGGGCAAACGCTAATCCAGGCTGGTTAATTCTGATGATTTCTCCTGTGATCGCCGCTATTTTATTTAGTACGTCTTGGCCATTAGCAGAACCGATAATTTTATTTAAAGAACTATCTTTTGGCCCATTAGGGATAGTTTGGTCAGTTGCGATGGCTATTGTGGGCTGGCAAACTCTTCCTTGGCGGCGATTTGGTTTGGGTACTATCGGTGCTTGGACTCTCAATATCCTGGGTGGTGAATTAGGAGTCTTCGCCTGGAAGCATATTTTGAAAGAGTATCAAAAAGACCGACTAACTGTATTCATGAATCCCGATCACGATCCACTCGGTGCTGGATATCACTTAATCCAATCTCGCATTGCTATTGGTGCCGGTGAAATTTGGGGATGGGGTCTATTCAAGGGGCCAATGACGCAACTGAATTTCGTACCGGAACAGCATACAGACTTTATTTTCTCCGCAGTCGGGGAAGAATTTGGTTTTGTCGGTTGTTTAGTAGTGCTGTTTGTCTTCTGCTTAATTTGCTTCCGTCTACTGCATGTTGCCCAAACCGCCAAAGATAACTTTGGTTCCTTGTTGGCTATTGGCGTTTTGTCCATGATTGTGTTTCAGCTGATTGTCAACATTGGTATGACTGTTGGTTTAGCACCTGTGGCAGGAATTCCCCTACCTTGGATGAGTTATGGGCGTTCTGCGATGCTCACCAACTTCATTTCCTTGGGAATAGTAGAATCGGTAGCAAATTTTCGACAAAGACAGAAGTATTATTGATTCGTCATTAGTCCTTTGTCCTTTGCTAATGACAAATGACTATTAACAAGTATTAAGCTATTAAAAGGAAACAAGCGAGGCTAAAAAAATGATTCTGCCTGGAGCAACTGTTCGCGTCAAGAATCCCGCAGATACCTATTATCGCTACGAAGGACTCGTGCAACGGGTGAGTGACGGCAAAGTAGCCGTATTATTTGAAGGTGGTAATTGGGATAAATTAGTTACCTTCCGCCTGAGCGAATTGGAACTTGTAGAAACCACCGCTGGACGTAAAAAAGCCAAATAAGATTAGTCATTAGTCATTTGTTCTTTGTCATTTGGCAAAAACTAATGACTAATGACCAATGAATAATGACTAAATTACTATGCGCCTCCCCCTACCACAGTTTGCCACTGGCGATCGCCATCCCAACCACATTGCGGAGGTGATTGAAACTACTAGTACTGAATTTTTAGCTCAGTGTTTGGAACCGGAAGATTTAAGCTTTCCCTCCATGCCACCCTTTGGTAGTTGGGTCTGTTCTGTAGATGAAGAATCTGGCAATCAAATTTATGCTGTGGTGTATTATGCCACCACTATGCCCATAGATTCCGTACATAGGGCAAGAGCTTTGGGGTTGTCCTTGCAAGACTTACGGGAGGAACAACCCCAAATATTTGCCATGCTCCGCACAGAATTCCGGGCTGCGATCGTGGGATTTGAACTATCTTCGCAAAATCAAAGTTATAACCAAAGAGTATATCAGTATCTTCCACCCCGTCCCCCGCAAATTCATCAAGCTGTTTATCGATGTGAACCAGAAGCTATTATTAAATTTACTGAAGAACTAGATTTTTTACGGACACTGCTGTGTATAAATGGTGCGCCAATCGAGTCTTTAACCGCAGCTGCCATTCGAGATGTATACCAGTTACGCAAAGCTGACCGACAATGGCTAATTAAAGCTGGACGTAGCTTAAGTGTGCTACTTAAAGACGACTATGATCGCTTACGGTTCATTTTGAGTCAAATCCACCCGTAGGTAGTTAATTCTTAAATAATTGCCTAGTTAGTGTAAATTAAGAAGATTTTTGATTTTTCGTCAGGTGGCTTCTCTATTTATTCATATTGATCGGGCGATCGCCCCCAAGGTAATCGCTGTTTTACCATAGCCCCTTCAATTCCTATATATGGAACTAATATCACAAGTTCTTGTTCTGGAACCAACTTCCCAAGTTCTTGGCAAGGAACCAATTGTTCCCTTTGCTATTTTGCTGGTGGTCATCTTAGTTATACCCATCATGTTTGAGCGGCTAAGATTACCAGGATTAGTGGGTTTGGTTTTCTCAGGGCTAGTACTTGGGCCTTCCGGTTGGAATCTTTTTCAGTCTGACTCACCGATGATTAACCTTTTATCAGACATTGGGTTAATTTATTTGCTGTTTGTTGCTGGGCTAGAAATCGATTTAGAACAGTTTCGCCGAAAAACAAGTCGTGCTTTTGGGTTTGCTAGCTTTACTTTCAGTGTACCCCTAGTCATGGGAACCTTAGTAGGGCTGATTTTGGGCTATGGCTGGAATACTTCAATCTTAATTGGCTCTTTATTTGCTTCCTATACCCTTTTGGCATACCCCATAATCAGCCGTTTGGGAGTGATAAACAATGAAGCTGTTTCTGTCACCATTGGAGCTACGATTTTTACAAATATTGGTGCAGTACTAATATTAGCCATTTGTGTAGCTGTCGCTCATGCTGGAGTATTCAGCTTTGCGAAACTACTCACTTTGTCTGGTTGGTTAATTATTTACTCTGTGGCCGTTGTGACAGGCTTTGATTGGGCAGGCAAAGAATTTTTTAAACGGTCTGGAGACGATGAAGGAAACAAGTTTTTGTTTGTGTTGCTTTCTGTGTTTCTGGCAGCTGTAGGCGCTCAATTGATTGGGGTAGAAAAAATTGTTGGTGCTTTTTTAGCGGGTTTGGCAGTGAATGAAGCTGTGGGTGAAGGGCCAGTCAAAGAAAAGGTGGTATTTATTGGCAGTGTGCTGTTCATCCCCATTTTCTTTGTTGACCTTGGCTTACTGATCGATTTACCCTCTTTTGTAAATAATCTGAACACGCTCAAGTTAACGTTGTTGCTCGTAGTTGGTTTGATTGTCAGTAAATTGATCGCAGCTTTGTTGACAAAACTGGTTTACCGCTATAGATGGCAAGAAATGCTAACGATGTGGTCGCTGTCACTTCCCCAAGTTGGTACAACGTTAGCAGCAACTTTAGTGGGATATCATTCTGGGTTGCTGCCAGTAGAAGTATTACATAGTGTGATTGTTTTAATGCTCGTCACATCAACCTTGGGGCCGTTGATAACCAGTCGAATAGCTGTTGGTTTGAATTCCCTCCCAGCAGATGAAGATCCAGCACCACCCCTAGCTGAGGAGAATGCATCAGAAACAGACAGTGCTTTTACTATAGTTGTACCTATATATAATCCTCAGACCCAGCAGCATTTGATTGAAATGGCGGCGTTATTAGCGCGTCAGTCTCAAGGCAAAATTATACCCCTGGCGATCGCTACTGCTGCTGCTCACATGGATGCGCCCCAGTTAGAAGCGTCTCTACAACGGAGTGAGTGGTTATTGAATAAAGCCACTAAACAAAGTCGAGCTTTGGGCGTAGCCGCAGAACCAGTGCTGCGAATTGATGATGCCTTTGCTCAAGGAATTAGCAGAGCATCTCGCGAACAAAAGGCTAATTTAATTGTTATGGGTTGGGGTAAACGGACTGGGTTACGAGCGCGTTTATTTGGGAATGTGATTGATGGTGTGCTTTGGGCATCTCATTGTCCAGTAGCAGTGACACGTCTAGTAGAATCACCGAAAAAAATTCAGCGGATCTTAGTACCAATAGAAAACTTAACAGCACCGACATTACAACCTGTACAATTTGCCCAGATGTTAGCAGAGGCCAATCAGAGCCATATTACTGTGCTGAATGTGTGCGATCGCCGCACTAGTTCTAGTAAAATTGCTTGGAGGCGATCGCATCTCTCCCTATTGGTATCTAAATTAGCTTTGACCAATGCCCCAGAAATTCAAATTATTGCTCACGAAAATGTTGCCCAAGCAATTTTGCAGGCAGCAAGATTATATGATTTAGTAGTTTTACCGTTTATACGTAATCGTACCAGTCCTGGAGGGTTAGCCATTAGCGACGTCACAACCCAGTTAGCCAGACAACTCACCTGCTCAATTATCATGCTTGGAGAACCGCAACGCACTCAAAGCACAAATTTAATTATGTCTACTACGGTTAGCAGCATTACATCTGCTGTATGATGTAAGGCAGAATACAGTTCAAGTAAGTGGACTTGGGCTGCGTTAGCGTAGTCCGCACTTCTCTTACGAGACGCTGCGCGAACGACAAGCTCAGTGACTGCCGGAGGCATCAAATTTCCGACAATATTGGCAATAAATGAATCGGCTGTAGGGATTTACATCTGTATTATTTGCATATATTTATAGCGCGAGTGTCAACCCGATCGCACTAATTTTTAGTATCCAATTAAAACTTAATAACCGTAAAAATACTTTATATTTTTGAAGATTTGATAAAGATCGGCTGAACAACAAACAATTTTTAAACAATTTTTGTTATTTTGCTAATTGAATTCTTAATAAAACAGGTAAAAATATAACAAAACTACAACTGTGAAAAAATAAGTAAGTTCAACAACAATTTTTGATTGAGCCTTGTTCTTTTTTTTTGTTTTGTATTTTTGTACCCAAGGTGGGTAATCTAAAAGTAAGTGCAATAGCTACTGAAAATATTTGTAAGTAACTGGGAAACTATGAGAATTTTGGTGACGGGCGGTGCTGGGTTTATTGGTTCCCATCTCATCGACCGACTAATGGCTGCTGGGCATGAAATAATATGCTTGGATAATTTTTACACTGGTCATAAACGCAACATTTTGAAATGGTTAGGCCATCCGTACTTTGAATTGATCCGCCACGATATTACCGAACCAATTCGCTTAGAAGTCGATCAAATTTATCATTTAGCTTGTCCTGCTTCACCAGTACATTACCAGTACAACCCAGTTAAAACCGTTAAAACTAACGTGATGGGAACACTGAATATGTTGGGACTAGCTAAACGTGTGAAAGCAAGGTTTTTCTTAGCTTCTACTAGCGAAGTATACGGAGATCCTGAAGTTCATCCCCAAACTGAAGAGTATAGAGGTAGCGTCAATCCCATTGGAATACGTTCATGTTATGACGAAGGTAAAAGAATTGCTGAGACTTTAGCATTTGATTACTACAGGCAAAATAAAGTTGATATTCGAGTTGTTCGGATATTCAACACCTACGGGCCGAGAATGTTAGAAAATGATGGTCGAGTGGTGAGCAACTTTATAGTTCAAGCCTTGCAGGGTAATCCTTTAACCGTGTACGGTGATGGTTCGCAAACTCGTAGTTTCTGCTACGTTTCCGATTTGGTAGAAGGATTCATCCGCCTAATGAATAGCGACTACATTGGCCCAATGAACCTGGGTAATCCTGGTGAATACACGATTTTACAATTAGCACAAACTGTGCAAAATATGATCAATCCAGACGCCCAGATTAAATTCGAGGCACTACCTTCGGACGATCCCCGCCGTCGCCAACCGGATATCACAAAGGCAAAAACTTGGTTAAATTGGGAACCTACCATTCCTCTGCAAGAGGGTTTAAAACTAACAATAGAAGATTTTCGCGATCGCATCCAAAGCGATGCCAATAATGCAACCACCTGAGTTACCTCTAGCGTCGCTCTAAATTTTCATGCAGGCTCAACCCCATCGGTAGCTAGTATATTTAGTTGCTGAGTTTTCCCAAATGTGTAAGTGTAAATTTGAGAACTTCTTTTTGAAGATAAAGCCCAAATTAAGTGAGGAGTTAAATAAATGCGTGTTTGCGTGATTGGTACTGGTTACGTTGGTTTAGTTACAGGCGCTTGCTTGGCTCATATTGGGCATGATGTAATTTGCGTAGACAACAACGAAGAAAAAGTTAAGTTAATGAAGTCTGGGCAGTCTCCAATTTTTGAGCCGGGACTCTCAGAAATTATGCAGTCTGCTATTCAAACAGAGAAAATTCATTTTACTAGCGATCTTGCGGCTGGAGTTTCCCACGGAGAAATTCTATTTATTGCTGTGGGAACGCCACCTTTGCCTACTGGTGAAAGTGATACTCGTTACGTCGAAGCTGTAGCTCGTGGGATTGGGGAAAATCTCAACGGTGGTTATAAAGTCATAGTGAATAAATCTACAGTACCCATTGGCTCAGGTGACTGGGTACGGATGCTTGTTCTAGATGGTGTTGCAGAGCGGCAGAAAACACTGATACCCGCAGGTGGAGTGCCGAGTGATGAGAAATTATCTGAATTTGTAGCCGAGTTTGATGTAGTCAGCAATCCAGAGTTTTTACGCGAAGGTTCGGCAGTTCACGACACCTTTAACCCCGATCGCATTGTACTAGGAGGCAATAGCCAAAGAGCAGTAGCCTTAATGCAACAGCTGTATGCTCCAATTGTGGAACGCAAGTACGCTGACGATCAATCTTTACCCCCTGTGCCAATTTTGGCAACAGACCTGAGTTCGGCAGAGATGATTAAATACGCCGCTAATGCCTTCTTAGCCACTAAAATTAGTTTTATTAACGAAGTTGCTAATATTTGCGATCGCGTCGGTGCTGATGTTACTCAAGTAGCCAGAGGTATCGGTCTAGATTCCCGCATTGGTAACAAGTTTTTACAAGCAGGTATTGGTTGGGGTGGTTCTTGTTTTCCCAAAGATGTCTCCGCTCTAATTCACACTGCTGATGACTATGGTTATGAAGCCCAGCTACTGAAATCTGCTGTCAGTGTTAACGAACGTCAGCGGTTGATTGCTTTAGAAAAACTCCAACAAGTTCTAAAAATTCTCAAAGGCAAAACAGTCGGATTACTCGGACTGACCTTCAAGCCCGATACCGACGACTTGCGCGACGCCCCAGCACTCAACCTAATTGAGCAACTAAACCGACTAGGAGCCAAAGTAAAAGCCTATGACCCCATTGTTTCCCAAACAGGTCTACGTCATGGGCTTTCTGGTGTGTTAGTAGAAACCGATGCCGAAAGACTTGCTGACGGCTGTGATGCCTTAGTACTTGTCACCGAATGGCAGCAATTCAGCACTCTAGACTATGTGAAGATGGCAAAATTGATGGCCCACCCCGTTATCATCGATGGTCGTAACTTCCTCGACCCCGAAGCAATGATACGCGCTGGATTCCAATATGTAGGCGTGGGAAGATAAAAAGTTAAAAGTTAGGAGTTATTAATAACTCCTAACTTTCCTCAAAACCTAAAGATTTAAACTACCGTCTAGAATCATCTCGGCGGTATTTAATTTGTTTAAAGCTTCACTTTAATTTCTTACCTATAATCTTGGATTAAGCACTATTTGGAATACGTTCAATTTCAGCATATCCACTGAAAATAATTTTTTGACCTTCAGTTTCTAATCGGTTGAGGCGCATTTTCACTCCATCAAGGTCAAAACGATCCAAATCGACCATATTATCTAAAATTTCTACCAGCGCTACGCTCAAGGTTTGCGAGATTTCCCGTTGTGCTTCTGGCACTTGGTCAAGTTGAATTTTTGGATCTTTGAAAGAAACTCGCCGCCGTCTTTCAATACCTACAGTTAAAATCATGCTCAGGGGTACAAGTTCCCCATTATTTAAATCTGCTTTTGCTAGAAGCTGTAAGCGATTTTCTGGCAATAGCTGTACCTGAACATCTGTAAAGGAAACTGGTTCACCGCCAGATAATTCTGTCAGTGATGGTACGGTGAGGTTAAGCAAGCGCTTTTTCACGAGTTCCGCATTAAAGGCTTGGTTTATGCCTGCTTCTGATAATATGACTTGAGCGATCGCTTGAGTAGGTTGCTTAAGGCTCAGTTTGCCACTTAAAACCGAGCTGAAGTCAATGGCCACCGCATCAGTTTCAAACGACATCTCCTCTACCGCGAAATCTCTCCGAATCACCAAGCCACGACCGCTCATTTTGAAGCTATCAATGCTGCCTTGCAAGAGCTTGCTGGAGGGATAGCAGCGCACAAAGACTTCTACTGACTCGCTTTGGGTAAACAGGTGGCGAATCGTTTGGCTGGCGACTGTGTTGAGCATCCGCTCTCCCCAATCTGTGCCTTTAGGATTTTGTAAACCAGTAAGTCCGCCGAACATGTGGTTTTAAGTCTCTAGAAGTTCTTTGTACTTTTGTAACAAATCGTGAAGAATACAGCAAGCGATCCCGTGATTAATTGTGCTGATGGATAGGCATAGGATAGCTGATATTTAATGATTTTATGTATAAAATATTACTCAAGTAACTTAGACAGGAAGAAAGTCGCAGGATTGATGACAATAGTAATCATACGCTGAAGTTTTATGGAATAAAGGGTTCTGAGTAAATATTTGACATCTTGAGTGTTAGAGACTTCCATTTAAAAAGTATCCCATAGTAAGGGCAAAAGCCTTGCACCCCTAAAAATCTAGAAATAATTTATTTGGGATAATTTATTTTTTGCAAATCCCTTAATTGTGGCTTTTAACCAAAGTGCGTAGGCGTAGCCCGTCGTAGACATCGATTGCCCAAAAATAAATATATTTAAGCATCCTGAATCAATTTTTCTTGCTGCCATTCGTTGCAGACTATATGTTACTAAAAATAATATTTTAACTACAAGATTGCACAATTTTTACTTCGTATATTTGCTTTTTCTCAGTAGAACAAACTGTACATTAAAGTAAATTATGCGGCTGTTTTACTGGGTCAATACAATCAAATAGCAGTAAAATCAACATTTAAAGCCAGCTATTTTGAAAGATTGGATTGAATAACACGCTTGAACAACCAGGTCTAATTTAGTATAAAAACATTATTGTTTTCAAAATTCATACAGAATCAGATTACTGTGGTGTAGTATTTTGTACATGGTTAAAGTGCATCATTTATACGGCTATAATACATATTTGGTACTCTAATACTACATAAAGTACGGCTGAGTCTTTCTGAGTCAGCTTCAACCTCATGGTTTCCACCCGTATCGCGAGGTCTTATGATACGCTCAAATACAGCATTAGCAATATTAAGCGTGCTAATTTTGATATTATTGTGGATTTATTTAAGGTATAAAACCAGAATAATATCAACATATTCAAACCTCCTGGCAATTTTCGTTATAGTTTCCGTGGCGATCGCTGGTGGAGGTATCGTATCCGCAGAAGTAACACCGAACCCAGCTCCCCTAAATAACATAACCAGTTTACCATCGGTTACATCTGGAGACCCTACCCCGGCAAACCCACCACTCTTGACAGCAGTGGCTCAACCAAGCAATCTCACAGACTTTGTTGACGATCAGCAAGCCTTACTCAAGCTAGGAAAAGCCCTATTTTGGGACATGCAGCTTGGTAGTGATGGTGTTCAGTCCTGTGCTAGTTGTCACTTTCATGCGGGAACTGATAACAGATCAAAGAATCAAATCAGTCCTGGTCTTTTGGCATCACTGAAAGATATAACTTTTCAGGTAGGTGGTGGTGCAAACTATCAACTCACGGCGGCAGATTTTCCATTTCACAAACTGGCAGATCCTAACGATAGAACCAGTACGGTTATTTATGACACTAACGATGTCGCCTCATCCCAAGGTGTCTTTTACAGTGTTCTTAAGAACACTGTTCCGGGTCAAGCAGTGGATTTGGCTACATCTGAACCCGATCCAGACGGCTTTCAAGTCAATGGAATTAATGTGCGTCGAGTTGCGCCGCGTAATACCCCAACGGTAATTAATGCAATTTTCAACAAACTCCAGTTTTGGGATGGTCGCGCCAAGGAAACCTTCAATGGGGTGAATATAAAAGGAGCAGCAGACCTGAATGCGAAAGTTTACAAAGCTACAAAACCAAAGCAACTAACTGCTGTTTCCATTTCGCTCAACAATTCCTCTATTGCTTCCCTAGTAACCGGACCACTATTGAGTGAATTTGAGACATCTGCTAATGGTCGTACCTTACCTCAAGTCGGCGCTAAATTTCTGCGAAAAAAAGGTCAGAAGATCAAAAGTCTTAGACCTTTAGGTAAACAACTTATACATCAGCAAGACAGTGTTTTAGGATCTGACAGTCGATTCCCTCGGACTGGTCTGAAAACCGCATCCTACGATCAGCTGATTCGGAAAGCCTTTAAGAAGGAATGGTGGAAGTCAAAGTCAATCATTCAAGTTGATAGTAATGGAACACCAACAATCCTCGCCAAAAATGATGATGGTAATGAGAGTGAGGAAGGACAGACTTTACCTGCAAATCAGTTTTCGCTTAGAGATTGGAACTTCTCCTTATTCTCTGGGTTAGCAGTGCAAAAATATATATCCACTCTTGTGTCTGACAATACACCTTTTGATAAATTCCAAGCGGGAAATATCAATGCTCTCACCGCTCAGGAAAAAAGCGGTCTGACTGTATTTGTCAATAACGGTGCTAATGGTGGCGGTAGTTGTAACATCTGCCATACGATTCCAGAATTCACCACCGCTTCGGTGAGAAGAACCGCAGGAGTAGCTTCAACTGATTCAACTGATCCGCTCATTAATAATCCAACTAACGGCTTCTTCCCTAACTTCGGTGTCAGACCTGCCTCAGACGATCCAGGAGCCGGAAACACTACCAGATCGCTGTTTAAAGCACCTAGCCTGCGTAATATCGGCTTGACAGCTCCATATATGCATAACGGTGGGATGGCAACTCTAGAGCAAGTAGTAGACTTTTACAATCGTGGTCGAGGTGACGACGGTGGATCTAATGCACCACTGTTGAACTTAACCGATGCTAAAAAAGCTGATTTGGTCGCTTTCTTAAGAAACGGACTTACCGATCCGCGAGTCCTCCTTGAACAAGCACCCTTTGACCATCCGCAATTGTTCATCCCCAATGGACATCCCGGCAATCAAAGCTCAGTGATTTCCAGTGGTAATACTAATGGCACTCCTACTGCTACAGATCAGCTATTGGAAATACCCGCAGTCGGTCGAAATGGTGTTACTACTCCCAAGCCAAATTTCTTAGAGTAAGACTCTGGACTTGAAACGTAATCGTTTAGGGAGTAACGATAGAATGAGGGTTACAAACACGATTTCAGGAATTATTTAGCCTTATTTCCTCAAATTTATGGGCTTGATAGTGCCTCAAACTTTGTTAACTTCGTATACTTCCTGAACGGTTTCAGCAGACAGCATCAAGATTGCCTGAAGCCATAAATATCACAGCCAAAAAAGTTACTTTGGACTGAATACAGAGTCAGCGATCGCTTATTTTAATTCAATATGACGACACTTGCTCGCTAGGAGCAAAACTGAAACTAGCGTGCCCCTTTGCAAGGGGCACGCTAGCATGAGTAAGTTACTTTGGTTATTGGTAATTGATCAGACTGGATATTACCTTTTCCCTTTTAGACGCGAAATTTCAAGTTTCTATTCGTCGTCGAAATCATCTTCGTCGTCTTCCTCTTCTTCCTCGTAATCGTCATCATCTACCACTTCGTCAGCAATTAATTCATCTTCTTCATCTAGAATTGACCTTTCTGCACGTCTGCTGCCAAAGCCGGATTCCCCAAGAGTAGGAGAATCTAAATTATAGGTGCGAGCTGTGCGATCATCTAAGACCATATCTAGGGGATCGTCAACTTCATCTAACACGCTACTGGTAATTTCAGCAGCATAGTCATCGATCGCTCCTGGTTCTTCATAGGTATTGTATCCAGTACCCGCCGGAATCAATCGCCCGATAATCACGTTTTCCTTTAATCCGCGCAGCCAGTCAGATTTGCCTTCGATAGCTGCTTCGGTAAGTACCCGTGTTGTCTCTTGGAAGGAAGCTGCGGAAATGAAGCTGTCGGTGTTCAACGATGCTTTGGTGATACCCAACAATACTGGGGTATACTGTGCCCTCGCACCGCCTGTAATTGCCATAGCTTCGTTCACCTGCTCAACTTGGCGCAGTTCGACCAATTCGCCGGGAAGCATGGTAGTGTCGCCACCATCATCAATCCTGACTTTGTTGGTCATCTGGCGAACAATCACTTCAATGTGCTTATCGGAAATATCAATCCCTTGAGATTGATACACCATTTGCACTTCATTCACCAAGAATGTCTGTACCTTCTGCAAAGCGATGCTGGCACAAGCATAGATTCCATCTTCGGAACCCAGGCTAAAGAAGATTTCTAAAATTTCGTGGGGATTGGATGGGCCATCAGTTAACGGTTGTCCCGCTACTACAATTGAGCCATCTGGCACAATCAAGTTTTGTCCAGGGCCCAGAGGATAATCTGTCACCACGCCATTTGATTCCACGACCTTGATGGCGATCGCTTCATCACCATCACCGTAAACTACCTTTACTTCTCCGCCCCGCCGACATAAGATGCACGCTTCTTTCGGTTTACGAGCTTCCAGCAGTTCCTCAATCCGAGGCAAACCTTGAATGATATCTCCGGTTTTGGCGCGTTCAAACACCAGCAACACCAAGTTATCACCCCGTTGTACCAAATCGCCGTCTTCTATCTGCAACACAGCACCAGGGCTGACTCGATAAGGGCGACCGATACGGGTAGTAATAACATAGTTTTTACTACTTAAAGCTGATTCCCCACCAGAGGCAGCAGCGACACTTTTAACATCCACTACTTGCCCTGATTCTGGGGCAAAAACTCCAGGAGCAACTTCTGTACCTTCTACTAGCAAGTCACCTACTTTTACCTTTGGCTGAGTACTAGTATTAATGGGAAGCCTGTCAGCGTCGCGCAACACCAAACAGCGACGCACGTTTTCGGTTCCTTTTTGAACACCTCGTACTTCCCCACCTTCTTTACACAAAATTTGGGTACGTGCGACTACAGAACCTGGGGCGATGGTTAGCCCATCGTGTACCTCAAGTGTCGTCTGGGTGCTACCTTGGGTGGCATCGGCGGTAATGTCTCGACGAATTACCAAGGATTCCAAAATTACCAGTTGTAAACGTTGAACTTCTGGGTCTTCAGTATCCTCTACTAATTCAATATCTGCTGCCAGAGGTGAAGCATTATGGTCTTGTTCCCCTTCTTGCTCAATTTCCAGTACTAGCTGGGTTCGCAGCAGTTCTACACCTTCAACAGATTTGACACGTTCTGAATCTTTGTAAGGTAGTCGCTGCACCGCTCTTAATTGAATCGATCGCCCAGTTTGTTGGCTTACAGATGTAGTTGATGGCACATCTGGATTATCTGGTACAGCAAACTCGACTACTGGACGACTCAACAGGGCAGGGCCTTCTGGTGTCTCTACATACTGGATATAACGCAATTCTGTGGCGACATTGCCTTGGAATTCCTCACCTGGTTGGATGAAGGTGTTATCTCGCCCAATAACTGATTCGGGATCGTCCACCATCAGCAGTTCCCCTGGCTTCACAACCACTTCCCGCAGGATGTCGTTTTTCTGGGTCACTTCTACCACACCACTGTTTTGGCAGAAGATATCTTTCACGACTTCAGTGCCAGCTTCGACAAACTGACCGTCTTCCACCAATAGTAAGGAGATATCTTTATTAACTTCGTGGCTTTCTTCGGGAATCCACAACAGTGTACCGCCCTGTACGACTTCATAACCCAGTTTGGCTTTGCCTTTTTTCTGGACTTCTACACCTGCAAATTTCAGGAATCCACCAGTGGTTGTGCGATAGCGGTCATCAATTAACTCAGCTACCACTTGACCATTTTGCACTTTTGTGCCTGGTGTAGCCCGGAGGTTAAATACCTGGTTGTTGCCAGTAGAAACTAAGTAGTTATTACGACCTTGGGAACTTTGGACTGTCACCGTTGCTTGGTCTAAGACTACAGAAGCGGTGATAATTTCAATTTCCCTGGTACTCTTACCTGGGGTAGCTTCTGGCAAGCGCACCACACCGCCGTGCAAACTGGTTAACTTGGTTTCTGCTAAAACTCCATTAGAAGCGATCGCATCACCATTTTTGACCACCAATTCTGCACCAGGCGGTAAGTTGTAAACTTCCCCAGACAAAATCCAAATCAAACCACCGCGTGCGGCTGTGGTTGTGGTATTACCTTGACGGTCAGTTTTTTGCTCTGGAACTACTTCGGCAAATTGCACTTCCCCTGCTAAGTCAGAGGCAACATCTTTAACTGCTTTTTCTGTATTAGTCCGAGTTGTGCGTCCACCAAGGGCAACCTCTGCCAACAACTGACCTTGTTTTACCTTATTTCCATCAAATACATATAGTGTCGAACCTTGGGTAAGATGAACTTCCTGGTTCTCTGGGGTAACATCACCTACTTTTGTTGGCTCCAAAAGCATGATGCCATTAGCTTCAACATAGAGGGCATCTTCCCCGTGGCGAGTACGATATGTTCTGGTCTTCAGTTTGCGGGGAAGCTTGACAGTTCCATCAATTTTAGAACGAACTTGTTGCGCCACTTCTCCAGTAAACACCCCACCAGTGTGGAATGTCCGCATAGTTAGCTGGGTTCCAGGTTCACCGATACTCTGGGCGGCAATAATCCCCACAGCTTCACCCAAATCTACCATTTTGGCATGTGCCAAACTCCAGCCATAGCAGTGCTGACAGACAGAACGTGCGGCTTCACAAGTTAGTGGCGATCGCACCACAACTTCTCCCACCCCAGATTTTTCAATTTTCTTCGCCAAATCCTCCGAAATTGGGGAATTGCGTGCTGCAATAACTTCTTTTGTGACCGGATGCACGACATCTTCGCCAATTACCCGTCCCATCAAGCGGGTTCCTAGAGGAATCAAGGTTTTGGCACCTTCTGTCATTGGTCGAATCGCCAGACCTCTAGTGGTACCACAGTCAAATTCCCGAATAATCACATCCTGGGATACGTCCACCAAACGGCGGGTCAGATAACCAGAGTCAGCCGTCCGCAAGGCAGTATCCACCAATCCTTTTCTGGCACCGTAAGACGAAATAATGTATTCCGTTACAGTGAGTCCTTCACGAAAGTTGGTTTTGATGGGTAAATCGATAATTTCCCCTTGAGGATCTGCCATCAATCCCCGCATCCCCACCAATTGCCGCACTTGAGAGATGTTACCCCGTGCCCCAGAGAATGCCATCATGTATACGGAGTTCAGGGGATTAGTCTTCTTGAAGTGGACGACTACTTCATCTTTCAAAGCTTCACTGGTACCATTCCAAGTATCGATTACCTTTTGGAAGCGTTCTACTTCAGTGATTTCTCCCCGTTGATAACGGGTTTCAGTAGCGCGAATTTCTTCCTCGGCTGCCTCTAAGAGCAATCGCTTAGTTGGTGGTATCATCAAGTCATCTACACTGATGGAAACCCCTGCTTTAGTAGCGTAGCGAAATCCCAAATCTTTCAGTTTGTCCGCCATCACTGCGGTTCGCGCCGTACCATAATGCGTAAAGGCCCAAGAAATTAAATTTCTCAATTGACCCTTATCAACCACCCGATTGCGAAAAATCATTTTTTCGTTAGTCATTAGTCATTAGTCCTGAGTCATCAATAATTAATAATTCGTAATTCGTAATACTCGCCTCCGGCGAGAAGCAAGCCAAACTACGTAATTCGTAATTGAAGAATTAATTACGAATTACGATTTAGAAATTACGAATTAACTTGCTAGTGCTTCCTGAATGGCATTATTGTAAATAACACGACCAGGAGTTGTGTATATATACTGGGAAAGTACATTGCCTTTAGCGTCTTGTCTGACTCGACGGAACTTATAGAGTAATGTGCGGGTACCATCCTCGTTTTCCGTCACTTTCAGGGGTTCTGTATCCGGTTGGTCTGATTCTATTTCACCGTCAAACCGTACATAGATATAGGCGTGCAAATCAATTTGATCTTGCTGGAAAGCCATAATTACATCCTCTAGCGAAGAAAAGTAATTTCCTGCCCCTTTTGTCGCACCGGGATTTTCTGCTGTTAAGTAATAGGCTCCCAACACCATATCTTGGCTAGGCGTGATGATGGGTTTACCCGTGGCTGGTGACAAAATATTGTTAGAAGCCAACATCAACAACCGCGCTTCAGCCTGACTTTCTAATGACAGAGGGACGTGTACCGCCATTTGGTCGCCGTCAAAGTCGGCGTTAAACGCTGGACACACCAGAGGATGCAGTTGAATTGCTCTACCTTCTACTAAAATCGGTTCAAAAGACTGAATACCCAAACGGTGCAACGTTGGTGCCCGGTTTAGCATTACAGGGTGTCCTTCAATCACCTCTTCCAGCACATCCCAAACACTGGGATCATTGCGGGATATCAGTTTTTTCGCAGCTTTGATGTTATTTACCATGCCGCTACGAATCAGGCGGTTAATTACAAATGGTTGAAATAGCTCAATCGCCATTTCTCTAGGCAAACCGCACTGGTGAATTTTCAGCTTTGGCCCGACCACAATTACCGAACGTCCAGAGTAGTCAACCCGTTTACCTAACAAGTTTTGTCGGAAACGTCCTTGCTTACCCTCAATAATGTCGGACAAAGATTTCAGTGGTCGGTTATTTGCCCCTACCACAGTGCGTCCCCGACGACCATTGTCAATCAAAGCATCCACTGCTTCTTGCAGCATCCGCTTTTCGTTCCGCACAATAATCTCTGGTGCCAAGATTTCTTGCAAGCGTGCCAAACGATTGTTGCGGTTAATTACCCGCCGATACAAATCATTCAAATCGCTGGTGGCAAAGCGTCCGCCATCTAGCTGCACCATTGGGCGCAAGTCGGGAGGAATTACGGGAATGACTGCCATTACCATCCATTCTGGTTTGGAACCAGTGGCGATAAAGTTGTCAATTACCCGCAGTCGCTTAATTAGCTTGGCTCTCTTTTGTCCCTTGGCGTTGCCAATTTCTTCGCGTAGGCTTTCGGCTTCTTGTTCTAAATTGATATCGGCAAGCAAACGCAACAGCGCTTCAGCTCCAATACCTACCTCTACGCCTTGCAGCACAGAATCTTCGCTATAAATTTGGTCTTCTATTTCCAACCACTGGTCTTCACTTAGTAGTTGTTTGTAACTTAAAGTCTCGGCATTACCAGCACTCAGGACAACATAAGAGTTGAAATAGACAATCTGCTCGACATCCCGCAAGGGCATATCCAACAGGATGGAAATATAGCTAGGAATGCCTTTGAGATACCAGACGTGAGCTACTGGTGCGGCGAGTTTAATATAGCCCATCCGGTGACGACGCACCCGTGACTCAGTGACTTCTACCCCACAGCGCTCACAGACAATACCTCTGTGACGAACTCTTTTATACTTGCCACAATGGCATTCCCAATCTTTCGCGGGGCCAAAAATGCGCTCACAAAACAAGCCATCCATTTCTGGCTTGAGAGTTCGGTAATTAATCGTTTCTGGTTTGGTAACTTCACCGACTACTTGGCCATTGGGCAATGTTCTCTCGCCCCACTGCCGAATCCGTTCAGGGGAAGCCAAGCCGATTTTTACGTAGTCAAACTGATTAGTTTGGGCAGGTCTCATACTTAAGTGCTGAGTTTCGAGTTATGAGTTTTGAGTATATTTAGTTTTAAGGTTTGAATTAAGAGATATCCAAGTGCTAAATGCCAATTACTGAGTTTTTTAATACTCAGCACCCAGCACTCAGCACTCAGCACTCCTTATTCGTCGTCTTCCAACGATTCGCGGGAAAGAGATTCGTATGTTGGTCGAGGAGGTGTGCGACGGGCTGATTGGTCTGCCATCAAATCGACTTCTACATCCAGGGAACTGCCGTCTGTTTGGGTTTCTACCTTGTGAACGGCAATATCTAACCCCAATGATTGCAACTCGCGCATTAGCACCTTAAAGGACTCTGGGGTTCCAGGTCGAGGAATTGCCTTACCTTTAACGATCGCATTTAACGCTTCATTCCGTCCTTGCATATCGTCAGATTTAACTGTGAGCAATTCCTGTAAGGTGTAAGCGGCACCAAAGGCTTCCAATGCCCACACTTCCATTTCTCCAAATCTCTGACCACCTTGTTGTGCTTTACCACCCAAAGGTTGCTGAGTCACCAGTGAGTATGGGCCTGTGGAACGGGCGTGGATCTTATCATCCACCAAATGCACCAGCTTCAGCATGTAAGCCACACCGATGGTAATTGCTCGGTCAAAGGGTTCGCCTGTACGACCGTCATACACCATGATTTTGCCTGGGTTATCTGGGTTATATACCCAGTCTTTCCCTGTTTCGTCTCGTGCTTCTTGCAATTTGCCATGCACGATTCGGCGAGATGACTCTTCCCCGTACATTTCATCAAAGGGAGTAATCTTAAATCGTACTCCCAAGGTTTGACCAGCCCAACCCAACAGGCACTCAAATACTTGACCGACGTTCATCCGACTGGGTACACCCAAGGGGTTAAGTACAATGTCCACTGGTGAACCATCGGGCAAATAAGGCATATCTTCCGCCGGTAATATCCGAGAGATAATCCCTTTATTACCGTGGCGTCCTGCCATTTTGTCCCCAACTTGGATTTTACGTTTTTGAGCAACATACACCCGGACTACCATATTGGCTCCTGGTGGCAGTTCATCGCCTTGTTCACGAGTAAACAAGCGCACATCAACTACGCGGCCTTTTTCACCGTTTGGTACTCGCAAGGAATTGTCTCGTACATCTCGCGCTTTTTCACCAAAAATTGCACGCAACAGTTTTTCTTCTGGCGGTTGGTCAGATTCACCCTTTGGTGTGACTTTTCCTACCAAGATATCACCAGCTTCTACCCATGCTCCAATGCGAATGATTCCCTGTTCATCCAACTGACGCAAGGCATCTTCCCCAACGTTGGGAATTTCTCTGGTAATTTCTTCTGGCCCCAGTTTGGTTTGTCTAGCTTCAATTTCATATTTTTCAATGTGAATTGAGGTGTAAACATCATCCTGCACCAGTCTTTCAGAGATTAAAATTGCGTCTTCGTAGTTGTAGCCTTCCCAAGGCATATAAGCGACGACGATATTTTGTCCTAGCGCCAATTCACCGCCTTCGGTGGAGGAGCCGTCAGCCAATACCTGACCAGCAACAACCCGTTCCCCAATGCGGACAAGAGGTTTCTGATTTAAACAGGTGTCTTGGTTTGAGCGTTGGTACTTGGAAAGTGTGTACTTAATTTCTGAAGTATTAGGTTTCGGACGGACGCGAATTTCTGTAGCATCCACATAAGTGACATCGCCATCGGTACGCGATACAACCACCATCCCAGAGTCTCTTGCTCCTTGGGCTTCCAAACCAGTACCCACCAGAGGACGTTCTGGCTTGAGCAGGGGTACTGCTTGCCGTTGCATGTTTGATCCCATCAGCGCTCGGTTAGCGTCATCATGCTCCAAGAAGGGAATCATGCTGGTTGCTACCGACACAATCTGTACGGGAGATACTGCTACGTAGTCCACCTGTTCTGGTGTTGTGGTGGAAAATTCTTGGCGATAACGGACTGGCACTAGTGGCCCAATAATGTGTCCGGTTTCATCTACAGGAATATCTCCAGGAGCAACCCGCAGATCGTCTTCTTCATCGGCTGTCATGTAGGCTGGAGGAAGATCAAATCTGACTCGCCCATTTTCTACAGGTCTAAATGGTGTTTCAAGGAAGCCGTACAGGTTAACCCGCGCATGGGTTGCTAAGGAGCCAATTAATCCGGCATTGGGGCCTTCTGGTGTCTCAATGGGGCAAATGCGTCCATAGTGACTAGGGTGAATATCCCGCACGGCAAAACCAGCGCGTTCGCGGGTTAAACCACCGGGGCCAAGGGCACTCAGACGGCGTTTGTGGGTCAGTTCTGCTAAAGGATTAGTTTGATCCATGAACTGACTTAATTGGCTGGAACCAAAGAATTCTTTAATTGCTGCTACCAATGGTTTGGGGTTCACCAAGGAAGCGGGAGTTAGCACTTCGGCATCGGATACAGTCATCCGTTCTCGAATAATTCTCTCTAAGCGGTTTAAGCCCACCCGCACTTGGTTTTGCAGCAATTCCCCGACGCTTCTCACCCGACGGTTCCCTAAGTGATCAATATCATCGATATTACCAATGTCATATTCTAGGTTGATCAGGTAATCTACGGCTGCCAAGATATCGCCAGCAGTCAGCACGCGCATTGTGTCGGGAACAGAAAGGCGCAATTTCTTGTTGAGTTTGTAGCGTCCAACACGACCAAGGTCATAACGTTTCGGGTCAAAGAAACGAGAATCTAGAAGTTGTTGTCCACCTAATACTGTGGGTGGTTCACCAGGACGCAGTTTCCGATATAACTCCATCAGGGCTTCTTCTTCAGAGAATTGCCCTTCTTTTTCGATGGTTTTTTGGAAATATTCGGGGTGGCGTAAGGCGTCAAAGATTTCGTTGTCTGATAACCCTAAAGCTTTTAGAAGTACCTGCGCTGACAGTTTGCGGGTTTTGTCAATGCGTACCCACACCAAATCGTTACGGTCTGTTTCAAATTTCAGCCATGCTCCCCGGTTGGGAATTAAGCTAGCTGAATAAGTACGTCGCCCGTTTTTGTCGATTTCTGATTTGTAATAAACGCCTGGTGATCGCACGATTTGATTGACAATTACCCGCTCGGCTCCGTTAATAATAAACGTGCCGCGATCGGTCATCAAAGGCAAATCTCCAATGAATACCTCTTGCTCTTTGATTTCCCCGGTTTCCTTATTAATCAACCGTGTGGGAACATACATTTGGACGGCATAAGTACTATCCCGACGTTTGGCTTCTTCGACGCTGTACTTTGGCTCCTTGAGTTTGTAGTTATGACCTAAAAAGTGCAGTTCTAATTTGCCCGTATAATCTGTAATAGGACTAAAGGAGTTAAGTTCTTCTATCAGCCCTTCTTCTAAAAACCAGCGAAAGCTCGAACGCTGGATTTCAATCAAGTCGGGCAACAGAAAGGCGGGTTCCATGTATGTTTCTTTAGTCATGCCTCTTCCTTTGTCAACCTGGTAAAATTTTCCCTTGGACACTGCTGTTTGACGCTTCCCAGTGCTAGCCAGTGCCCTTGGCTGTTTGGGAACTTTTTCTTACACACTTGTGATTTACATCTGTCGGCAAAAACAGCGATTAAATTTGGCTGGAATGAGCAATTTTCCTTGTGAAAATTGCTCCTAATAAGGGACTAAGTAATGGGTAATGGGTATTATGAAAGCAAGGGGAAAGTTCTTGAAAGTCTTTTTCCTTTGCATCTCATGCCCAATGGAGCCAATAGCTTCTCCTGTCAGATATGCTACACATAGCTTGCTTAAGAGCAGGGAGAAAAGTTGACAGAGCCGCCCAGCGCCCTGGCTCCCCAATGCCCATTTCAAAGAGAATATCCAGTTAAAATATTCCTGAATTTGATTTACTTTCTTCACTTCCCCTCCAAAAAGCGCGTTGATTCGCTGACGCAGCTCAACACAGTGTGT
This sequence comes from Nostocales cyanobacterium LEGE 12452, assembly GCA_015206945.1. Lineage (GTDB taxonomy): Bacteria > Cyanobacteriota > Cyanobacteriia > Cyanobacteriales > Nostocaceae > Nostoc. Next base: position 18,746 of record JADEXV010000002.1, on the reverse strand, counting down.
TTTAAATCCACCCCGCTGGTTTATACTCTCAGTGATATTTTAGATATCCTAAGACTGAGGGAATGATCCGCACCTTGTCGATTTTGAATCAGAATCACTTCATTTTGCTGGATTGTACTCACAAGGCAATTTTTGTTTAACGATTTTGAATAGGTTCTAATACAAAGTAAACCGATGTTGTGCAAAAGTCTAGCTCAATTTAGGTTGGCACAGTTAGTCATGTGTGAAGAGCATCCGCTTGTAGAGATTTTGAGGATGGCCAAGCCATAACAGCATGGAAGATTAAGATGAGAAGTTTTATGCTCCTTCTTTTATCATTATGGCGCAAGCAAAATGTTTTTGAGGGAATAATATTAGCATATTTTTATCCCCCTATAGATTTATTTTTTTTACACAACTTCACAAAAGATACTAGAACAGATTTGATATTGATAACCCGAATAATTCACAGGCATTTTGGGTGGTTTGATGGGCGATCACCTCTACCGTTTCCTGACGCAGTTTAGCTACTTGCTCGGCTACATAAAGTACGTAGGCAGGCTCGTTGCGCCTCTCGCCCCGTTTCGGAACTGGAGCGAGAAATGGGCAATCTGTTTCAATCAGGAGGCGATCGCTACTTACCATTGCAGCTGAGGATTGGATTGCTTTGGCATTTTTAAACGTTACCGTACCGCTAAAGCTGATATAAAAGCCTAAATCGAGAAACCATTGAGTTTCTTCTGGCGTTCCTCCCCAGCAATGCATCACACCACGCACTCTTTCTCCTTTGAGTTGCCGCCACTTTTGCAACACTTCTTTGGTTGCCACCGCAGCATCACGGCAGTGGATAATCACTGGTAAGTTTAGTTCAGATGCGATCGCCAACTGGGACTCGAACACCATATACTGGTGCTCATAGTTATCAGCTTTGTAAAAATCCAGCCCCATTTCCCCAATTGCTACCACATTTGAGTCAGAACTCGCTAAAGTTTTGATTTTCTCGGCTGTCTCGCTATTCCATTTATCAGCATCTAAAGGATGTAATCCTACAGCAAAACTAATTTCGGGAAACTTTTGGGCTATGGATTGAATACTGGTAAACTCCTCCGGGTGAACACAGGAATGCACTAAACGCACTACACCTGCTTCTTGCCACCGCGATCGCACTATTGCTAAATCCGGCTGAAAACTATCAAAGTTGAGATGTACGTGCGTGTCTATCAGTTGCATCTTTTGTCCTTTGTTGTTTGTCCTTCGTCATTTGTCGTTTGTTTTGTTACCAATGACTAATGACTAAGGACAAATTACCAATGACTACTCAGCTGTTTGTGTGAGGGGTTTTAGTCTGTGAGCCAATCTTGATTTTTTCCTTGCCCCATTATTAGGGTGAAGAACACCTCGTTTGATCGCTTTATCAATTTTGCCGTAAGCCTCGGACAACCGGGACTGTGCTTCTTGTTTTAATTCTGGGGTAGGATTAGCTGTATAAGTAGCTACAGCATTGAGGTATTTCTTCATCAGCGTCTTGACTGCTGATTTGTAAGATTTGTTACGCAGTCGGTTACGTTCTGCGATTTGGGCACGCTTAAGAGCAGACTTTGTATTCGCCACAGTCAATTCCAAAAATACGATTATTAATTATGTACACACACTACTAGACTTACTAATATAGCATCCAAATTACCAATGTTATAATTTCCTAAAAAAATTATGGGATTAGGTATTGCGCATGAATGAAGATCAAGATTTCAATATTTAGTATTAGCTCCATAGTCTCTACTCGCAAATTCAGTATTTCGTCAATAGAGGAAATGCGTTAAAATAAAATACATCTAAATAACTGTCACCCTAACTAATCACAACCTGATTAAGCAATGTGATTGCCAATAAATATGATTTGTCCGTAAACCAAATGTATTATTTAGAGGCAGGAACTGTAAAGAGCTAAATTTCAGGGATTCTCAAGTATAGAACCGATATATCGTGCCTGTACACACATTAACTACTAAAAGTTAGGGAAATAAGTAAAAATTATACTCAGACCCTAGCCCCTGTAAATTCAGGGAATTGGATGTGTAAACACACCATCTGTATCCCACAAGAATTGAGGGAAAGGGTGTAAGGGTAGCGGGAAATGGCACACCTGCTTCCTGCCGCTAGCTATTAAAGGCTTGTCGGATTGAGCAATTAAGTCGCCTTCTCAAGCAAACTATACGCTGATAGCCTTGAGAGTATCAAAAAAATCCAGGTTAAGCTAGAGAAGAGAATTAGAGTCAGCTTGTACACCCTAGTGGGTCAAGAGCAATACTAAATCTCAGGTGGCAATATTATAATTTTGGCATTGTCCTTACTCCATGCTGCGAATTATTACTCAGCAGGCAGACGTTAGAGCAGAACTACAACGGATCTGCGATCGCACCCATGACGAACAGGTACTTCACAAAGAAGCAACGGTGCGAGAAATTTTGCAAGCAGTGAAGCGCCAAGGCGACAAAGCTGTATTGCATTACACGGACGAATTTGACAAACAAACCCTGAAAGCAGAAGAACTCCGAGTTACAGGCTCGGAACTAGATGCAGCCTATCAGCAGGTATCAAAGGAGTTGTTGAGTGCAGTTCGGCTAGCTTGCCGCCAAATTGAAGCGTTTCATCGTCAGCGAGTACCAAAAAGCTGGGTACACTTTGGTGACGATGAAGTAGTACTGGGCAAACGCTACACCCCTGTAGACCGAGCCGGGTTGTATGTGCCTGGTGGCCGTGCCGCCTATCCCAGTACAGTGCTAATGAATGCAATTCCGGCTCATGTTGCTGCTGTACCGCACGTGGTGATGGTAACACCACCAGGTCCAGGGGGTGCTATTAACCCAGCAGTCTTGGTCGCTGCCCAAGAAGCAGGGGTGCAAGAAATTTATCGTATTGGGGGCGCACAAGCGATCGCCGCTTTAGCTTATGGTACTGAAACAATTCCGAAAGTGAATGTGATTACTGGACCTGGTAACATTTATGTCACCTTAGCGAAAAAACTTGTCTACGGCACCGTTGGTATTGATTCTTTGGCAGGCCCCAGCGAAGTGCTGGTGATTGCCGATGAAACCGCCAATCCAGTGCATGTAGCTGCTGACTTGCTAGCCCAAGCCGAACACGATCCAATGGCGGCAGCGATTTTGCTGACGACAGATGCTGCTTTGGCGAAAAACGTACAATTAGCCTTGGAAAGACAGCTAGTGGATCATCCACGGCGAATAGACACAGAAAAAGCGATCGCTCACTACGGCTTAATTATCGTTGTGGAATCGCTCCAAGCAGCAGCAGAACTCTCAAATGAATTTGCCCCCGAACACCTGGAATTAGAAGTCAAAGACCCTTGGGCACTATTACCACAGATTCGTCACGCTGGGGCAATCTTTTTGGGTTACTCAACACCAGAAGCTGTAGGAGACTATTTGGCAGGTCCTAATCATACCTTGCCCACTTCTGGTGCTGCCCGCTATGCTTCGGCATTGGGTGTTGAAACTTTCCTTAAACACTCCAGTATTATTCAATACTCTCAAACCGCACTGCAAAATGTAGCTGGTGCTATTGATGTGCTAGCAACAGCAGAAGGTTTACCTTCCCATGCTGATTCAGTCCGACGCCGAATTCAGCAAGAAGAGTGATTTGGAATGCTTAATTTTTTCTGATAAGCCAGTGCTGAGTAAAAATCCCAGTTCCTAGAAAATTTTCATGGATGGCTGTGAAAGTCGTTTCATCGGGACTGCCTTGAGTCACCCTTTAAGCGTCCACAAGTCGTGTATTGCCAACAGACACGAGTTTATGGGAGAGGAAAACCTTCTCCCATAAACTCGTGAAAAGCTTCATTCTCGAGAAAAGTTGCTACAACCCCTTCACATGAAAGTGGCATAAAACTCACTGACCTATGGCGTAGCCTTAAATATATAAACTTACAGCTATTTTCAGGTAAATAGCTGTAAGTTGTCAGATAAAAAATTAGTTTCGTGTCACTGCCGACTAATTTTGCTAGATACTTATGTATGTAAGGGGTCTACTCTTTAGGAGACGAGAGCAGTGCTAAATAGTGTTTTGGTGGCTCTGGACGGTTCGGATATTTCAGAACGAGTAATTCAAGCTTTAGATAATTTGGTGTTTTCAAAAGACGCCAAGGTTATTCTCTGTCATGTGTTTCTCACACCAGAGTCAGAAATGGAACTACCTGCTGATCGCCCTCAGCCAGAGTCCCCAACATTTTCTTATTTTCATATTGAAAAGCAACTGCAATTATATCAGGAAAAGTTATCAGTCAGAAGTGAGTTAGAGTTGGTAACTGGCGATCCCGCTGAAGAGATTATTCGTCTTGCCAATATTTATAAAACTGACTTGATTATAATTGGCAGTCGGGGGTTGATGGGGATGAAACGAATTGTCCAGGGTTCTGTTAGCAGTCAAGTTGTAGAAGAGGCTAATTGTTCAGTGTTGGTCGTAAAACCAAGGTAAAGATTTGCAAGAGGAAGTAATGGCCATAACCACCCCAAAACTAATCTTTGAGGAATACCTAAAATATGATGGCACTGATACCCGCTATAAATTGTTCAAGGGAGAACTAATTCCCATGAGTCTAGAAAGTGGTCAACATAGTGCAGAATGTGGGTTGAAAAATTTTAACCTATACAATTCTGTGTTCTCTGCGTCTGAAGTGATTAGATAAATTACTTTTAAACCTCACAGCCACAGAGGAGGACACTTGCATGAGCGGGTTTCCCTACTTGAGCAAAGTGTCCGTGGCGCAGAGAGAAAAAAGAGATTTTTCGAGTCATCTTGAAAGGGCTAGCCATAGAGACAAGAAAAATTCCCTTTCTACGTTCAGTCAATTCAACGTTCTTGAGTTGCTAAAAACTGACGCAAGCTCAACAAGCTGAGTGTTTGACCCAAATTCAAGGGCAAAATTGAAATTCCTTCCAAGCGGGACTGTACCCAACCTTCTCCCCAGTACCATTCGTGGAACCCGTCAATTCCTCCGCTGAGTACTAAGCGGAGGCAGTTGGATTTTACAACTTTTACTTGATGATGAATCGCGACTGGCCCAGTCCAGGTTGTAAACTGAAATCCAGGAAGCAGTTCTTCTGGCATACCTGGCGCAAAACGTTGCCCTAAAAGCCATTTTTTTAGTTGCACAGGATGCAGCAGACTGTCACGAATTGCATCTGTTGATGCTTCGATTTCGATCCGCAGTTGGCTTTGTTGAAAATTACCCAGCATTTTTCTCGAATTACCTAAAGATAAGACATCGCTATTTCTAATATTGCAAATAGTTTTTGTCATTAGTCATCAGTCCTTTGTCCTTTGCCCTTTGCAAATAACTAGTGAGTAATGACCAATAACCAATGACAGCCGTTTATTTGCGTAACACCCCACTACGTTACTTTTCTTGCAGCAGAGAACTTAGAATAGAAAAAGTGAACTTGTTAAGAAATGTAAGGTTATTCATGGCGGATCAGTTAATTCGTGCAACAGCAGCCGAAGGTGGAATTCGTGCCGTAGGTGCGATCACCACACGTTTAACAGAAGAAGCACGGCAGCGCCACAAGCTTTCTTATGTGGCAACGGCAGCACTGGGTAGGACTATGGCGGCGAGCTTGTTAATGGCTTCTAGTATGAAGCGAACTGGATCGAGGGTGAATGTCCGCGTAAAGGGCGATGGGCCTTTGGGTGGCATATTAGTAGATGCAGGCTTAGATGGTACGGTACGCGGATATGTTGGGAATCCATCTATAGAATTGCCTCCTAATGCCAAAGGTAAGTTAGATGTTGGTGGTGCTGTGGGTGGCGGCTACCTCTACGTTGTGCGGGATATCGGTTATGGTTATCCTTACTCTAGTACGGTAGAACTAGTTTCTGGGGAAATTGGTGATGATGTAGCTCATTATCTGGTGAATTCCGAACAAACACCTTCGGCTTTAGTTTTAGGTGTGTTCGTGGGAGCAGCCGGAGTAAGTGCTGCTGGAGGATTACTGGTACAAATATTGCCCAAAGCCGCCAGAGACGAAGCCTTAGTAGAAACATTGGAATCACGGGTAGCTGGTCTAGCAGGATTTACGCCATTGTTGCAAGCTGGGAAGACGTTACCTGAAATCTTTGATGACTTATTGGGAGATATGGGGTTGGAAATTTTTTCCGAACGCCAAATGTTGCGGTTTCACTGTGGTTGCTCTTTTGATCGCGTTTTGGGGGCACTAAAGATTTTGGGAGAAGCTGAACTGCAAGATATGATTATCAAGGATGATGGTGCTGAAGCAACTTGCGACTTTTGCGGCAACGTCTACCAGGCAAGTAGCGATCAGTTAGCTCAACTAATTTCCGATTTGCAAGCCGAATCTGCTGTTTGAGGATAAAGTATAAAATAGCACTGATTTTTGAGATTGATAATGGTACTCTGTGGAGAGAGATAATCAAAAAAGTAGCTTTTTAATGATGAGAAAGTTACTATGTCAACAATGGAATTATCAACCTAAAACAGAGCGCTATTCAATTATTTTGGTGTGAGAGATGACAGAGCGGGATATTCCAGACAGTTGGTCTTCAGCCAGTGGAAGAGAGCCAGATCAAAACAAAAGATTATCCCGAACAGAACAATTCGGTGAAACTCAGCCATTTGATGTCCCAGCTACTGGTTCTACCTCCAAGTCAGTGAAGCGGCGAAAAAAAAACCATACGAAAGGATCATCTATAAATAGTCATTCAGAAGAAACTGCCCAACTCAGTAGTACTTCTAATAAATGGCCACGCTGGATGAGAAGCTGGACATTGTGGCTAGTACTACTAATGTTGATTCCCGGCAGTGTCGGATTCTTGGCAATGGCAATGCTGCTAAAGTTGCCAACTGCCCCTAATTGCCCATCGATTTTCTGGCCGCTAGCTAGTGCTTCTGTGCGGCTACATTGCGCTCAGTTAGCGGCTTCTAAGCAAACAGTGAACGACCTATTGCAAGCGATCGCTCTGGTGAAGCAACTACCACAAAATCACCCGTTGCATGGAGAAATCGATCGTTTCATCGAAGAATGGTCGCGGGATATTTTGAAGCTAGCCGATCAAAGTTTCCAAACAGGGAATTTAGAGGAAGCGATCGCTACTGCTCGTAAGATACCCGAAGATGTAGCAGCTTATAAATTAGTCAATGAACAAGTTGACAAATGGCAGTCAATTTGGTCAAAGGCTGAAGCCACATACAACGGTGCGATCGCCGAAGTAAAAGAACGGCGCTGGCAATCGGCATTCATGTTATCCGCTAAAATGCTGCGCGTAGACAATCAATATTGGGCGGGTACTAAATACGACCAATTGAATCGTCTAATTGCCACAGCACGGGAAGATGGCGATAAGTTAGGAAAAGCCGAAAATTTAGCAAACAGCAAAGTAGTCGATAATATCCTAAAAGCGATCGAGTTAGCCGAGTCCATTGGGCAGGAAAGTTACCTTTACCAAAAAGCTCAGGAAGCGGTTCCGGCATTTGGACGCAAAATGCTGGAATTGGCACAGGCGAAACTAAATAAGCAGGATGCGGATGAAGCACTGAATATTGCTAGGCAAATACCGGAGAGTACCAAACTACAAGGCGAAACTGATGACTTTATTGCCATAGCTGACGCCAAAAGGAGTGCTTGGATCGGTAATGTTTCTGGTTTAGAGGCAGCGATCGCTCAAGCACAACAAATCGATCCTTCCAGACCAGTGTATAACGAAGCACAGCAACTAATTGCTCGTTGGCAGTTGGAAATTGAAGATGTTGCCCATCTGGAAAAAGCAAGAATATTGGCTAGCCAAGGGACAGTCCCGAATTTAACAGCAGCGATCGCTCAAGTACAGCTGATTCCTGCTAGCAATCCTAGAGGCGCAGAAGCTAGACAAGAGATAGGTCGCTGGAATGCCCAAGTGGAGACAATTGAAGACCAACCTTACTTAGACCGCGCCGAACAGATAGCAATATTCGAGGATATTAACTCCTTGCAAGCTGCGATCGCCCAGGCCAGCGAAATTCGTAGAGGTCGTGCATTATATCCAGAAGCACGGAAAAAAATTCGTACTTGGGTAGGAAAGATTGAGCGAATTCAAGACCAACCTTACTTAGATCAAGCACAAGAACTGGCCCAGAGTGGAAATCTCACCGCCGCCATTAGCACAGCTCAACAAATTGCCTCATCGGGAAGGGCGCTTTCACAAGAAGCACAAGCTGCGATCAATGAGTGGGAAGGGCAAATCCGCACTAGAGAAAACTGGAAAAAAGCCCAGGAAGTAGGGGCAGCTGGCACTCCAGAAGCCTTAGTTGAGGCAATACGACTGGCGGATCGAGTTTCAAACAATAGCATCTTACGTATGGATGCAAATCAGGCTATTGACCAATGGAGTCAGCAATTGTTAGAAATTGCACGGACTCAAGGTCAGTCTGATATTGCTAGAGGCATTGACATTGCCAAATCGATTCCACGCGGTAGTGCTGCTTACAGTGCAGCGCAAGAGCAAATTAAGGCTTGGCAAGATTTTCTCAATCCTCAACCCGAACCTCAGCCTTCACCTGTGCCTGAATCTCTACCATTTCCCCAATCAACTACTATTAATGGTCAGTGATCGTTTATTAGAGCAATTTTCAAGTCAATAGACCATAGGGTGGCTACTCACTGAGCATTTCAAGATCGCCGATAGTGAGCAGTATTACTAATCTTTATCCTCAGTAAGAGGTTGTTTGAAAAGTTGTAAAGTATATGTACTCAAAACCTCTCCCCGAAAGGTTGATAGGGTTTGAAACTCCATTCCCTACAAGAGAATGGGGCGAGGAAGGGTTAGGTTTTCGAGGCTTAGATGTTACAAAAATACTTTTCAAACATCCTTTCCGACGTTAAATTTTCTTACCGAAATAAGCACGAAGCTATGACTAGAGACAATCTAGAATTAAAGTATTCAATTCTTAACTGGGTTTCTGGCAAGTGGATTGCTGCCAAATAGTTTGATGATGGTTTCAGCAAATTCTTTATTATCGTAAAACTCATGCATCAAAGTAATAGGTTGGGAATAAAGTTGATCGCTGGAAAAGATCGACTTCCAATCTAGTTGGGTGTTATTAACAACTCCAACATCTTTCATCTTTTTGAGAAATTCGTAAGCAATCAATCCTTGACCAATGGCAGATGGATGAATCCCATCTAAACTAAATAGTCCACCTTGTCGTAGTCGTCCAGTTGTGTCTGCGTGGTAGTATTTTGTATTCACCTGGGGATAGACAAACTTGAATTCTTCTGGGAATTCATACTGCACTTGTCCAGCATTTCGCTTGAAGGCAATTTGTTGTAAAGCATTGGCAAGATCGACAATATGATAGCGTGGTTGCGAATACTGACTGTTCTTAGTCTTGACCAGTTCTTTGATTACTTTATTGTATGTGCGAATACAGTCATCAATGTAGAGGGCATCTTGTAGTGTCAGGTATAAGGTTCCAGTCTCTCTAACCGTATCCTCTTCAAAGGGAAAATAAGTGTAGTATTTGTAGTAAGTTGAAGGATTTTTTTCTCCCGGCACATCAATTTCAGTAGTTGAACCTACGCCTTTTGCCAATGGCGCAATAGTTACAAGCGGTACTGTCCCAATGAAGACATTCCAATTAGAGTTGGTGTTATTTTGCATGATTCCATCAACCCGATTGAGCAATTCTCGATATTCAGCCTCGAAATCATTAGGATGCCACAGGTTCCATTGTTCTCTTACCTCACGGAATGATTGGGGATTTTGACTTGGGTTGTTAAGAGTCTGATTTGGGTCATTGGGAGTTTGATTAATTTGTAAACTGATCACAGTTCCAAGCGCATTGTTTGCTCCTAACCAGAGAATTAAATTCTCAACTCCCCCTGAAGCGGTTGCATGATGGTTCAACCAATCAAGTTGGCTAAAGTCGTCAAAAAGAGGATTTAAAGACGGGTTGAGAACTTTAAGTGCAATTCGATAGAAGGCAGCATTAGGTAAAGTTAAGAACCCAGGCTTGCCATCTCCTTTGCCGTTACTAAGTCGAATTTGATACTTGCAAATATTGGGTGTTATCATCCAAGAATCAGCAATATCAAAGCCCTGAATTGCTACATTGTGGAAAAATTCAATTCCTCCTGGATAAGGGTGTTCAGCACTACCTACTCCCCGTTCAAAGAAATCTTCAGTTTCATCAAGTACAGCTTCAAGAGTTGGCAATATGGTCAGCCAATCTAGCGCGTTGATATCTGAGCCATATTTTTTCTCCAAACGCCGTAGAATCTTCTCGATATTGGCTGGTAGTCCGCCCACTAACCATTCAGGATAGAGATATTGAGTACCAACTGCTTGCCCCATTGACCTAGCAATCAAAGTGGAAAAACAAAGGTCTGTCTGGGCTGCTGCCAAAGACATAAAGCCTTGAGAAACACTGTCGCCAATTGTAAAAAGCCTCATTTAATACCTTTTAAATTATTTATTTAAGTGTAAATACAAAGAAAAAAGTCTGAATTCCAAAAGTATATTCGGAATTTGACTATATTTTAAGTTTAAAAAGTTTTAATTTATAATTTCGGAGGAGCGTACAAGGCGATGCGTTTAGGTTAAGAAAAATTGCACTTACTGTCTTGAGTAAAGGTTAAAGGGTAAAGAAAAATTTCATACTTTTACCCTTTACCCTTTACCCTTTTCTCCACAATCCACTGACTTCAGGCGTGAGATGAGCTTAAACTCTTTATTCCCCGATCGCTTCTCCCCATTCCTTAATGACAGAAAATAGCGATGAATAATCATCATCCGCAAATGACATTTTTACGGCTGTTTGCAAAATTTGCCGCACACCTTTAATACTGCTGAGATCCAAACTCTGAGATTTCGCTTCTGAGATAAATAATTCCGTATCTTTAAGCAAGTGTTTTGTGGGGAAATTGGGAGCGGCATAATTGCCATCTAACATCCGTTGTAGCTTTTTGTCAAAGGTAGGCGCGTAGAGGGGACTGTCGCGCAAGATTTGCATGAACACATCGACATCGACACCTTGACGCTGGATAAAAGCTAGACTCAAAGCAAAGCTAGTTGTTAGAGAAGCTATTAGTTGATTTAGTGCCAATTTAAGCGCCGCCGCAGATCCTACTGGACCGATAAGTAAAGGTTCTGTCCCAAAATTTTGGAGTAACTTCAAATGGCGTTCGTATTGTTCTGGCTCGGCCCCTACCATAACACTCAACTTGCCAGCTTTTGCTTCTGGGATACTCCCTAATACGGGTGCTTCTAAGTACTCACCACCACCCCCAAGAACTGCATCTCTAATTTCTTGGCTTTCTGTGGGCGTAATTGTTCCCATTTGGATGATTGTGCGCCCTTCCAGAGTTTGCCAAGCAGTATCTGAAAGCAATACATTATAAATGGCTGGGGCATTAGTCAGCATAAGAATTACGCATTCAGCAGCACGAATGGCGTGGCGGGGATGTGTAGCAATTTCAGCCCCAGCTGCTTGTAGTGGTGCTAATTTTTCTGGGGTACGATTGTAGGCAACTAGCTGTATATCTGCGGCTAATAACCTTTGAGCCATTGGTAGTCCCATCAGTCCAGTTCCCAGAAATGCCACCTTCATTTTTTACGTTCCTTTAATACAGCGTCACCGATAGCGTTCGCATAGCAACTCTTAGAGAGGCTGCGCCAACCCTTAGAGCGATTCATCAAGCTTCATAGCTCATTATGAACATCGCATTGTTTGATTCAAATTTAGTTGGGGAGTAGTTATTTGAAATTTAAGATACAATCCTAAATTTCAGATGTCTTACTCCCTAACTCTGGCAATCAACCACCGGCAGCAAAAGTCAACATAATTATCACTGAAAGTAAAAGACCGGGGGTAAGTAGTGTTGCTAGCATTAACAGGTCATGAGTGGACATAATTATTACTTTGGTAGTGTGTTTAACTTTACAGTAATCACTGTTATGCTAGTCTAAATAAGACTGATACTGCATTCTTAAATAGAGTTTTAACTTTTCTTTCTTTACGCTTACTCTGGCAGGATCAATCCTTTTAATCGTTGAGAAATTTCTGTATTGTCCAGACCTTTGCTCTGAATTAAGACTCCAAAGCCGCCGAGTCCTGTGGGATCTATAAGTTGGTGTAGTGCATCCCGATGCTGTAGTAACTGCGAGAGAGGTTGCTTTTGCTCGGAAAGGGCTGCAATACGATCGCCTAACCCCAATGCCATCAAAAATAATCCCTGCTGGATAAAACCAACATTCTTTAAATTGCACTTCTCACCCCAGCGTTCCAAAGCTGTAAAGTCAACATGGGCAGTGATATCTTGTCGCCCAATATTGATATAGGGGTTGTCATGGAAACGGTGGTGATAATAGCACTGTAACGTTCCTTGCGATCGCCTGGGATTATAGTAACGGCTGGCGGGGTAGCCATAATCAATTGTTAACACATAGCCGCGCTGCAAGCGGTCTGCTACTATACTCAACCAGTCTAGAGCAGCTAAATTAATTTCACTACGGTAGCCATCTGGATATGCACTTTGGGTCAAGTCGATTCCCAGTAAATCCAAATGTTCAGCTAGTTGGGGCCTTGAAGGTTCCCCTGTGACTTCTACAAATGATGAGCAGGTTTCTTTCTCATTACTATCTGTGGTTACATAAATTTCTCGGAGTTCTCCCGTTTCTAGGATGAATTGATGTACGGGGAACGCATCTACTAACTCGTTAGAGAAAAAGCAACCTGCGATCGCATTTGGTGGTATTTCCTCTAAATTACACCAACGCACCGGGAAATCTTGCAAGCGTTGCTGTTGTTCTTGTCTTAAAGTTGGGGACTTTTCAACAATTATGTACTCTAGGGCAGTAAAAAAATCTGGGTAGTGTAGCTGATGATATTTAAGGATATGCAATGCAAGTAATCCTTGACCTGCTCCCATTTCTACCAGAGAAAAGGGTACAGGTTTTCCTAAAATCTCCCACATTTGCAAAAATTGTTCTGCGAGTAACTCGCCAAAGTCAGAACAGAGGTTGGGAGAGGTAAAAAAATCACTATCTTTAAAGCCTATTTTGACTGCATCGCTGGAATAATAGCCGTATTCAGGGTGGTATAATGCCATGTCCATGAATTGGGCGAAAGTAATTCGTTGTTGAGGACTAGTGGTAATATGATTGGCGATCGCTGCACACAGCAAAGCATTGGAATCCATAAAATCTTTCATTGTCGTGTTAGCCTGCTGTTCGCAGTAAGCGGATAAACCTTTCTTGCTCGAAATGCCGATCGCTAGACAATGCCTCTGTAATCCCGCGCTGACGCATTAACACAAAACTCAACGCATCACATAGAGAGTAAGTTTTGTCCTCGCGCCCCATTAAAAGATCGACTGCTGTCCTGTGCAATAACTCATCTACCCAAACCGTTTCTATGTCTGGGTTATCCAGCAAGTCAACCACAAAAGCAAGGACGGATGAACGCGGAAAACGCCTTGCAGTACCTAACGCAACGTACTCAGCAATAATATAGCTAATTATAGCTTTGCTTGTTTGATGCCCTAATTAATGAAAAACTTGCGCTATGGGAATTACCAATTTCAAGGTAGCGATCGCTATTAGGCACTCACCAACGACACCAACACACCATTGAGATCGCGGACACGAGCAATCATTTGTCCCCCAGGTTGAGATTTAGGGGCATCTAATGTTTTTGCACCTGCTCCGATCGCTCTCATGTAAGCGCTGCCAACATCAGGAGTAATAAATGATATTTGGATTAATGGCGGTGGTTGTGTGGGATCGTTCGGATGGAAGCCACCAGGAAATAATTTCTGTGCTTCGCTACTAGAGGAGAAAGCTAGTGTAGTGCTGCCGGTTTCGATTTCCGCCCAGATAGATTGTCCTTTATCTTGGAGAGTGCGACGAACTAGACCAAATGCTTTTTCGTAAAACTCAACTGTTTTAACTACATCGTCTACCCAGATGACCGTATGACCAAATTTCACAGTTTTTTCTCCTTATTTAGAAAAATCAGTGCTGGCGAGGATTTCTGCTACTTAACTGTATGCTATTTGAATACACAGTGACTTAACTCTCCAAAATATTACGATCTGTTGCTAGAGTTTCTGCCCCTGTTTGCATCATTTCAATATCTGATGGCGACCAATCATGAGGCCCTTGACAGTGATGTGCTACTAGTAATCCCCATAATCCTCTAGGGATGACAATTGGTGCAACCAAGTTAGCGCGAACTTGCAAATTGCGGAGAAAATCTCGGTGACAAGGCTGGATTGGCTCTAATTCAATATCAGCGATCGCCTTTACTCGTCCTGCTAAGTATAAAGCAGCATATTCGTTGTTAAAACAATCATCTGGGCCAGTGGAACCAAGTATTGAGAATTCTTGAGAACTCAAAGATTCAAAAGTTACCTGTCCTTGCCACTGACTGTAAAAATAATACAACACCACCCGATCAACCTGAAGCGATTCTCTAAGTTGATTGGTTGTTTGCCGGATTAACTCATCGCGCTGCATTGTTTTAACAAGGCGATCGAGCAAATTTTGCAAACCATGTTCACGGTGATCGCGGCTATGGTTAAATTCGGAGTGAGGATGAATTTGCACGGTTCTAAAATTACAACTAAGTAAATGCTGCCGGATTTATATAGTAATTTATTACACTTTATCTAAATATATTTTTGTATTGATAGCAGCAATTTTATTCTAACGAAACTGAATACTAGTAAACCTCTCCGTGAATTTAAAATAAATTTTTAATAATCTGCACAGAAAAAATTTAACATTATAAATTTAAAGTTAAGAATTTTGAATATTTATAAATAATGTGTTCTGTTTTTCTATAAATTGAGGCAATAAATATACTTCAAACTGTAATGTAACAAGTCAGTTTGTATTCATAGTTACAGATAAGTATGTACGCATAATTAAATACAAGATGTCATTGCGAGCGGAGCGAAGCAATCCCAGAGACTTTGCGATTGCTTCGCTCTGCTCGCAATGACGGAACATATTATATTTATTTTATTAACGCCCATCTGCTTATTTGTGATGCTGTTAGTATTCCTCGTTCCCTTGTTCTGTATGGGAACGAGAAACTAAGCAGAAACTAATTCTGAGTTTCCAAACATTGGGACAAAGTTACGGTAAGCTTCTAATGCTGCTTCTTTAACAGTTGCATTCACTATTGGAAAGGTAGTGAGGATGTAGCTAAATTCATCTTCGGTTAAGCCATAGAGATGTGCTACCATTCCATCGAGTTCGGCGCGGAGTTTGGCGCGTTCTGCTTCGTCGGTAACGCCTTGTTGATGGGAACCTAGACCGACTTCTTGCGCGAGTTCGTCAAATTCTGGTGTGGTGCAGATGAGTTTGGCGGCGCGTTGTACAATATCGGTGAAGTTGCGATCGTTTTTTGTTAAACGTGGGACGGGTAGTTGGTAAATGTAGAACATATTAATGTTTGCAGATACCATTTGCCGAGCATAGAAATCAAGTGTAAATGAATTTAAAATAGCTTGAGCAAAAACTATTTCAGAGCTTGATATCATAGTCATTCCAGAAATAACTAAAACCGAATTGCCACAAAATACATTTTTTGGTATTGCTCCTATAATAAGTGTTCTAGCATCAGTATTCCTAGCTATAGCTCTAAACCCTAAGCGGTAGCTTTGATAATCTAAGTATTGTCCTGTATCACTTTCATTCCGTCCTAATAAAGCTTTCCTGCCTTCTTGTTCATCCACCCAATATCTCGGTTCAGCATATAAGTGAGTGAACTGATGAATCATCTTACCTTCGTAAAGCGGTAATCTTTCTTTAGCAAGTTGTTGCTTGAATAAATGGCTATCGCTAGTCATGTGAAATTCAGCAGTTAAGCGCAAATTCCACTTATCTTCAATCTTTTCACCTAGCAAAGGAAACTTAGCCATTTTCTCAGCTATGTGGATATCTATCTTGTTCTTAAACTCCATCACGGACAGAGAATCAGGAGATAAACCGCGAATAAGTGGAACTGAAATTTTAACTCGCTCATCTTTATTTTTGAAAAAAGCCTCTAGCTGATTTACTTTAATAGCTTCATGTGGATTAATACGAAAAACTGCCAGAAACGAATCAGTATTACCATCTTTTTCAAAAGTTAAAAGTGAAAATTTGAAACGATGATCTACCCCCTCAAAAATAAATCTTTCATTTGATAATCCAAAAATTGCATCAATATTAGTCTGAGAAAATAACATTTCTCTTAGCTGCTTGGCTCCCAGGTCAGTATAAACGCCGGAAGGTAATATAATTCCGCAATGTCCACCTTTAGATAGCAAGTTAAAGGACTGTTCTAAAAATAGTTTATAGAGATTAATGTCAGTACCTGATTTTTTACCATTAACAACGGAAATTTGATTTTTATACTGTTCTGCTGAACGATAATAAGCACTTGTATGTGGAAATTGACTTTGATATCCTAACCAAGTAGTAGCTATTTCAGGATTTGCTAAAAGTTGCTTTTGCTCTTTTTCAAAAGCCTTGATATCCATCTTGCTCTTTCTCACGAGGTCATTATGCTGAAGAAAGAATTCTCTTGCATTCGGCTTAAATATTTCCCAAGGCGGATTAGTAATAATTGCATCAAAACCACCGCGTTCTAAAACCTCGTTAAAATGATAACCCCAGTGAAACGGCTTCAAAGCTGCAATATCCTCAACCTTCAAAACCCGCTTCTGTGATTTTCCAGTTAACTGAACCTCTTCATACTTGATACCCAAACGCTTACTAAACTCATCCAACAGCAAAAGATTTAACTTTTCTTGCGATTTTTTATTGAGTTGTTCAATATTTTTGCGGAGGTGTTTCAATCGAGTATCTTGAGGTGTATCTGTATCGGGTAAAGCTTTAGGTAAAAAAGCGTGTTTTTTGTACAACTCAACAGATTTATTCTTTTCTTCTAAAATTTTCTTATAATTATCTGCGGCTAAAGACTGTAATAGATTTCCTTGTAGTGAATTTCCCACAGCATCAAAAGCCGTATCATCTACTTTAATCAATCCAATCAGCGAATTACCCGCCATAATATTAAAATCAATATTAGGCAATGGTTCTAACTCTTCCACATCGTTAGCAGAAGAAACCAAAGCTAAGAAAAGACGTAGTTTCGCAATTTCTGTTGCTTCCTCCATGATATCTATACCATAGAGGTTATCTGAAACAATCCGCTTTTTGATAAAATAAGGTATTGATGGATGGGAACTTTCTATATCTTCAAGCTTATTTTTGAGAGTGTCATCACCCATTAATTTAATTGTCCCGAAAACTGCGCTGTAAACTTGGATTAGCGTCTTCATCGCTGCAACAAGAAAAGCGCCAGAACCGCAAGCCGGGTCAAGAATTGATAAATTAGGAAGAATATCATCCATTAGTAGACGACAAACATTTGTATCCAGCTTAATGAGAAGTTCGTTGATATCCTCAAATGGTTTATACTGATCGGACAGCGCATCATTCACGCGGTCTACAATTAACTTGTGGATAGTTCTATCACAGAGATATTCTGTAATTTACGGTCTAGTATAATAGGCTCCAAAAGCTTTTTGATTAATGTATTTCTCGAAAATATATCCTAAAACATCAGGATTTATCTCATCGTCTTTACCTTCCGGCGTATCATCCAGATTCCAAGAATAACGCGCAAATAAATCTAGAACTTGCTCAAAAGCCTCATCAACTATAGAGATTTGATATTTCTCTTCAATATGATGCTTGAGAAATAATCCACCATTCAGGTATTTAACCTTTCCTACCAATTCTTGTACAGATAAATCGCGTTCAATCTCAGGTTTAGCAAAGCTTTCAAAAAACAAAGCCTTGAGAAATTCACCATAAAAATTATCTTCAGCTTTTTGTTTACTTTGCTCAAGCTTATTTTGAAGATAATTTAAATCCTTGTTATCAATAAAACCCTTACGCTGGAGAAAATAAACAAACATCAGGCGATTGAGAATCACTGATGTATACCAACGTCTATCTATTTCGTTATCAATCCCTTTCACAAACAGCAAAAACTTCTGGTGTTGCTCTTGAAATTCCTTGTAAAACTTCTTAGTTACAGGCTCAACATCAAAACCGCGTTGTAACTTATAAGCAATTTCGACAACCGTCGGTTCCCCATGTTCTAATTCAGTAATATCAATAACTAAAGAACCAAGTTTACTTAAAAATAAGTCTCCTGGTTGACCCTTCACATATAAATGGTCACGAACGTAGCTTTTACTTCCTTCTCGCTTTACCCAATACCAAAGACTACGGGTGCGTTCTTCAGTAATGAAAATTAGGAGATTTTCATTTATAAGTTTAGTTATTTCTTGATGAATAGCAACTCTAGCTTTAGCTTCTGGTATGTTCCCATCTGTTGCGGTGACTTCAAAGATTGCAACGCCTGAAAGTTCAGCAATCTTTTGGTATTGATAGGTGTTGTTTTCAATTTTTAAAGTTATAGTTTTTTGTCTGGAAGGTTTAGACCAACCTAATTCTTCTATAAATAAATCATTAAATTGAAAGCTATTGAGCAAATCGCGGGTTCGTTGAAAATTCAGAGACATAATTTACCATGCTTGGAAAATAAAACCCAAGCATGGTAAATTTGCCATTCAGAAAATAAATCTGTGGTTCTAATAATTAAGTCTGCACTGGCAGACTTTAAGAAACTCTTTTTATAGGAGTTAAATTTTTACCATGCTTTTTATACTTTATCAATCCTTTATGTTTGTTGC
>JADEXV010000098.1 GCA_015206945.1 Nostocales cyanobacterium LEGE 12452 | reverse complement strand
GGAATCAAGGTTCTCTCACAAGAGTTAGAACACTACCAAACTTTCTGGCAACCTTCCGAAACTCTACCTAAATGGGATATCACAATTTTCCCCGTTTAATTGGTATCTTATTTTCTTGCAAATCCCTTATTTAGAATTTTATGAGAAATTCCGTAGTAATATGCGTCGGATTGGTGGTAAAAACTTAAAGGTAGTATTGATTACTAGCACCAGTAGCCTAGAGGGGAAAACGGCAAGTGCTTATAATTTGGGTGTTGCTTCCGCCCGTGCTGGTAAAAGAACCTTAATTATCGAAACAGATTTGCGATCGCCTTCCCGTTGTACATCGTTAAATGTAATTCCTGACCCGGAAGCCACTATTGAACCCCTACGTTATTACGCTAATTTGAGTGAATGTATTCGTTTAGTTCCTGATGTTGAAAATTTATACATTCTTCCCAGCCCTGGTCCAGTGCGGCAATCCGCTGCTATTCTTGAATCTAGCGAAATGCGGCGGCTGATAGAAGATGTCCGCGAACGGTTTGATTTAGTCATTTTAGATACTAGTCCCCTCAGCATATCCAATGACCCTTTGTTAATTCAACCCTACAGCGATGGGATCGTACTAGTGGCGCGACCAAACTATACGCAAGAGAATATGCTAGGTGAAGCTATCGATCAATTGGTTGAATCCGAACTGGGGTTATTGGGAGCAATTATTAATGGTGCTGATATCATCGTTTCTGTACCTGAAGAAGTTCCAAAATCATCAGCATTTACATCTGAGATAGAAC
Source organism: Nostocales cyanobacterium LEGE 12452 (assembly GCA_015206945.1). Taxonomy (GTDB): domain Bacteria; phylum Cyanobacteriota; class Cyanobacteriia; order Cyanobacteriales; family Nostocaceae; genus Nostoc. Next base: position 25,274 of record JADEXV010000098.1, on the reverse strand, counting down.
AGTCAGAGGAAGTTTCAGCGAGGGCCAACAAAAACTAATAGTTTCAAATGTGGAAATTTTAACGCAGAGTATCGCATTGGTGTTGGCGTTCGCTTTAGCACCTCTGAAAAAAGAGAAGGTTAGCGCAGAGAATTGAAAGGTAGCAATTTTTTGCTACGAGTTTCAGGAAATGCTGTATTTAATCGCGCCGAAACAAGCCAAATAAGGGAGCGAGAATTACCCCAAATACAAAACCACCGATGTGTGCCCAATATGCAACTCCACCAGTTTGCACAGTCATATTAGCGGCTGTTTGGAGGGTAGCAAGACCGGATATCACATTTTGCACAACAAAAATTCCAATTATGATTAGTGCTGGAACTCTAATTGTGGTAATGAAAAACCCCAAAAATATTAAAGTCATGACTTGAGCGTGGGGAAAGCGGATAATGTACGCACCCAAAATTCCAGAAATTGCACCACTTGCCCCCAAGGAAGGAATCTCAGAATTCATCCCAATAAACCATTGGCACAAGGCAGCTAAAGCACCACACGCCAAATAAAAAATCAGATATTTGGCATGACCCAATCGATCTTCAATATTATTGCCAAAAACCCAGAGAAACACCATATTTGAGATTAAGTGCCACCAACCACCGTGTAAAAATTGCGACGTAAATAACGTTATCCACTCTCCATTTAAATTGGTGGTTAACTCTTGAGGCACTACTGCATACTCACTGAAAAACTGACTTAATTGTGCATTTGGCAGGCTCACCTCGTGAATAAAAACTAAAACATTCATGCCAATTAACCCATAGGTGAAATACGGGGTGATTCGCGTCGGATTTTCATCGTAGAGGGGAAACACAGGTGTTTTTCCTAAATTATTGACTAACTGCAATATAGCTTGTCAGGTTAGCAGTTGCGAAGGTCAAACAATTTCACCTATTAAATTAATCAGTATAATTGAGGGTAACAAAGATACTATGAAAAATTACTTATACCAAGATTCTTCCTGGGATTTATCGCTAAATAAACCCAACAGTGGGCCGAGAATTGCCCCGAAAATAAACCCGCCTGCATGGGCCCAGTAGGCAATACCGCCGCTTTCCATACCGATGTTGGTACGTGCTTCAAGACTAGTAAGTCCGTAGAAAGCTTGTTCGAGAAACCAGAATCCTAAAAAGAAATATGCGGGGACACGGAAAGTTGGGAAGAAAAACCCTAAAGGTACTACACCAAGAACTTCGGCGTTGGGAAAGCGGAGAATGTATGCACCCATAACACCTGCGATCGCACCGCTTGCACCCAAAGAAGGAATGCTAGAATCTTGAGCGAAGAACCACTGGGTCAAGGATGCCAAAACACCGCAAGATAAATAAAACAGTAAATATTTGGCATGGCCTAACTTATCTTCAACATTGTTACCAAAAATCCAGAGAAACAACATATTCCCGGCTAAATGCAAGAAACCACCGTGCAAAAATTGTGAAGTAATCAAAGTTGCCCACTCTGGTACTGGTTGATGTACAGAGATACCAGCAAAGCTTAAAGTCAGTTCTCGTGGAACTACAGCCGCAAGGTGCAAAAATCCATTTAATGCTTGGGGGGGAAGATTTGCTTCATAAAGAAAAGCCAGGACATTGGCAGCAATCAGCCCATAAGTAACATAAGGCGTGATTGTTGTCGGATTATTATCTCTAATGGGAACCACGAGTGTTTATTTCCTGAATTTTAAAACAGCAATTTTACAATACTGAATTTTGTAAGTAGTTTCTTCTACCTCGTGGATGGATCTCAGTTTGATATTTGAGATTTATTGTAGGACTTACCTTGAAACAATAAGCATCATGCCATAATTTTCCAGTTAGAGAAGAAAGCAGCTTGACCACAGTGCTGATTTTGTTCGTCTAAGATTGCATATTAGCTAGGCAAACTCATGTTTTTTTCAAATTCTCTAGAAAATCAACTCCAGCGCTGGAACGAAACCATTCGCAATCAGCCGAAAAATCCCAATGCTTACATTCGTCGAGGCATGGTTAACTTTCAACTGGCCAAAATTGATGAATCTATTCAAGATTTTGATATAGCAGAGCAATTGGATGTCCGTATCAAACCCTACCTCTGGCAACGTGGATTATCGTATTATTATGCAGAAAGATTTGCTGAGGGCGCTGAACAATTTGAAATAGATTTGACAGTGAATGCTCAAGATGTAGAAGAAACAGTATGGCGATATCTCTGCGTAGCTCGTTCTTTAGGTATTGAAGAGGCACGTAATTCTTTACTAACTGTGAAAAATGACCCTCGACGTATTATGCAGCGCGTATATGATTTGTATGGGGGTAATTGTACACCAGATGATGTTTTAACTGTTGGTCAATCAGAAGGGATAAAGGGAAATTTTTACAGTCATCTTTACTTGGGATTATATTACGAAGCTCAAAATAATCTTGATTTAGCTCAGGATTATATAGTTAAAGCTGCTGATAATTACAAAATTGATGATTATATGTGGTATTTAGCGCAGGTACATAAAAAATTACGAGGGTGGATATAGTCCTTATAGCGATAGATATGGAACTCTTCGACGAATCTTTGCTACACCATGCACAATTCCTAACACTGCACCGATGTAAAGTCCAATATGGATTCCCCAAACCAACATAAACCTGGAAACTTCTGCTGGCTGAACGACTGGCGTAATCTGATCGACAAATAAGGGAAATTGAAAATAATAAAATATGAATCCTGTGATCTGAGCAACTACAATTGCCCAAGTAATCGGATAGCGTGCCATTTTAAGTAATTGGCGATAAGACAAAGGTAACTTTCGTCTCTGATTAACCAATAGAAATATGCCGTAGCTTAAAAAACCAGCAAAAAAGCCCGCCTGAAATCCAACTTCACTGACTTCCCAACGAAAATTAGAACCATAAGGAACATTTTTGAAGTAATAAAAGTAAGCGGGTGAGAGAGTACAGGTAATTTGATCGTTAACGATACCAAACCCAGCACCGATTAAACCGGACACCATTAAAAACGAGTATTCCTGAAGTTTTGTAGGTTTTGTTGGATTACGCCAGTAGTCTACCGCTACAACCAAACCCATCAGCAAAAACAAAATCAGCAGTCGGTATTGATATGGAATACTTTGCATAAGACAACTGGTTTAATCCAAAATTAGCCTTTTAGGAAGCGTGACTATTTACAACTTCTTCAGAATTTTCACCATTGTATGCGAAGCATCTGTGGAGATGACATGAAATTCAAAAATTGACTATCTATTAGGTCAATTTTCGGTTGCTTCAGTTTCAAACTGCACTTGTCGATACAAATCAGCGATCGCAATTTCTACATCCACCGATTCCAGCCGTAATATATCGCCCAAATTATACTCAGACAGCACCCATTTCCCCTGTTCGTTGCGTCGAAACACTTCTACACCCGGTTGAGCTACTTGTACTAAGACATATTCTTGCAAGGTTGGAGATTGGCGATATTTGGCAAACTTTTTCCCCCTATCGGCTGCTTCTGTTGAAGATGATAGCACTTCGATAATTAAGCAGGGAAATTGTACCAATTGTGGATCGGTATCTCGCTCATCGCAAGTCACCACCACATCTGGATAAAAATATTTTTGCCCAGGTTCTACCTGCACTTTTACATCTACAATGTAGACTTCACAAGAGCGATCAGCTAGGGCATCATCTAGAAGCTTCGAGAAATTCAGAGAAATCCGATTATGGTTGCGTGTAGCACCACTCATCATCACAACTTCGCCATCCCAATACTCGTAGCGTTCCTCTTGGGTAGCTTCCCAAACTAGATATTCTTCTGCACTCATCAAAATGTTGTCGGGTAAAGCAACCATCGGCGCGATCTCTTAATGATTCACTTGATTTAGGATAGCGAAAAATGGGCGTTTTTTTTAGTATGACTATTCCCACTTCCTCTGAATATAATAAGCATCGAATTTTTATTTCTGCTAATAATAATTAATGGCGATCGCCTCTCAGATTTTTCGCAATAATTCTCGAATAGCGATCGCACAATCAGGAAAAGCTAAAGGTGAAATTGTCACATCTTCTGCAAGTATGCTCTCGCTGTGGTATCCATCTGGACTAGGGAGACGATACATATACAACTTGCGTCCATTTACATCTAAAATCCAGTACTCAATAATGCCTGATTTAGAGTATGCCATCGCTTTTACTTCTCTATCGTATTTAAGACTGGAATCAGCTATTTCAATCAGTAAAAATACTTCGGAAGCATTAGGATGGTGATCCTCATAATCTAATGGATTTAGCTTCACCACTGAAATATCTGGCTCTGGTTCTGAATAATCGTCAAGTTGCACTGGTGACTGGATTCTTAATAAAACTTTGTCCCCCAAACGTTGACGTAATAACCTTTCTGTGCGGGTAATTGCTGATTCGTGAGCAGTACCTTTTGCTGACATTCTGATGATTTGTCCCGCGATTAATTCTAAGCGTTCTTCAGGATGAAAAATCCCCATTTCCGCCATTTTGTGATATTCTCGAACACTAATTAGGCGAATATTGGTGAGCATAAGATTCACGTTAACGTCCTAACATTTTATCCCGCAGATGTTTAATGCGATCGCTTGAGCAAGTCATTAACGGCTAAAATCAGTAACGGACAGCAACCTCGAACTAAGCACCAGCGATTTGCAACCGTCCTCTGCCATGACGTGTAAGATATTGTGGCGCAATTACACCTACCCAGTCTTAAAACTTAGCAAAATTATTCATCAACTGTCAGTGTCGCAACTTTTGAAATACGTTCTTGATCCCACTGATTGTAAGTCTGACCAGTTTCCTGGACTTTCCAAAACTCTCTTCCGTTAGCAGATATTCCTCTAGTTATACTGGCAGCACCACTTGGACTAGAAATTGAAACATCTACTGTGAGTTGTAAACTTACTCCATCCGGTGTCTCTACCAATGTTCCATCTTTAATGAATTGATCTCGCATAGCTCTATATGTTGCACCAAGAGAACTCTTTATTTCCTTTTTGATCTTGGAACCTTTCAAAATTACAAATTGTCCGTTTATTTCCTGAGCCTGAGCATTATATTCAGAACTATTTGCTGCAAAAATTGGTGAAGGACTGTTTCGCTCTGTTAAAGCTGGTTGATCTGTCTGAACTGCTAAAACTGTTGAAATTGTCGGCGCAGGAGTTGCAAAGGGAAAGTTTAATACTGGCAGGAGAGTTAATAATTGCTCAAGAAAATACTCCATGTCTACGACATCGGGTTCTGGTAAACATGGCATATCAGGAGATGTTCCATTTTCTAATGTTGCTCGACCAGTTCGGGCTGCGATTTGAATTAGTCGGCTCTCTAAGTACCGCACATGAGCTTTTGTCAGATTTTCATCCTTGCTAATGACAATAACTGTACGGCTCCAAAAGTCTTTTGCAGCATCGCTATTGTGCTGGGTTAAGCGTTTTAGAACATTATCACTTTCCCCTATGTAAACCTTATCTTTGAGTGGACTACTTGGGTCTTCGCCAACCAGCGCATAAATGCCTGTTCGCTTTGTTTCGCTACGTTGGGCTAGGCTGACAAGCTGCGCTCTAGGAGCTACAATCACCTTCCCCGTCCAGTTCATGATCTCAGTTGTCATTATTCCTGTAGCTGTTCCATCTACAAGAAAAATGCGGATAGATCGTCCAGACATAAGCGAATTTTTCCATAATGAAGTTTTTAATAGTTATCCCAAAACAGAGCTAGGTCTAACTATTGATTCTATGGAAACTTTTCATATAGTCTTTTTGTTGATCGTAATCGTAATATATCAAGCGTTACAGCTAGCTCGTAGCAATTTCCTGCTGTACCATATCAGCTAGACGATCCCACTGAGCATCTGTAGTAGATTTAAACTGAGCTTTCCATTTCTGCTCATCCTCTATCTCAGCAAGGAGACGAGCAGCGATCGCATTCTGTTCGGCAACAGGTAGAGTTTTCAGTTTGGCGATCACACGCTCAAGTAACTCAGTCATGGCTACCACACTCTTAAAACGTAAATGGCATCTTATCCATTATCGCTTCTTGCTAGAAAGGTGAACGCTAATTAGGTGAATATTCGTGAGTATAAGATTCACCTTAACGTCCTAGCATTTTATCCCGCAGATGCTTAATACGATCGCGCAATTTTGCCGCCTCTTCAAATTCTAATTTCTTCGATGCTTCTTTCATCTGCGCTTCTAACAAAGTAATCAACCCTGGAATCTGTTCTAATGGCAGTTCATCTATATGTTCGTCTACAACTTTCAAGTCAGTTGCATTTAACCGCCGAGATACATCTAAAAAAGCCAAAATCGCATTACTTGATTTTTTCACAATCGGTTGTGGTGTAATCCCATGCAGTCGATTATGTGCCGTTTGAATACCACGCCGTCTATCTGTTTCATCAATGGCTTTAATCATGCTACCTGTCATATTATCGGCATACAAAATCGCCTGTCCCTGGATATGACGTGCAGCTCTACCAATAGTTTGAATTAAGGAACGCTCGGTTCGCAGGAAACCTTCTTTATCTGCATCCATAATTGCTACTAAGGAAACTTCGGGTAAATCCAAGCCTTCTCGCAGCAAGTTTACGCCAACTAATACATCAAATTTACCTTCGCGCAAGTTCTGCAAAATTTCAATGCGCTCAATAGAAGTAATCTCCGAATGTAAATACCGTACCCTGATACCGTGGTCTTGCAAATATTCGGTTAAATCTTCCGCCATTCGCTTGGTTAATGTGGTGATTAACACTCGTTCATGGCGATCGGCTCTATCTTTAATTTCGCCTAACAAATCATCAATTTGTCCTTCTGTGGGACGCACGGAAATTTCTGGATCGACCACCCCAGTTGGTCGAATCACTTGTTCGACTATGTGATCTTCAGAAACTTCTATTTCCCAATTTCCGGGAGTTGCTGAAACAAAAATACACTGATTTACTTTTTGCCAGAATTCTTCTGCTTTCAAAGGACGGTTATCAGCAGCGCTAGGAAGCCGAAATCCATGTTCAATTAAAACCTTTTTTCTCGCTTGATCGCCGTTATACATACCGCGAATTTGGGGTACGGTAACGTGAGATTCATCGATAATTAATAGCCAATCTTTCGGAAAATAATCAATTAAACATTCTGGTGGATCTCCAGCTTGTCTTCCTGCTAAGTGACGCGAATAGTTCTCAACGCCGTTGCAATAACCTACTTCGCGCAGCATTTCTAGGTCATAGCGTGTACGTTGATCTATGCGTTGCGCTTCTAATAATTTTCCAGCTTGTTCTAAGTCTAGTTTTTGCTGTTTTAATTCTGCGGCAATGTCATGACAAGCTACTTCTAGACGTTCTTCTGGGGTGACAAAGTGACGTGCAGGGTAAACATTTACGGCTTCCAGACTTTTGAGAATTTCACCTGTTACCGGATCTATATAGCGAATTGCGTCAATTTCATCACCAAAGAATTCGACGCGAATAATTCGGTCTTCATAAGCTGGGCCAATTTCTAAGACATCACCACGGACGCGAAATTTTCCCCGGCCCATTTCGATGTCGTTACGGCTATATTGAACGTTTGCCAAATCCCGTAAAATTTGGCGTTGATTTACTTCCATACCTATCTGAAGGGGGATGGCAGCTTTCAGATATTCTGATGGCATTCCCAAACCGTAGATGCAGCTGATGGAAGCAACGACGATGACATCACGGCGTTCAAAAAGCGATCGCGTCGCTGAATGCCGCAACATATCTATTTCATCATTAATTGCCGCCGTTTTCTCAATATAAGTATCGGTGACGGGAATATACGCTTCTGGCTGATAATAATCGTAGTAGCTGACAAAATACTCGACTGCGTTGTTGGGGAAGAAATCCCGCAACTCGTTACAAAGCTGTGCAGCCAGAGTTTTGTTATGCGCCAGAACTAAAGTAGGCTTGCCAATTTTCTCAATAACTGCTGCTACCGAAAATGTCTTACCAGTTCCAGTGGCTCCTAGTAAAGTTTGGTAACGATTGCCTGATTGGATACTAGCAGTTAGCTGTGCGATCGCTTGTGGTTGATCGCCTGTGGGACTAAAGGGAGCTTGAAGACAAAATTCTGTCATACAGTTTTGCTGTAAATACCCTATCTCATGGTGACGATTCCGCCCTGTATCCATTGTAGCTGGCTTATTAGACCAAATAAATAGTAATAATTGTTTACAAGAATTATTAATTTACATTTACTTATGTATTAGTTTTAAAGATTCTTATATCTATATGGGGTTTTTTAAGGTTAAACTCTAAGGTATATGGGAAAAAATTTCATCTTTCCTTAATTATTGTAAAATTCAATTAACAAACTAGAGGTGTTCGTTTATGACTATTAGCAACGCTGGCAAAGCAACCAGTTCTCGGCAAAAGTCTGTCAAGTCTACAGAGGAAGTTGACAATCAACAAGACCAGAGCTTGAATGCTGATAAAGTCGATGAAGTTAGTGGACTGCCAGTAGGAGCTTCTGGAACACTCGCCATTTCTGGAATTCGTCCCATAGGCGCTAGCGACTTAGAAGTTGCTGAACACCTTTCAATTTCTGGGGTGCGTCCTGTTAGTACCAGTACCTTGGAAGTAGTTGAAACCTATAACGCAATGGGTATTCGTCCAATAGGTGCTAATACATTCCAAGTTGTTGAAAGTATTAACCTCTCTGGGATTCGTCCAATTTCCTCAAGTTCATTGGCAATTTCTGACAGTTATTCCACCTTCGGGAATCGTCCCATAGCACCAAATGAGATTGACAATTCTGAAAGCCTAATGGGTTTTCTAGATTAAACAAAAAACATCCCCATAACTTTATTAACCCATTTTCTATACGAAACTGGGTTTTTTTATTTAAAAAATAGAGATTACCATCTTTATATTTGTTCTATGTCTTTTAGCATAGGTAAATTAACTCTCCTTACTTTAATTTTCATTCAGTCAACAGCCAGGATGCTTACTACAATTACTTTTCCTAATTTTTAATTTTTAATTTTTAATTTTTAATTGTTTAATATGCCTTGTGGTGGAAGGCTTGAGCAAAAACTTTAAGTTACTGTGTAAAGGTAATAACAAAGCGTTTCAAAGTTAGTTTATAGCTTTGAAATGATTTTTAATTAAATCAGGAGTATCAAAATGAGCATAGAAGATCGCGCAAAGGCTGCTGCTAAAAATGTTGAAGGTAAAGCCCAAGAAGCATTAGGAAACGTTACTGGCGATCCAGAAGATAAAGCTAAAGGTAAAGCAAAGCAAGCTGAAAGCGAAGTACGTCACGGAATTGAAGACGTGAAAGATAATGTAAAGAAAAACATTGACTAACGATTTATGGTTTTTTTGCAGAAACTCTAGGGATATGAATGGGGTGGATTTCTAGTTTTGCAAGAACAAACTATGAAATGTTAAATATTCAATGCTACGTACCTTTATTCTTTTCTTATTAGCAAGAGTTGAAAGATAAAGGACTAGCTTGATTTACAGAACTTTTATAGAGACGTAATTAATTACGTCTCTATATTGATGCTTACAATTATTAAAAAGCTATAAAGCAATACAGTTCAGATAGAGCAACAAAAGCCTGATGTAGAGACATGATTTATCGTGTTTTGAAAGACTAATCACCCTTAAATAAACCGTATTTATTATAAAATTAGAACTTACGCACTCAGATACCCCAACTTGCTTCACAGTAATTTTCTGCTGCAAATCTATGGAGTATGGTTTTATTGCTGAAAATTCTGACTCATTTTCTCTAATTCACAATCGATGAGAATATACCGTGAACCTAACTCTTTATTTCCTCCGTCACGGACAGACAGAATGCAGCCGCAATAATTCCTTTTGCGGTTCTATAAACTCAGAACTCACTCCAGAAGGGTTGGAGATGGCAAAGGCTTTTGCTGACGCATATACTTCTAAGGATTGGACAGCAATATTTTGTAGTCCCATGCAGAGAACTGTATTGACAGCAAAACCTTTGTGTGAAGCAATAGGGATAGAACCACAATTTAGGGATGGTTTGAAGGAAATCAACTATGGCTTGTGGGAAGGAAAAACCCCAGAAATAATTAGCCGTGAATATCACGATGATTATATTCGCTGGTCAGCAGATCCTGCTTGGAATGCTCCAAATGGCGGAGAAATGGCGGTTACAATTGCTTCTCGCGCTTTGCAGGTAATTGAAGAAATCAAGCAAAATTACACTAGTGGGAATGTTTTAGTCGTTTCACACAAGGCAACGATTAGAATTCTTCTATGTAGTTTTCTGGGGGTTGATGTGGGACGCTTCCGTTTTCGGTTGGGATGCCCTGTCGCTTCGGTCAGTGTTGTGGAATTTTCCTCACATGGGCCGCTGTTAAAGGTTTTGGCAGACCGTAGTCATTTGGATGAGCGATTGCTAAATTTACCGGGAACGTGAGGGGAGACGCGATTAATCGCGTCTGTACAATATTATTTTTACGCTTACTATGGCTGGCTATCTGGTTCAGTGTATTTGCAGAAAACATTTATCCCAATTTTTAGAATATATAATACGACAATTGTTGCGATCGCACCATCAATCGGAATTCCATGCACTGCTGCAACAGCAACCAGTGAGCCAATGATACTATTGAGCAGAGAAGAACTACCAGGATTCTTGGTGTATTCTTTGATTGTGCCCCTTAAACCATCATCACCACAGATTTCCGCACGGATTTCGTCGAGGGTTAGCTGTAAAAGAGATTTTTTGCCTTTACTATAATCTGTTATGCCGACTTTCTCTTGCCAGAGTGTATCAAAACTTGCTTCTAGATTGCCGTTGTGTTGTTGCAGGGTAGTAAGTGCATGTTGCGCTGGAGTGTCGTTTGGCAAAAGTTGCTGAAGTTCTTGGATTTCGACAGGGGTTAATTGGGCATTCATATATATTTGACTTAATTATTTATAGAGTATTTGTTAGTTCCTGAATCAACTCTTCAGGTGTGATAATTCTGGGAGTAGCAACTGGAAAATCTCTAGGGTTGCGAGTAATAATAGCATCCAAATGATTGAGTACCGCAGCGCTGTATTGAATAGCGTCTTCAAAATCTCTAAAGTTAAGGTTTAGTGCCATGTTGATTGCGGTACTGTCTACAGTAGCGACACGGCAGAAGTTGACCAACTGCCTTAAATAAGTAAGTGTCCACTCTCGACCTCTTGCTCTACGGATGATGTAATACAAATCACTAAAAGTTGAGGCGGAAATATAACCTTCTACCTGTCCTTGCTCAACTAGCACCAACACTTGTTCGCTTTCCTCTAGAAAAGGTTCACGCTCAAGGGCATCATCTACAATGATGTTGGTGTCTAACAAGATTTTCACAGATTATGTTTCTCCTTTAAAGCTTCCCATCGGGCTTGGTCTGGGTCAAAGTCTGGTGGTGTCGGTGGGGCATTTTCAAATAAACCTTCAAATGCTTTGACTTTAGACTTTCTTCTCGGCTTTTCTGGCTGTGACTCAGTAAAATTTTCCAAGGATGGAACTGGCTGCAAAATAATCACTTCCACTTTTCCAGGAGCAATATTTAGAGGTTCGTCAATAATTAAATGACCTGATTCGTCAATTGTGGCGTTCAGCTTGTAGGCTTGCATATTGCTTTTCCTCATCTATATATAATTAAATAATATTTCAGGCAATTTCACAGATTATGTTTCTCCTTTAAAGCTTCCCATCTGGCTTGGTCTGGGTCAAAATCAGAAGGCGTAGGTTGTGTTTTTTCAAATCAGCCTTGCAAAGCTTTGATTTTTGTTTGTCTCCTCGGCTTTTCTGGCTGTGACTTAGTATAAGTTTCCAAGGATTGAACTGGCTGCAAAATAGTACCTGAATCAACGATCGCAGTTATAAGTGAATGTCTTGTCATCACCAACATTACAACATTAAGGCTTAACGCTATAACATTAAGGCTTAAGGTTACGACAGTAAGGCTTAAAGTTACAACATTAAGGCTTAAGGTTACGACAGTAAGGCTTAAAGTTACAATATTAATCACCAGCATTATAAGATTAAGGCTTAAGGTTACGACATTAAGCCTTAACGTTACAACTTTTTGACAAAAGCTTATGCGATAACTTGTAATGCTTAAGCAAAACTTATAAATAATCCCGTTTCAGTAGAGTGAGTTGTCGCGTAGCGCAACGCACCCCAACAATCCAAGGTGCGTTAGCCCATAATATAACTTTTATAAAATTTGATTATTATCATTCTTTTGATTGTGGGCATCATCCACATTTTCTTCTGGTGGCAACAAGAATGGAGTAGGAGCAAATTCAGTAGCACGATCGCTAGGTAGTCTGCGAATCAAATCTCGCTGCATCAGTTTATCTATAATTGGTAAAATTTCACTAAATTCTTGGACTTTGAGTCTTTGTAAATCTTCATAACTAACATTTTCATCTGATAATATTCCCTTCTCCAAAACTAAATCTAGTAAAATAAAGTCTTCAGATGTTAATCCTAATTGTCCGCGTACTTGCTGATTAGCATAGGAGAAACCCTGCTGCAAAATTTCGGGTGTAATGACATCAGCTTTTAATTCTGCTGCTTTAAGTAATACATAACTACCTAAACGGTTGAGCCATCTAGGGACACCCCCAGACTTTTCACATAGCATACGTGCAGTTTCAGGTGTGAAAGGATAAACTGCATAGCGATCATCACGGTCACGTTTAGATTTTTGAGGACGAGCACTATTTAGGTAATTTACTAGCATAGTATACATGGTTGATTGATCCATTTCTTCAAGTTTTAGAGCCAGATCAAATAACCCCCGTTCCACAATTAAAATGTCTCGTGTTAAACCAAAAGGATGTCCTGAAAGGATAAACCATGCACCTCCTTTCAGTAAACCTTGAGCATCCAATAACAACTGCCTGACTCTTGCTGGATCTTGCTTATCTAAATCATCAATGGCAATTACAACTCGCTTGTACTTTTGCAAAGCTCGTTGCAGCAAATCTTCAAAACTGAGAGATGGATACTTAGGTTTGGTAATAGCGATTACTTCTTCTTCCATCTCACCACCCATTATAGAAACACCTGCTTTAAATTTAGTTTTACGTTTGAACAGGGTGTTTTTGGGGTAAAGTCCCATCTGATTTAGTTGTTGCTGTGCCCACTCATCATCTTCCATTTCACGTGCTAAAGCAATTAAGGCTGCTGTAGCTAAATCTGTATCTTGTGGTAAGCTGATATAAGCTGTTAGCGTGTCTTTAGCTTTGCGTTGTAGAAGACTCAAGATTTCCAAAATAAAAGCTGTTTTACCAATTCCTATCCAACCATAAACTAGCAAACGTTTTCGCTCACGTCCCTTAAAAAGATTCAGTACTTCTCGCAGTTCTCTTGTTCGACCAGTAAAAACCTCTTGGATACGTGATTGACCTAATGTAGAAGCACTTTCAGAAAATGGAATTTCGCTGATGCCCCAGCGAGTGTATATGTTATCTAATTCATCCCAAATGCGGTCTGATTCATTCATTATCTTTTTTTATCCTTTATTTTACTAATTAATTCCAATAATTTATCTACATCAACTATGCGTTGTTTTTCTCCCATTTCCAAATAAATTAACTTAGCTATTTCTAAATTTTTTAAAGCATCTTCTATAAAACCTATTTGAAGCATTAATTGGCCTAAACCACCTTTACAAAAAGCTATGCCAAGTTTATTTTTTGTACGTTCATAAAGTCGTAGAGCATCTCGATAGCGAGTACGTGAGATTTCAAAATTACTCATTAAGTGATGTGCACGAGCAATTTGATAAATATTATCAGCCAGATTATTTAAGTCATTCTCTTGACGGCGAATATTAAGGCTTTTTTCTAAAAATATTATGCCATCATACCATTTACCTTGATTAACATACGTAACACCAAGTGCAAAAAGCTCTTGGGCTACTATGCTCAGTTGATGATACTCACCAGTTGCACTGGACAAATCCCCTACATCTTCATATATCTTCAGCGCTTTGTGGTAATAATCAATAGTCGCATCAAACTGCCCTTGTTTTTGGGCTATCATGCCCAGTTGATGATACTCACCAGCAGTACTGTACCAATCCCCTACATCTTCATATATCTTCAGTGCCTTATGGTAGTAATCAATAGCCACATCAAACTTCCCTTGCTCTTGGACTATCATGCCCATTTGATGATACTCACCAGCAGCACTGTACCAATCCCCTACATCTTCATATATCTTCAGCGCCTTATGGTAGTAATCAATAGCCACATCAAACTGCCGTTGTAAATAGATTACATTACCCAGTTGATGATAGTCACTAGCAGCACTGTACAAATCCCCGGCATCTTCATATATCTTCAGTGCTTTGTGGTAATAATCAATAGCCACATTAAACTGCCTCTGCTCTTGGGCTACTATGCCCAGTTGGTGATAATCACTAGCCGCACTGTACAAATCCCCGGCATCTTCATATATCTTCAGTGCTTTGTGGTAATAATCAATAGCCACATCAAATTGCCTTTGCTCTTGGGCTACTATGCCCAGTTGGTGATAAGCAACAGCAATTTTGTCATTTACTGAGAAGTCATTTACAGCTATCAGTTCATCCAGAATTTCTTGATAGACTTTCCTTGCCCCTTCCAAGTCAGCGCTTTGAGCGGCTTCATTGGCATCTGCAACCCGTAGATACATCAAGAAATCCAGAGCATCTTTACCCTTTGCTTTCGCATCTGCCAAGTGAATACCAATATGCTTCAGCGTCCGTTGTCGCAGTGACTTAAATTCGGGTTTGCGCCCAATGCGCTTATACACTTCTCCCAAGGCTTGTAGAATTGATTGTGCATAAGCCCATTCCTGCTGATGTTCAGCAAGGCGCAGATTTTGCAACAGATTTGGTTCTTCCACCCGCAGCACAAAAGTTGCCAGTTCAGCGTTGCTGATAAGTTGCTTACGGTAGTTGTCAGCCAAATAAGCGTAGAAAATCAGCAACTTTTTTTCGAGTTCGTTAATCACCTCCTGGGAAGTAATTGTGTTTAACTGCTGGCGCAAATACCAAGGTAGTGCTGGGTGAATTTTGTAGATACTCTCACCCAACAAATATTCCACAATACCTGCTGCGGCGGCTTCGTTGAGAATCCTTAACCAATCTGGTTTTTGCAAGTTCTCCCCAAACACCGCGCGATAAGCTTGTCCATCGCTATCATCAGGATTTTCTGAAAACAGATGCAGCCAATCTGCATCAACCCGTTCCGAAAACAACGCCAAAAATGGTAAATGCTGACGTGTTCGTTCCGACAACTTGGCAAAGGAATAATCCAACGATACAGTAAGAGATTTTTCTCTCCCTTCTTCCTCTTGTCCCCTAAAAGTATCCAACCCCTGCCGCAGCGCCTCAATTAACTGCACAGGTGTCTGCATCTTTAAATGCGGTAACACCACCCGCAAAGACAACGCATGTCCCCCCAACAATTTCAACAATTCCAAATACTCTGCTGGTAGTTTCTTTCTCTCCACACCCACCGTTTGCAAAATCTTCGCGGCTAACTCTTGGGCATCCGCTTGAGACAACCCCCGCAAATTGATTAAACTATACCCACAATCCAACCAAGGTTCTTCACAGCGACTGGTAATTAATACCCAAGATTTACCACCCCGCAATTCTTTAAGAAACGACTTCAGCTTATTTCTTTCTTCCCCACTCAATAATGGTTCATTCCCCGTAGGGAAACCGTTGACAGGTTCAAAGTTATCCCAAATCAACAAGCAAGGATTAGTTTGCAGATATTGCCGCACCACATCCTCTTGCTTTTCTGGCATCATTTGGGAAAATCTCTCACCTCCTAACGCCCTACCAATTTGGTTAATTACCTGACTCAACCCCGCACCCTGTTCAAAAGAGGTGAAGAACATACCGCCTGTACGTCCTTGAGTGTCATTTAACCACCGGGCGAAACCTGCGGCTAACTCAGTTTTACCAACACCGCCCATTCCCTGCACCAAAACCAGATGATTTTGCCGAAATGCTCTCTCTAAACGCAAAATCTCATAGTCCCGCCCAATAAAACCATAAGCACTTTCATCAGGTAAACCTACAGCTTTGCTACTTTCTGGGGTGTTGTCTGTTTGCGCCATCAAATCGGTAAAACTGGGTGCTGTCTTTTTAGGAACAAAAGGCGTATAAGGTTCTTGCTGATACAACACCGGCACAAGCCAATCTTGTAAAGGTAAATTTCCTTTGGGACTGGGGCGCATTTTGTCAATAGACATGGACTTACGCCCTGCTGCAACAGCTGTAGCGATACACTCTCCCCTGACTAATTCCCCATACAACCGCCCAATAAAGTGTTCTGCACCTTTGGCGTAAACTGAATACGCCATCGCTACCACACCCTTAGCCCCCAATTTCACCAACTGTCCCGCCACAGAAGAAAAAGCTTCTTCGCCTACTTGTCCAGACTTGCAAGCATTCAGTACAAAAATAGGCACACGGCAATCTGTTAAATATTGGGCAATTTCTCTAGCGCTGACAGCTTGCTCATTCCCCTGTTCATCCTCAAAAACTAAAACTCCCTGAGTCTCGCTGTCAAAATTCCCATGTCCATCAAAATGGACGATATGATAAAAACCCTTATGCGCTTGCAGTTCTGCTTCAAATGCTTTCAAGCTAGGGGGACGCAATACCTTAAGATTGACTCGCTGTCGTATCGGTTGCAGCGCCGCCAGCAGTGGACGGGCAATGGTTTTAAACCCAACATCTTGCCGATCGTAAGGACGGGCAATAACTAGTAAAATATTCAGTTGGTCATCGGGCATTTTTGGCAATGGTGCTTTTACGCCCTGACTGCTGAGACTGCGATACATCCCCGCCAGTGAAGGTGCAAGAAATTGATAATCGGGTGAATATAGCAACTCCCAAGGCAAGTTCAGCACTTCAGCATTATCAGAAATGATGCCCAGTTCACAGTTATCTAGCCCTTCCCGTGTTGCTTCCTGAAAAAATTCTCTTCCTTTCTCTGTACTGCGAAAGACTAGCTCAAATAGCTGTTGTCCCCAATGCTGTAATTTTTGTTCAATTTTTACAGCGTTATCTGGAAAAATACCGTAAGGGAACTTTAAATAATCTTCTAAATACCAGCGCAATTCAGCCGCATTTTTTTCATCGAAGGGTTGCTGGAAGGCGACTTCTGACGCAAAGCGAGGACTTTCATATCCGCGTTGCCAAGAAAGTTGGATTTTGTCGTCTTGATGCATAATCCGCAACCAATTCTGCGCCATAGCTACTGCCAACACTAGTTAATGTGATGTTACTTTATCCTAGTAATTCACGCAGAGGTTAGCTGATTACGCAAATGAAATCAGCAAATTCTATTGGACTAGGCTTTTAATCCAGTATAGATACAGCGATAATTTACTCAAATCATCACCGAGTTATTTCATGCAGCCAGTTATTGAAAGCATTGTATTACGTCAAATGGCTTCGGGCGATCGCCTCTACTTACAACTATACAAATTCATCGGCGCTCAACCTGGTAAAAAGGTTTACATTCAATCAAATCTGCACGGTGCAGAAATTGCTGGTAATGCCGTTATTCACCAGCTAATTGAGTTTTTATTAACAATAAATGATACAGATTTAACTGGAGAAATTTGGTTAGTTCCCGTTTGTAATCCAATGGGGACGAATGAACGCGCTCATCATTTCTCCCCTGGACGATATTGCGTTTACGAAGCCAAAGACTGGAATCGCATATTTTGGGACTATGAGAAAGAAGCTGATGATTTAGTAGCTTTTACTAAATCTCAACTTCAAAATGATCTAAAGGTCATTCGACAAAATTATCTAACTATAATTAAGCAGCAATTCGCAAAAACTTTAGAAAAACTTAATTCTTCTGGTGTTCCTTACACTGAGCTTTTTGCCTACAAGCTACAAAATCTCAGTTTAGATGCAGATTACTTAATTGATTTACATAGTTCTACAAATCAAGCATTAGACTACGTTTATTACTTCCAAAATCGAGAAGACAGTGCAAAATACTTCCTACTTGATTTCGGAATATTGCTTGATAAATATGATGGTGATGCTTTTGATGAAGCTTTTATCAAACCTTGGTTAGCACTGGAAGCTTGTTTTAAAGATTTGGGTAGAGAAATCAAGTTTGATGTAGAAGCTTGGACGCTAGAATTAGGCTCAGGAATGCAAATAAACCCTGATTCAGTTGCTAAAGGTGTACGAGGTGTAAAAAACTATTTAGTGCAAAAAGGTGTACTACAAACTTCTAATTTACCAGATGATACAAAGAACCATGAAATGAGTTTTGCATCTAGCAGCAATCGGAAAAAATATTATGCGATCGCAGGTGGTATGATTCAATCCAGAATAGAATTAGGCACTTCAGTAAAAGCTGGAGACAAACTCTATCAAATTCTCAGTTTTAATAAAGAAGGTAAGCTACCCAGTGTAATTGATGTCTGCGCTCAACATGATGGCTTAGTTTATGATGTCGCAACCAATCAAGCTGTGAATGAAGGCGAGTTTGTTTTAGGAATTGTTAGTTAGGGGATAACAAATATATCAAGTGATTTTGAACAATATCTTTATTAATAATCTCGCACTCCGTTTCTATTCCGTCTCGGATGAATTCCGAGTCTCATAGCTGAAGCACTGAACTTAACTTCTAGGCGGAATATCGGTGAGTGTGACAGTTTCACTCCGTTTAGAGTTGTAGAGAGGTGCGATCGCTTTCTTAAAGAAAATCAATTTAACTTCAACTACTTTGTTGCTGTTCTAACCAAGTTACTAAATCATCCATCTCAGACATTCTTAAGAGCGCTCGACATAAAGCCTCTAATTGTTCAATTCTCAAACCTTGAACTTTTTGAGAAATTGATTCATCAATTCCACCAAAACGTTCTTCTACTAGAGACATACATAAAGAAAAAGCTTCTTGTTGTTTTCCCTTCTGCAATATATCTTGATATATCACTGATTCTTGCATAATATCCTCACTTAACAATTGACGAATCAAAGTTTTGTCGAATCGCAAACCAGCTAAAATTTCTGTATACCCGGCAATATTTTGTTTTGTCTCCCTATCTGAAATTGTAGCCACTTTTTCCGCAACCTGGGACAATAAACTTTGTGGGGAATCAGTACGACTCAGAGTAGCCAGAGGTAATAAATTTGCATTATTTAAGAATATACTCGAATCTTGCTCCCACATCCGTATGACTTGATAGCGGTGTACTGTCGTATCATCCACATATTCTTGGGTAAAAGCAATTTCATCGTTTGTTTCTTGCAAAAAGATGACTATCTGCACAACTGGACATTTATACTGACGCTTTAATCTCACGGAGTAATCTAGCATTCGGAAGGTAATTGCAGGGCTAGACTGTGTTAAAGTCTGAAACTAAATATGCAGAATCCTGTTTTTAGTTTGAATAAAAGTCACAGAATCTGCACGAATTGGTTCTAAGCTTAATTCAGTTTTTAGCACCTTTATATTTGCCGATTCCTCAGCAATTAACCACCGAACAAAATCTGCTGGATATTTTTCTGCTAGCAGCTTACAAACATTATCAAAACTCACAATATTAACAAACCTAATATTATGATTATATTACAGCTATTTTCAGGTAAATAGACCACACGTCAGGGGTGGTTCAAATACATGAAATAGCATTTTTAATTTCCAACACCTGTACAATATCAAACTCTACTAAACTTTGTACTTTGATAGGCACAGCATAGCTGTGCCTGTACCATATATGTTTAGTCTCCCAAATAAATACTCATACCACGAGCGGTTTTAACTAAAGTACCATTGGGATCGACAGCGCTATATTGAGCGATCGCTTCTGTAATTGGTACACTTAATACTTGGCGATTTTGCCATGTCACCATGCGATCGTATTTATCCTCTGCAATTAGATTAACTGCTGCTACGCCAAAGGCTGTTGCAACTAATCTATCTAGTGGTGAAGCAGTTCCACCCCTTTGAATGTGTCCTAAAACTGTGACTCGCGTTTCTACACCAATGTGCTGAATAATTTCATCGGCTAAATATTCACCAATTCCACCGTATCGAGACTGACCTAAGCGATTGGTAATCGTTACATTTTCGCCATCTTGAGTACGAACTGCTTCAGAAACAATTATCAAACAATAGTTTTTGCCTTTCTCTTGGCGTTCTTTGATTTTGTGGCAAATATGCTCAACTGTATAAGGAATTTCGGGAATTAAAATTACATTTGCTCCCCCCGCAATTCCCGCAGCTATTGCTATGTGTCCAGCATCACGACCCATTACTTCCAAAATCATGACTCGGCTATGACTTGCAGCGGTAAAATGTAACCTATCTAGTGCTTCTGTGGCAATATTTACTGCTGTATCAAAACCGATGGCGTGTTCGGTAACGCCAATATCGTTATCAATGGTTTTGGGAATACCTACTAAATTAATACCACCTTGTTGAGCGAGGCGACGCAAAATTGCCAAGCTACCATCGCCACCGATACCAATCAAAGCGTCTAAACCTAGTTCATGATAACCTGCAATAATTTCTTCGGAGCGATCGCATAAACTTCCATCCGCCATCGGAAAGGCAAAAGGGTCGCCTTTATTGGTTGTCCCTAACATTGTGCCACCCGCAGTTAACAACGAGTCAACTTGGTCAACTTCCAGCTTAGTGAATTGTGGCGGACGCGCCATTAATCCTAGAGTCGCTTGACGGATTCCCAAAACCTCCCAGCCGTAAGTATTTACAGCACAATTTACTACAGCCCTAATCACAGCATTTAAGCCAGAACAATCACCTCCACTTGTCAGAATTCCTATGCGTTTGGGTTGTCCCACATCTTTTATTGACATTTTGATCCAAATGTATATGTTAAATAGTTGATGAAACTTAAGCCAAAGTTAGCAACAGATTAAACCTAAGCAAAAGTCCTCCCTGTTAATGCCAAAGTAATTTTATGTTTCTTTTGGATCTAAAAACAAAACAAAGTCTAAAAATTCAGCAAATCTTGAGCCAGAAGTTAGAATTTATGTGGGTTTAGTATGATTACCGATGAAATGAGGTAAACTTGGAGTTTAATTTTTTTAATATTCTGATTACTGAATTCTGACTTTTGAATACTACAACTAAGGTTATCTCAGCTGTAAAATATAAGTGTAGAGCCGGTAGTAGATTAAACCTCGGCAAAAGCAATCCCTAAAAATGCCAGGGTAATTTTATGCCTATTTTGTGTCTAAGAAAAAACCAAGTTATCCCAGCTAGAAAATATGAGGGTGGAGCCAAAGGTGACTAGTATTGAAAATTACAACTTCTCTTTTCCAGGAGAAGTCACAATCCCACAGGCTCCTCCTGAGTTTAAATCAGGTTTTATCGGCATTGTTGGTCGTCCAAATGTCGGTAAATCTACTTTGATGAATCAGTTAGTAGGACAAAAAATTGCCATAACTTCCCCTGTAGCGCAAACTACACGTAACCGTTTGCGCGGTGTATTAACTACACCAGAAGCGCAGTTAATATTTGTAGATACGCCAGGAATTCATAAGCCCCATCATCAATTGGGCGAAGTATTGGTACAGAATGCCAAAATTGCCATTGAATCGGTAGATGTAGTGTTATTTGTGGTAGATGGATCTGTGGCTTGCGGATCGGGCGATCGCTACATTGCTGAATTGCTCAGTCGCAGTAAAACACCAGTGATTTTGGGTGTGAACAAAACCGACCAACAACCTGCTGATTCGCAGTTTCTAGATGATAGTTACGCTCAAATGGCCCAGTCTCATGAATGGGAAATCGTGAAATTTTCTGCCAAGACTAGTACAGGATTACCGCAACTTCAAGAATTATTAATTGAACATTTAGAAATTGGGCCATTATATTATCCTCCAGACTTGGTAACTGACCAGCCAGAACGCTTTATTATGGGTGAATTAATCCGAGAACAAATTTTATTATTGACTCGTGAAGAAGTACCCCATTCAGTAGCGATCGCCATTGACCTAGTAGAAGAAACTCCCAGCATTACCCGCGTACTTGCTACCATCAACGTCGAGCGTGATTCCCAAAAAGGCATACTCATTGGCAAAGGTGGAGCAATGCTCAAAGCAATTGGTAGTGAAGCCCGCGAACAAATCCAAAAATTAATTGCTGGCAAAGTTTATCTAGAATTGTTTGTGAAAGTCCAGCCAAAATGGCGACAGTCGCGGATTAGTTTAGCAGAGTTAGGCTATCGCGTGGAAGAATAATAATTGGTCATTTGTCATTAGTCATTAGTCATTGGCAAGCAAAAGACGAAGGACAAATGACAAAGGACAAATGACAAATGACTCTTAATTAATAAAAATGTCTTTAGATACTCGCTATCCCTTAAATTTACCCGTCAATGCTCCGCCCTTGCGCGTGTTAATTGTCGAAGACGATCCAATGATGCAATTGGGATTAGAGCAATCGTTGATGGCTCATCCTCAGTTAGAGATTGTTGGACAAGCAGAAGATGGTTATTTGGGAGTTCAAGCTGCACTGCAACTGAAACCTGATTTGGTGGTTATGGATATTGGGTTGCCGCGATTGGATGGCATTGCCGCAACACAGCAAATTAAGGCAGCGCTACCAGCAACTCATGTAGTAATGCTGACATCTCATCAAACGGAGACAGAAATAATTGCGGCACTGTCTAGCGGTGCAGATGCATATTGTATCAAAGGTGCAAGTGTGGAACGATTGTTAAGTGCGATCGCAGCCGCAGTTGATGGTGCAGCCTATCTCGATCCCCAAATTGCGCGGCGAGTCATTGATAATCTCAAACCGCCTTCACCCACCACCAACACCGCCAACTTATCTGGGCGCGAGTTAGAAGTGTTAAAGCTGATGGTAGACGGATTGAGTAATCCAGAGATTGCCGAAAAACTCTATCTCAGTCCCAACACCATCAAAACTCACGTCCGAGGAATTATGAATAAATTAGCAGTGGACGATCGCGTGCAAGCAGCAGTTGTCGCACTGCGTTCTGGTTTGGTTTGATATTAGAATAAATTTATCTGGAACTTTCAAAATACTAAAGTTCAACCTTCTGGTAGTATTTTGAACTATCAAAATAGTTGCAAGAAATTTAAATTCAGCTAATTTTTTTCATGCGCTCATCAATATTTCAAAAACCGAGCAATGCAGCAAAGTACAGAAAAAAACTTTAGTCTTATCAAAGATAAGAATACTGGTGTATCTAAACTTAATAATGAATTACCCATTTTCTGCCCTCAAAGCCGCGAAGAATGGCGGAGATGGTTAGAAGAAAACCATCGTACCTCTCTTGGTGTGTGGCTCATTTACTACAAAATAAAAAGTGGTAAACCAAGTGTTCGATATAGCGAAGCGGTAAAAGAAGCCTTATGTTTTGGTTGGATTGACAGTAAAGTTAAATCCTTAGATGAAGAACGTTATATGCAAATATTTACACCTCGAAAATCAAAAAGCGTTTGGTCAAAATTAAATAAACAATATATTGAAGAACTTATAGAACAAGGCTTGATGACTACAGTTGGTCTAGAAAAAATTGAAGCTGCAAAACAAAATGGTTCATGGAACTCTTTAGATGCGATCGAAGCATTAATTATTCCCTTAGATTTAAAGCAGGCTTTAGAAGCAAACACAACAGCCAAAGGGTATTTTGAGGCATTTAATAACTCATCCAAAAAGAATATTCTTTTTTGGATTGACAGTGCAAAACGTCCAGAAACCAGATTAAAAAGAATTGAACAAACCGTAAACTCAGCAGCGATTAACCAAAACCCATTAGTACGATAACAAAGCTTATATCATTCTTTGGGAAACTGTCTTTTGAAGCGCTCTTGTTAGCGATCGCCATATTTGTTAATCCCATTTATAAGTAGAGGCGTACATATATATGTACGCCTCTATAGCTGATTAATTTGTTGCCAAGATGTTTGAAAAATAGTCTATCTCAATGCATTTCAGTTAAAAGAGTTTGAGAATTGATTAGGGTCAATATTAGCAGGAAATAACAAAATTTCCTTGCTTTCTAAACTTGCCTTCTGGTGAAGCAAAATTGCCTTTCCCAAAGAACAATGTTTAATTGGAACCCATCTGTCGCTATAAAAGTAGACAGTTACTCGGCTCATTGCATACTCTTTCAACGGCAGTGGAAGAGACCAGGACGAGTCCACAGTTTGAACCTTACCTGTTGAGTCCATGCTTTGAACCTCAGTTATTAAGTATATTTACTTTCCCTCATCAGAATGATTTGAAGGAACTATCATAAGTAATAACAATCTGCCTCAAAACTGTATCTTTAGGTAAAAGTTAGCATAATTAAAATTGACCTCACGGCCTTGGGACTAAATGCGATCGCGAGTTCTGGTATTTCATTAGCAGCCGTTACACGGATCGCCATTGTAAAAATAAGTAGGGATTTGATACAAGAGTGCGATCGCATAACCTAGTTTTTTTTACAGCTATTTTCAGCTAAATAGCTGTAAGCTTTATGCATCTAACTCTTAACAAATGTCCACTCTAGTACCTTGATCGGCGCTTCTTGTAGTACTTGAGATAATTCGGTGCTGCTCTGAAATTTCACCTGGGAGAGGTCGCAAGCTTCAACATTGACCGTGAATTTATCATCTTGGAAGGGCCAGGGTTTGACAACAACCAAGTTATCAGTGCGCTGCATGATGTCATAGCGCTCACCTTCAGGCCCCTTGCTAATTTCTAAAAACCGCTCATCGTCAGGTAGTTCTTGCTGACAGAGAATAAGCGAAAGGCGATCGCACCATTGCATAAATGCATAGGCTGCATCAACTTCCTCCTTTTTGATGCCCAATTCTTTGCGCCAACGTTGCTGATTTTGAAGTTGCTCGTCTAAAAGTTTGTCTAATTTTGAAGACTTACCCCGGCTTGACTCATTTAAACGGCTGATGTGCATAGAAATTAATAGAGCCACCCATCGTCCACGGTAAAGGGCATTCTTTGCCAAATTAGCCAATTTATCGACACTTGCATCTAAATCGGCATTTGTGGAGAGCATGAAGTCCTTTGGCGCACCCGCTTCAGTCAGAATATCTTCTTCCCACTCTTTTTCTAGATCATCGTGATGAGAAATTGCAGCTATAGTTTCATATAACCTTGCTGGCGCATCTTTACGTCGCCATTGTCCAGCCAGTTGAGCAGCTAATAAAGCATGGGCACGATGATAAATGACTAGCCAACCGCTTGGCGTACCGTTGGCAATCACGAGTGAATGTCCTAAT
>JADEXV010000097.1 GCA_015206945.1 Nostocales cyanobacterium LEGE 12452 | reverse complement strand
GCCCCATACCCAATGTCCCATACCCAAAAACTTTGTATCTTTTAACCATCAAGGTCGTCGGATTGTCAAGTATTTTGTTTAAATTAAGGATACATACTCGGTCTGTACAGTAATAGCCTGTGTTAGATTGAGCATACTGACTATATTATTTTCCCTCTGACGCAGCTGTCATTATGGTGATTACAAAAAGTAGGCTTGTTTTGGGTGCTACGGCAGTTACACTCTCCACGATCGCTGTTACTAGCCTTGGCATTCATTCGCGAGGTCAGGCTTTATTTAAAGCAAGTCCTAAAGAATTAGTAGATGAAGTTTGGCAAATTGTTCAGCGCCAATATGTCGACGGTACTTTTAATCAGGTAGATTGGCAGGCTGTTCGTAAGGAATACTTGAGCAAGTCCTACAGTAATCCGCAGGATGCGTATAAGTCCATTCGGGAAATGCTGAAAAAGCTAGAAGATCCATACACCAGATTTATGGACCCATCGGAATTCAAGAATATGCAGGTGGATACCTCTGGAGAATTGACAGGGATTGGGATCACCATTAGTCAGGATGAAAAAACCAAGCAATTGGTTGTAATTGCGCCAATCGAAGATACACCAGCCTTTAAAGCTGGTGTTTTAGCAAAAGATATCATCCTCAAAATTGACGGCAAAGATACTAAGGGTATGGATACTAACCAGGCAGTATCCTTGATTAGAGGTGAAGCAGGATCGCAAGTCAGCTTGACTATTCAGCGCGATGGTAAAACAAGACAATTTAACATCAAACGGGCGCGAATTGAAATCCATCCAGTTAAGTTTTCTCAAAAGAAAACCCCAGCAGGAAATCTTGGCTACATCCGCTTGAACCAGTTCAGCGCCAATGCTAGTAAAGAAATGCAAACTGCTATCAAAGATTTAGAAAGCAAAAAGGTAGCCGGATATATTCTCGATCTGCGTGGTAATCCAGGCGGCTTACTCTTCTCCAGTGTGGATATTGCTCGGATGTGGATAGATAAAGGTAAGATTGTCTCCACTGTTGAACGCCGAGGAGAAGCAGAAAAGGAAGAAGCAAACGGACGAGCTTTGACCAATAAACCGTTGGTGGTGTTGATAGATAAAGGTTCCGCTAGTGCCAGTGAAATCCTCTCAGGGGCTTTGCAGGATAATAAGCGTGCTACTTTGGTCGGTACTCAAACCTTTGGCAAGGGACTAGTACAATCGGTACGTCCCCTGGAAGATGGTTCAGGATTAGCGGTGACAATTGCTCATTACTATACCCCCAATGGTACAGATATCAATCACAAAGGCATTTCGCCAGATGTGAAGGTGGATTTGAGCAAAAAGCAGATGGAGGATTTGTGGCTCCATGAACGTGACAAACTCGCGACTCTGGCAGACCCTCAATTCGCTAAAGCAGTGGAAGTAATAAGTAAAAAAATTGCTGCTAAGGGCACACCTACAGCAGAAAAATGAAGAGTTAGGAATAAAGTGAGGAGTTAGGAATAAAAACCATCATTGTTAACTCCTAACTCCTACATTAAACTGGTTGGCACTTTCCAGCCCGAATAAGTCCAACCCGCCGAGCGATCGCTTCTTCTTGCGAACTAAAAGGCCCCCACTGTTCTATAATTTCTAGATTATCGTCGCCAACTTGGTCGCTGGCGATAATTTCGCAGTTTCCAACAGAACGTTTGACAATATACCAAGTTTGTGAATCGCTCATGTTTTAAATACCCGACAGGCCAATACCACATACCATGCCCTTTGAGCAAGAGCTTTTGCAGCATACAAACCCACCCCCGAAAAAACACCCGTAATTAGGGCTTGCTGAAAAAGTTCTTTGGCGGGGGTAGGGAACAGGGAACAGGGAACAGGGAACAGGGAACAGTTTTACCCCTATTGTTGACAATTTTGTGGAGTCCAAAAAATGATCAATGCAAGGTTTTTAAGCCTTATAATCTGATTCTTTTGCACTTTTTTCTCCAGAAACAGCCTGAAAAGCTTATAAGATAAGAGTTTTAAAGCTATTCAGCAGACCCTAATTACAACCGTTGGCTTCTGATGTCGTTCAATTGTGTTCAGCCTCCATTGACTGTCTCTAGGATCTCACACCAGTGAGCCATCATTGTCACCAACTTTTTCAATGTCAGGCTTAAAGTTTCTTCCCACAACCTGCACAAAAAACATTTGAAGATTGAAGTTCAGAACCACAATGACGGCAATACTTCGGTGATGGTGGTAATTGTACTTTTGTTTTGCGCTCTAAAACATCTTGGTAACCTCTAGAGTCAATCCATTTTAAAAGTTCATTAGCCCGTGCAATAGTAAAAGCTTGATCTCTGTACATTAAGCTGATACTTTTGATCAACTTGTTATGTATAGTGTCTGCAAATCCTTCAAATTCTCTTGCTTGGGTAATAAAATCATCAATATTAAAAGAGTCAAAATACTTTGCTGGTAGACCTGCAATTTTTGCCATTGCAGTCATTGCAGAATTCACATCTTGACATGCCAATAAGCCGGCTCTATCAGCAGTATAATCTGCCATCCTAAGCCACTGTGTCAATGCCACATCTAGTCCAGCAATAAAGGAGTAGGTAAATCCACCAAATCCAAAAGTTGCTGCTGTTATTAGGCTGCTGAAAACTGGAAGCAAACGGGCAATGTCTTCGTAAAGAATATGCTGACTCTTAATCCGACCTATCTCGCAGCCCACAATGAATAATAGTTCCGATCTAGAAAAGCTCTCAATACACTCAATGCTAATAGCAACAAGTGGACTGTTTACCCCTACGGTGATTCCTTGAAGGTTGTTAGTCGTAAATCCTAGTGTACGGAAATAGTCATTATACCGTAAATAAATTTCTGGTATTTTCTTTAGATTGATAGTCTCGCAGGCATCTTCAAAAACTTCATAAATGTCAGGGAAACTACTGGGAGTAACTTTGAGATTACTACCAACAAACTCAATCTTCATCAACTTTTCAGTACTAAATTCGTAAAATTTCTTGACCAGAAAATCTAATCCTGGTGTTTTTTCTAAAACATCAAGAGCTTTTTTGTCTAAAGGATGCTCGTACTCGTGAGGACTAAGTCCCTCTATCTTAATTAACTCCATAAACTTTTTTCACCTTTGGCAACTTGATAGGCGTCTATCATTGACCAGATCAAAATGGCAAGGTAACCCAGTACAGTAAAACTGAGAATAATCCCTCCGATTAACATAACCAGTCCTTTTTTCATATCCCCGTTATAGAACTGTCCTAATCCGGCTAATAACAAGGATAAAAGAGTTGCAATTGTTGGGTTTTTGTCTTGAGCAAATCGCTTATCACGCAGACTTCTACCACGAATTCCGTCATCAGGAGGATTGGAAACATTAGGCGAAGTAGAAGCTTGGAGAGATCCTCCACAACTAATGCAGAATCTTGAACCAGCTTTGTTTTCAGTTTGACATTGAGGACATTTCATAACAAGTTTTTTAAGTTATTAAAGACTATTATATATATGGATATATCTATACCTTATCCAAACTAGGTTAATGTTTTACAAACTTATCCCCGATATTTTAGGTGCACTGCCATCAGCAGGCAAGAAGATGCGAACATGACCCGCTAATCCACCTGATTCGTCATTGCGAGCGATCATATACATCTGTTCTTCACCATCATCCCTATCTGTTCTTGAGCCAAGTCTCGTTCGTCCTGTGGACTTGCTAGAAATAATTTGAATGGGGCGTTTGTATCGGTCTGCTGTTGCAAATGCTGGGCTAAAGTTGTTTTTACGAAAGTTTGGCTCTATTTGTCCACTTGAAAACAGAGACTTATGAGCGATCGCTTCAAACGCCTGGATTCCTACTTCAACATTAGGACTGCATAAAGCATCAAACAAGCTATTGATGAGAACAAGGATAATCTCATTTTTCTCAGACAATAGTTGTGTTTCAGACTGTTGTTGCGTTGGTTGAACTGGACTTGTTGGGGGGGGTAATGTCGTTACCTCCAAAGATGGGCTTAGAAGTCCATCACTAGACCTAGTTTCGGATCTACCTCTTGCAGTATCTGGGTTGAATTCATGATTTTGCAGTTTGCTATTATCTAACTCAACTCTAAGCAGCCCACCTTGTTGGTAAAGAACAGGTGTTAAATGCTCTGGAATTGGAGGTTGATCGCTCGCCCCTAGTGGTGGTGACATTTTTCGATAAAGAACAGGTGTTAAATATTCTGCAATTCCTTCTAGTTCAATTGCATTGCAACCTAATTCGTATGAAAATTCAATCGATCTTTCAGCACCTAAGGCAGCATAGAAACCAACAGCAAACTCTATCGCGGCTTTATCGCCGAGCGCTTGACTCATACCAACAACATAGTCAATGTGTCGAGCGATCGCCTCAGCCTGAAATTTTGAGTAGCAAGCATTCAAAACAACGCACTCAACTTGATCAGAAAATAACCTAAACAGGTTTGCCAAGCCTTCTGAGCTAACTAACTTTTCTTGTCCTGCAAAATCTTCAAAAACCAAACCGTCTTGTCCAGCCCCATGACCGCTGAAATGTACAATCTGCGGCTTAAAGTCCAACATTGCCTGCTGGATATCCCTTGGTCGGGTTGCTCCTGTTGAGTTGATGGGTATCTTGCCATATCCCGCCAGACGTAATCTATCTTTAATTTCCCGCTCCTCCTCTTGCAGACGCAAACTTTTTGTCTGTTTAGGATTTGCAGCCAGTAACAAGATTGATTTCTGAGCAGTATTACCATTCATAGAAAATAGCTATACATAAGCAATAGATTAATTTAAAAAATCATCTCACAGGAACTAGGATAAACATAAATATAACGATTAATTTAAGGATTTCTTCTCTAAACGTTTGAATTTAAGCGTAATTGCACCCTTACTACCTGCCTTACCCCCTGTCCCCATTAGCTTGATTTCTCCTTCACCACTTATCTCGACAGACAGTACTATTTCATCCAAGAGAATTCCAGAAGAGTGAATAGTCTGTTGCTCTGCCTGCTTAAATAGACAACTCACGGACTGCAAGAAGCGACACATCTTTTGTTCTAGTTCACTAACTGACACTTTAACTGCTAGTTCCTGAGTAACTTCCCTATAGCTCCTTTGAGTATCAGAAATCTGAGTGGTATTATCAGTCACGATCCAGATTAGTTCGTCTGACATGATTCTCTCGCTTGCTAATGTGTTTTTGTATTATATCTTACTACAAGCAGTATGCAAAAAAAATCGGATAACCTTTATTTACCGCCCGTACTGAGAGATAATGTAGAGAGAGAAAGAGATCACTTTGAGATTTTACCAATAGTATCTGTTGCCACTCAAAGCCTTAATTTTTATACCGCTCCTTCTCATCCCACATCCCTATTTCAATACTTCCGCTCTTTTGGCTCAAACATGGTAATCGCCACCGGTCGATATTGAATATCAATACCGGCTGGTGAATAGTAAGCCATTGTGTGTTTGAGGAAGTTGCTATCATCTCGCTCGGAATAATCTTCGCGGAAATGAGCGCCACGACTCTCCTGACGATTTAGGGCTGATGCCAAAATGGTCTGCCCTACTACCATCAAACTTCGCAATTCTAAAGCTTCCACGAGTTCCGTATTCCAGCAACTACCTTTGTCATCTAAATAAATTTGCGGGTATTTTTGTTGTATTTCTTCTAGTTTCTGCAAACCTTCAGTCATTAATGCCTCAGTGCGGAAAACACCACAGTACTCAGTCATACAATCCTGAAAAGCTTCACGGACTTGGTTAATGCGGTACTGTCCTGGTTGTTCTAGCAAAGCTTGAATTTGTTGCTGGGCTTCTGTTACATACCGTTGCTCATCTACAGAGGGTAACTTACGTTTTTGCACAAATTTAGCGATCGCAGCCCCAGTTCTCTTACCATAAACGACACATTCCAGCAGAGAATTACTCCCCAAGCGATTAGCACCATGTACGGAAACACAAGATGTTTCACCCGCAGCAAAGAAAGCATCAACTAAACCATCGCCACTGCTGCGGACTTGACCATCGGTGTTAACTGGGATACCACCCATACAATAGTGAATTGTCGGGCGGACTGGCATCGGTTGAGTTACCGCGTCAACACCTACCAAGCGATGAGCTTCTTCCCAGCAGAAGGGAACGCGACTCATAATTTTTTCTTTGCCTAGATGGCGTAGATCCAGATAGACAAAGGGGCCACCAGCACTGCCATCGAGATGAATACCACGTCCGGCGCGAATTTCGTAAGTGATCGCGCGTGAGGTAATATCACGAGGAGCCAATTCCATGCGGCTGGGTGCATAGTTCGCCATAAAGCGATCGCCTTCACTATTAATTAGATACGCCCCTTCACCCCGTACCGCTTCCGAAATCAGCACCCCTACTGGATATAAGCCAGTGGGATGAAACTGGACAAATTCCATATCTTCGAGGGGCAAACCTGCGATCGCAGTCATTGCCAAACCATCACCTGAAGAGGCGTAATCATTAGAGGTAGTGTTATAAACGCGACCATAGCCCCCTGTGGCAAACATCACCGCCTTAGCCCGCACCACCTCGATATGTCCATCCAAAAGATGGAACATGACCACACCCTTGGCCTCATTTTCTTCCAAAATGAGACGCATCACGTACCACTCTTCATAAACTTGCACCCCATAACGCCGCAAATTGTTAACCAATTCGTGCAAAATCGCGTGACCAGTTTTGTCAGCAGCGTAGCAAGTGCGGTTGTGAGAATGTCCGCCAAAAGCCCTTTGGGCAATGCGCCCATCAGATAAGCGAGAGAACAAAACGCCCATGTGTTCCAAGTCAATCACCACACCTGGCGCTTCTTGGGTGAGAATCGCTACAGCATCTTGGTCTGCCAAGTAATCAGAACCCTTGACAGTATCAAAAGCGTGTGCTTCCCAGCTATCTTCAGAATCAACATTTTTCAGCGATGCAGCCATACCACCTTGAGCCGCAACCGAATGGGAACGAATTGGGTGGGTTTTGGCAACCACAGCAATATTTAAACTAGGGTCAGTGCGGGCAATTTCTACAGCAGCGCGACATCCCGCCAATCCACCCCCGACAATAATCACATCGTGTTCCAGCATAATTAGCCCCCTGATTGCAAACCACTGCTGTTCTATTGTAGAGAGGTGATTAATCAGCTAGTGGGTTGTAACAGTAGCATCTCTACAAAAAAATTCCCTGCCTACAGACAGGGAGGTTGTAACAAATTTTGAAATTAGGAGTGAAAAGTTAAAAACAAAGAGTTATGGCACACATAGAGTGACTCATAACTCTTGTAGAGACGCGATTAATCGCGTCTCTACTCATAACTCCTAACTCTTTAGCTAGTGGCTTGTACTGGTTGTTGTTGAGATACATTACCTGGTATAGGTTCCATTTTGGTTCCCGGCCCTACAGGACTAACTTCAATATGATTTAACAAGGTAGTGACAAACGCAAACAACAAGAAAGGTAGCGATAGCAGAACGACAAGACCCGCTGTTGCTAAAGCGTACACGGGCCGCTTGGCACCCATCAGCGCCAAAGCTGATGCCAAACTTAGGGTAATCGTAATCAACCAAACAATTATTTGACCGTAGATATCACCGAAAGTCAGGGTACAGACAAACCGATACTTTTGAATATTATTTTCGCTCATCACATTTGCCTCCAGTCTCTCCTAATAGGTTCTACGTTAGAACTATGTTTGCCTTCTAGGCAATTTCTAAATATTTTTGAAAGCTTCGTAATATCACTTCACAATCTAGCTGCCTTTGGTGGTAAGGCAGCCATGCTAAAAACTTCTTCTCTGCATTAAAAGAGGTCGCGATCGCCTCCTTAACAAACACTATCTTGGTTTTAGGAGAATGGACTATTTGTCATCTATCAAATTAAGGATATTTAAAATAAATATATCACTTCTATTTAATTTGTGAAAATTGCAACCTATAAATCCCCGATTTTGTAAAAGTTGTTGAGTATCTTGTTGCTCACGAGTGATTGAGGATTGCTATAAAATTTAATTTTTTACTAGTAAATATTAACTAGAGAAATCAAGTAAAGTCAGAATGCAAAAACCGATTTTTTGATGTTAAATTTTGAATATTGCCCAAATTTGTTGACTTAAATCAACAAAAATCTTTATTTTTCGTGGCAACATTGTTTTAGGAGTGAACGTGAATACTATTTTTCTTCGTAAAGGTGTTTTTTGGTTGCCAAGTATAGCTGCTCTTGCATTCCTGAGTAGCGGTTTATCTGCAAGCGCCCAGACAGGAAACAAGTCGAGCAATCAGCCATTAACCGAACCTTCCGCAACTGTAGCGTCTCCCAAAGAGTTTAGCCAAAACCTCTCTACAGAAACAACTGAAACTTTTACAGTCCCAAATTTAACTAAGGTAGAGCAATCGCCTAATGCTGCGATACAGGAAAACGCCAATGTAACACCCATACCCATTCCAGGCACAGTGGCAACCTCATCTGCAACGCTTATCTCTGAACCTGTACAACCGACTTCTCAAACAACTGCTCAACCATCTGATACAAGAGTGGCACAATCGGATATTGATTTAGGTAGAACTACTAGTGGTGGTAGTAGCTATCTTGGCGTCGCTGCTAACATTGGTTTGAGTGGTGGTGACACATCTTTAGGCGACGGTAACTTTGCAGTTGTCAGCAAAATTGGACTGACAAATTCTATATCAGTGCGACCCTCAGCCATATTTGGGGATAGTACCACAGTTCTACTTCCGATCACCTACGATTTTACCTTCAAATCAGCAGATGCTTTTAGCGAACCATTAGCGATCGCACCTTACGTCGGAGTGGGTGCAGCTTACAAAACTGGTGATGATTCGCAATTTGCCTTTTTGGTGTCTGGTGGCATTGATGTGCCTCTCACTTCTCAATTTACGGCAACAGCTGCTATCAATGCCGGATTTTTCGATGAAACTGATGTGGGCTTGTTGTTAGGAGTTGGTTACAACTTCAGTGGGCTTTAAGAATTAGGAGTTAGGAGTTAGGAGTTATTAAGATTAAATTATTAAATTCATAACTCATCACTCCTAACTCCTAACTTTCTACTTAGGGGTAACTTTGTCAATCACCTTGATTGTGCCATCGTCTCCTACTGTCCAAACATCATATACACCGACGACATCGCCGTTAGCATCAACATCTACGTTGCCGCTGGCTCCTTGGTAGTTAATCTTTTTACCATCTTTAAGTAACTTTAGTCCCTCGCAGACATCACTAACTTCTGTGCCAGGCCCATCAGCAACTTCCCGGATTTTGCTAGCTATGCCAACGCCTGTATTTTCCTTAGCCGCTTGCGCCGCCAATGTCAATAAAGCAGCTGCATCCCAAGCTTGAGGAGCGTATTCCCCTGGCGCACTACCCTTTTTATCCTTCCACAGCTTGTTGAAAGCTTCTAATGCTTTACCATCGGAACCCGGTACTGTACCGATCGCTCCTGATAAAATATATTTACCATCACCGCCTTTGCCAACTTGTTCGGGAAAAGTAGGTGATTTTACCCCATCTGTCAGCAGAATTTGTACTCCCTTCGCCACACCTTGCTGATAAGCGGCTTTCAAGAACAGACTACCAGTTTCGGCATAGAGTACAGCCAGAACTGCATCTGGCTTCCCAGCAAAAGCAGCAGCCGCTTCTGTATCAAATGTTTGAGCTTTTGGATCGTAGCGGACAGGTTTATCTTTATTAACTATAGTTCCACCCAATTTTTCAAAAGTTTGCACGAATGCTTTTTCAAACCCTACGCCATAGTCATTATTAATTACGACTGTAGAAACTCGCTTGAAACCTTTTTTTCTGGCAAGTTGGGCTAAAGCTAGTGCTTGGTAGGTATCGGGAGGAGCAGTACGCGCCCAAAAGCCTTTATAGTCGCCTTTTTGAGCCTTGTCAGTAAAGACGGGACTGGTACTACCAGGAGAAACCAGCATTACTTTATTCGGGGTGGCAATGGAGACTGCTGCACTAGAAACGCTACTGGCAAAGGAGCCAACGACACCTGCTACTTTATCTAAAGTTGCTAGTTTGGTCATGCCGGCAGCTCCAGCTTTTGGGTCGGTTTGGTCATCTACTTGCACCAAAGTAACAGGTTCGCCATTTACCCCACCGCAAGCGTTGACCGTATCGACCAGTAAAGGTATGGAACCTAACATCTGCTGTCCTACAGAAGCCAAGTCGCCTGTCGTCGGTAACAGGGAACCAATTTTTAGCCCGTTAGCACTGCTTGTAGTAGTTGAGTTTGCCGCAGGGGTAGCAGTACTTCCGTTGTTAGCTGTGCCGTTGGGGTTACTGCTATCACCACAAGCCCCAAGTAAAAACCCTGCCGCGAGGGTAGCTATACTTAAACTTAAGGCGGCACTAAATTTTTTCATAAATCACTTATACTCCTCAGATATCTAGGAGTCTAAAACTTAAGAGTCAAACTAGGTTTGTAACTAGCTGGATCTTATCAAGACTCCAAAGGATAAATCATATCATCCATCTTTAGGAGTAGAAATATTTACGCCGCTATTAGTATTTCTTTTTTACACAGAATATACTCTGTGTATCAAAAGCTGAAAAACGGAGAGGGAGGGATTCGAACCCTCGGTACGGAGTTGCCTGCCGTACAACAGATTAGCAATCTGCCGCTTTCGACCACTCAGCCACCTCTCCTGACTCACGAATATCAATGTTACCAGACTTGCTAGTAAGAGTCAATAGTCATTTGTCATTGGTCATTTGTGATTAGTCTTTGGTTATTTATAAAACACTGAGGACTAAGGACTAGGGACAAATGACTAATTTTTTAAAGGACTTGCGATCGCATCCAAGCTATGGGCAAGGTGCGTAACTTTTTCCACTGGGGAACGTAAGCCCGCTGACTGAATACATCGTAATCGTTGCGTTCAATCGCCTCCAAAATTTGACCGTACAGCATTGATGCTGCCCATACAGGCCAACGCGCATCGGATGCTAAGTAAGTAATTCCCTGGTCGGATGTGGTGTAAAATTGGCGGGCGCGGTCAATTTGAAAGCGCATCAATGCCCGCCAACGATCGTCTACCACACCTTTGAAGAAGTCTTGCTCGGTATAGTCAAATTTTGCCAGGTCTTCCAGGGGAATGTAAATCCGTCCCCGTTTGGCATCTTCTCCCACATCCCGGAGGATGTTGGTGAGTTGATTGGCAATTCCGAGAGCGATCGCTTCTTCTATGGGAACATAAGGTTGTTTGTTCTGTTGCCACGGTGCTGCATATATGGTGTTATCCACACCCATAACTGATGTTGACATTAAGCCAACAGTGCCAGCAACGCGGTAACAGTAGAGGTATAAATCCTCAAAGGTTTCATAACGACTGCGATATAAGTCCATACGCTGACCGGCAATCATATCCCGAAATGGCTGAATGTCCATCGGAAAGCGCTGGAGAGTATCAACTAAAGCTACATCGTAATTTTCTAATGGACGCCCCGCAAAAATCGATTCCAGCTGCTGTTCCCATAGGTCTAGGGTTTCTGGCGTGGTAATAGCAGATGCGGGGCCATCCACCAATTCATCTGTACGGCGACACCAAGCGTAAATTGACCAAATAGATTGACGTTTTACCGGACTCATAAGCAAAGTACCCAGGTAAAAAGTCTTGGCATACTTTGCTGTGAGATGCCGACAGAGTTTGTATGACTCGTCTACAGAGACCAGCGTTTTCATGCGCGGCGGGGAATCAGGCAGTTGCAGCATTCGTTGCGGGCGGTCGGGTGAGCGTTTGCAGGTTTGAGGAATTTGCTACCGGGAGGGCCTCAGAAATCGCCTGCGCTGTCAGCTTACCAGAAAGTACGGCACCTTCCATACTGGCTAGGTAGCGTTGCATGGTGTAATCCCCGCTGAGATAGAAATTACTAATGGGGGTTGTTTGCGAGGGACGGTACTGTTGACGACCAGGGGT
The DNA here is from genome assembly GCA_015206945.1 of Nostocales cyanobacterium LEGE 12452. Taxonomy (GTDB): domain Bacteria; phylum Cyanobacteriota; class Cyanobacteriia; order Cyanobacteriales; family Nostocaceae; genus Nostoc. The sequence continues at coordinate 14,515 of JADEXV010000097.1, read as the reverse complement.
CGCTTTGTAAACTGAACGGGGCGTTTTCACCACATGAGATTTCAGCAATGTTGCTGGATTGTCTCCCCCAAAGTGGTCGGGGAAGAGTTTTTCTAACTCGGCAATAGTTGCAGCCACAATCTCCTCATCGGATTTGGCAATCCAATCTTTTGCCGGGGCTAGAACTAATTCCAGCATTGAGCGTTCGGGGTTGGCGTATTCACGGCAGGTATTGCTCATATCAGCATAAACGCTTAGGAGGGGCGATCGCGAGAATAGCAAGTGATCAATTTGCGTAAGTTTACGATCGAACCACAAATGCACGTTAATCACAGGCACGCCTTCTAACCCATCTAGCTTTTGGAAAAACTCCATTTCTTTCCAAGGTGCTGGCAAAATCACCTTCAGAGGGTCAACCGGCATGGCAGATACATACAAATCCGCCGTGAAAACTTCATCTTCGTCTCCATTCAACCCCCGCATCAAGTAACCTTTGACGCTACCATCGGCGTTTAGCAAAATCTCTTTTAAAGGGGCATTCAAGCGGACTTCTCCACCGCGTTCGGTGATGTAATCTACTATGGGTTGACACAATCGTTCTGTTGGCGAACCATCCAGAAAGGCCATTTTCGAGCCTTTTTTTTCCTGGAGGAAACGATTGAGGGCAGTTAAAAGAATGGTTGCCGAAATTTCATCTGGCCCGATGAAATTCAGCGACTTGGCCATGGCAATAAAAACTTCTTTATTGACCCGTTCGGGAATTTTGTGTTTACGCAGCCAATCTGTCCAGGAATATTTGTCCATTTCTTCAACGTACTTTTGCCCCTGAATCATGGCTGGCAATAATCCGATACCAAAGCGGATTTTTTCTGGCCATGTCAGCATGTCGTTGTTTCGCAGAATTGCCACTATACCATTAATTGGTGCTGGCAAATCTGGGAAATCAAAACGACTGTAAGTACCTGGTGCATCCGGCTGGTTGAAGATCATTGTGTGTTCTTTCCACTGCAATCGATCTTCAATGTCCAGTTCTTTGAATAACTGCAACATATTGGGATATGCGCCAAAAAAGATGTGCAGACCTGTTTCGTACCAGTCTCCATCGGCATCTTTCCATGCGGCCACTTTACCGCCTAGAACGTCTCGACGTTCCAAGACAATGGGTGTGTGACCTGCGTCTGTAAGATATTTCGCGCAGGAAAGTCCTGCTAGTCCCGCTCCCGCGATCGCTACTCGCATGTAACCCTACTGCTCTTCAATATTTCTTAACCGTTTTATCGTTCTCATTATACGTTGCAATCCGTTACATTTGGCAGTGATTGTGCGATCGCTTTCCCAAAAAACTTTTGCCAAAGGGAATTTTACCTACGCGCACCTGCCCAAGCAAATTGCCAATACCATTGTTGGCAATAGCTTTGCGGTGTGCGCTTTATCTATATTTACATGCAAGTGATTTAGGGAAACAAAAGTATTTCCTTTGACTGAAAATAGCTAATTTTAAAAGTTGTCTTAAAGTAGTTGATTTCTTTGCTAATTTGTGTATTTGCTCTCAGGAAATGTTTGAGGCATTCATTACTTAAAGAAAACTTTCCTTTCCCTATAAGGGTGTAGGATAAATGTTTATGTCCTCTAAATTGAACAACCAAGTTGTTTACCGCACAACTTAATAGGTAAAAGATTATGGGTGTATCGCAGGAGCTAAGGCGCTTTGGACATCACTTAATTTTAGGTATTTCCGGCACGACATTAAGCGATGACGATAAACGCGCACTCAATGAATTAAAACCGATTGGGGCAATCTTTTTTGCTAAGAACTTTTTGGATGGCACCCCATATCAGGTTTGGCTGGAAAGCTTCAAGGATTTGAATAAACAGATACGAGAATATACTGAGCGTGATTCTATGTTCATGACTCTCGATCATGAAGGAGGTCGTGTAATTCGTACACCACCGCCAATGACCCGCTTTCCTCATGCTTTTTTACTGCGATCTCGCGCTTACGAAGTAGCAAAAGCCACAGCGTTAGAACTCAAATCATTGGGAATCAATTTATCTTGGGCACCTGTAGCAGATATTTTTTCCCATCCCGACAACCCCGTGATTGGGCCTCGCGCCTTTGGTAACACTCCCGAAACTGCTACTCAAGGTGCGCGTGATTACTACCTTGGACTTCGAGATTCAGGAATTTTGGGATGCGCTAAACACTTCCCCGGACATGGAGACACCAGCAAAGACTCTCACATTGAGTTACCAATACTGAATTTAACTCTAGAAGACTTGCGACTTCGAGAACTTATACCCTTCAGAGCTTTAATCGAAGTACAGATTCCTTTGATAATGACTGTCCATATCTTATTTCCCAAGATAGATCCTGATGTGCCAGGAACGCTTTCCCAGGCTATCCTCAAAACCATACTTAGAGAGGAACTTGGCTTTGAGGGAGTAGTTGTATCTGATGATTTGGATATGAAAGCGATCTCAGATATGTTTATGAAAGCTGGTACTGTGGCGCAGTCATTTAATGCAGGCTGCGATCTATTTATTGTATCGCGTAATATTAATTCATCATCTATTGAAAGAACTTATCGGATTGCTGAGGATTTTGCTGATTCGCTCAGTAACGGTAGCTTAGATGAAGCAGTCGTAGAAGCAGCGAGAGAAAGAATAGAGAAACTACTGGCAGTAACACCGCAATATCCCATACATACTTTGGATAAAGATGTATTATTGCAACATGCTGAACTAGCGATCGCTAGTTGCTATTCATAACCCAACGCGCATTCAAGTTGCATATTAGTAATTGCCAAAAGGCTAACTAAGATTGCAATTTTAAATTTTAAATTTTAAATTGTTTAGTGGGTGGTATAGGGGTCGAACCTATTTCTGCGGGTTAAAAGCCCGCTGCACAGCCGGTATGCCAACCACTCTAGTTAATTTGAAAAAGAAATGAGCAAGTGCGATCTAATACGATCGCAAACCTTGTAAGACCAAACTTAGATATAAATCCACCAGGGAGGTACTGCCCCTCCTATTTCTGTGTTATCAGCACAGCGCCTCGCTTTTCGGCTTCAGGTGGAAAAAGAGGAAGATGGAGGAATCGAACCCCTACAGTTGCCCATACCCTGGTTTTCAAGACCAGTTGCCGTCCATTCAGCGGCATCTTCCATTCAGGGGTGTCTGACGGGGTTTGAACCCGCTATGACTGGTTCCACAAACCAGCGCCTCGACCACTTTGGCTTCAGACACCATCAGTGGAATCAATGGGAATTGAACCCATAACCTCCTGCTTGCAAGGCAGGCGCTCTAGCCATTTGAGCTATGACCCCATATTTGGTGGATACTGGTCGGAATTGAACCGACAACTTTCTAACAGCCAGTTAGACGCTTTACCAATTAAGCTACAGACCCATAAGGCGGGAGTGGTAGGACTTGAACCCACAACTTTCGAGGTAGAAGCTCGAAGCTCTATTCCATTGAGCTACACTCCCAATATTTGCTCCCAATATTTGGTAGTCCTGGCAGGAATTGAACCCGCAACATTCTTCTTGTAAGGAAGACACTCTACCAATTGAGTTACAGGACTACGCAAGCGAGTGGAGGGACTTGAACCCACGCACTGAGTATGGCGTACTCAGATGCTACCGATTACATCACACCCGCAAGTTTCAGAGCGGACGGCGAGATTTGAACTCGCACGAAGACGGTGGAAACGTCTCATGCTGCCGTTACATCACACCCGCATCAAGCTGGTAACAGGAATTGAACCTGCAACCTACTGATTACAAGTCAGTTGCTCTGCCAATTGAGCTACACCAGCACTATTTTTGGTGACGGGGGCAGGAGTTGAACCTGCCGATGTTCAGGTTATGAGCCTGACGAGCCACCGTTGCTCTATCCCCGCATATTCACCAATACCCCTGACTGGATTTGAACCAGCAACCTCTTCGTTCTAAGCGAAGCGCCTCTTCCGTTGGGCTACAAGGGCAAAGTCTGAGTGGTAGCGATTGAACCACGACCTGGAGTTCCCGAAACTCCCGCGCTCCCAACTGCGCCACACCCAGATATTTTGATACTCTCGACAGGATTTGAACCTGCAAAAAACTAGATCCTCGGTCTAGTGCGTCTTCCGTTCCGCCACGAGAGCTTAGTGCCCCTGACAGGATTTGAACCTACAAAATCTGGACTCTGATTCCAGCACGTATGCCAGTTCCGTCACAGGGGCATATCGGGATGGCAGGATTTGAACCTGCGACTCCATGCTCCCAAAGCATGGCTTCTGGCCACTGAATTACATCCCGTTGGTACTCCTGGTGGGAGTCGAACCCACAACCAAACAGATTTTAAGTCTGTCACCTCTTCCAATTGGGCTACAGGAGCAAATTTTGCTACTCTTGGTGGGAATCGTAGACGCAAAGCGGCTTCCCGCAGGGTACCCACAACGTACCGTTTTTGAGACGGCAGCCTCTTCCAGTTGGGCTACAAGAGCAGAGTTTGGCAGCCCCGCCAGGACTCGAACCTGGAATCTTCGCCTTCAAAGGGCGCTATGTTGCCAATTACACCACAGGGCTTTATTGCCAGGGCAGGGTTTGAACCTGCAACCTCATCGTTCAGAGCGATGCGACTTACCAATTCGTCCACCCGGCAATGAATGGCTGCCTCAGTAGGACTCGAACCTACAACCGCGCGGTTAACAGCCGCTTGCTCTACCATTGAGCTATGAGGCAACGAAGCCCCCCAGGTCGGAATCGAACCGACGACCTCCTGTTCCTGTCTTTCAGACACGCTTCGCGAACAGACAGGCGCTAACTACCAACTGAGCTACCGGGGGATAAGAAGGAGAGATGGATTTTACCCAGTGGACTGGTTTAATTCAACTCGAATTAGCCACTCCATCATCTCTCCCATGTAACGAGAGTGGAGGGATTTGAACCCTCACGTCTTCAGTTTCGTAGACTGAGATGTTATCCAGTTACACCACACTCTCAAAACGGAGAGAACAGGATTTGAACCTGCGACGGGTATTAACTACCCGCTTCCTCTTAGCAGGAGGATGCTTTCAGCCACTCAGCCACCTCTCCATAGTGGGTCGAGCAGGATTTGTAGCTTGCTTCCCGCAGGGTACCTGCGTGCAAAAAAGAACAGTTTTACAGACTGCCGCCTTCAGCCAGACTCGGCCACTGACCCATCATCATTCCCTCGACGAGAATTGAACTCGCATCTGTGCTTTGAAAGAACACTGACTTAACCATTAGTCCACGAGGGCATAATTTACCGAATTTTAGATTTTGGATTAAATTGTATTAATTTAAAAAATCTAAAATTGTCTGACACAGGGACTAGGATTTGAACCTAGAACATCGGATTTGGAGTCACGAGGTGTTACCGTTACACCATCCCTGCATTTGGTTGCAGCGGCGGGATTTGCACCCGCATATACCAGGGTATGAACCTGGGGCTTTGCTGATTAAGCTACGCTGCGATCGCACCAAAGGCTGAGGTGAGATTTGAACTCACGATATCGGTTTTGCAGACCGACGCCTTCGACCACTTGGCTACTCAGCCATTTGGGAGTCCCGACGAGATTCGCACTCGCAATCTTCAGCTTGAGGAGGCAGCACGTTGCGGAGGTTCCCTCCGTTGTAGCGACTGCCGTAGGCTGACGGCTTAAACTATTCGCCTACAGGACTACAACCAGGGTGACGGGACTTGAACCCGCAACATTTCCGCAGACAACGGAACGCTCTAGCCAATTGAGCTACACCCCGATTTTTTGAATCTGTGCTTAAACTTTGAGGTTTTTAGGCACAGATTTTGTTGGTGAACTTGCCCATTTCTTATTTAGTTTTCAAGGTTCAGAAAATTGACTTTTTACTGTTAGGAAAACAACCGAAACTCTAGGTAGCAAGCCTGTTGTGTATTACGGATGTATTCAGTGGTTTTGATGAATGCAAATTTAGAACTTTTTTCGTTTATTGCCTCTACTACCGATGGTTTGCAAGTAGGAGCAGCTTTGTTGGCTGGGGACTCTGGTTTATTCCAACGCCTGTCCCTTAGTTGGATGTAGAACATAAATTTGACTCTTGAGAAGCTTTGTCTTTCGCCTCACTACAAATATACTACAAAATACTACAAGAGGTGTCAAGGGGTTTCGGAAAAATTTTTTAAAATTGCCTAAAAAAGCTTCTACGCTTAGGTTTTAACTTAATTAACCACTCTGAAAAGTAAAACTACAGTTATGCTTGGTTGAGTTTTTAAAAGCCTGACGTGACAGACAACTCCTTCAAGCGACAACAGATAATTAGTTTTGTCGCGATCGCCTCTACGATTACAGCTTGTAGTATTGCTCCAGGTATCTCCCCACAATCGGGGTTGAACCAGCCACTAAACAAAATTCATACTGCACTTCAAGATCCAGCAAAGGGCCAAATTAATGCCCAATTACTGCCATCAGCCAAAGTAGAAAACCCTACCTTTACAGTCCCAGCGAAATTTCAGGGAAAAACAGTTTATAAGGTGCAACCCAGCAACAACGAAAAGGTTATTGCTCTCAGTATTGATGATGGGCCCTGGCCAAAGACAACCCTAGAAATGCTGGATATCTTGAAGCAAAATGATGTTAAAGCAACATTCTTTTGGGTAGGACAAGCTTTAGAAGCAAATCCAGACTTAGCCAAGCGTGAAGTAGCCGAGGGACACGCCATTGGTAACCATACTTGGCATCATTGGTATCGACGAATGGATGAAGCCACAGCCAAGAGTGAAATCGATCGCACAGCAGATCTGATATACAAAACTACAGGAGTCAAAACTTCTCTGTTTCGTCCTCCTGGAGGCTTTTTAAATAACGGACTAGCCGCTTACGCCAAAAGCCAAAAAAATACTGTCATTATGTGGTCGCTAACTTCCGCTGATACCGATTCTCACGCCAAACCACAGGCATTTGTAAATAATGTCCTGAAAGGCGCGAAACCTGGTTCTATTGTTTTAATGCATGATGGTGGTGGCGATCGCCATAGAACTGTAGAAGCTTTGCCACAAATCATCGCCGGACTCAAACAGCAAGGCTACCGATTTGTAACAATTCCCGAACTACTAAAAATGGCGCAATAAAGGGTGAGAAATTCTCCTCACCCGACTATTTCGTTTATTCGCTCATGACAGAGGCACAAGATTGAGCTTCTTGCCAAAGTTTGTGCAAAAAGAACTCAGCGCGATCGCTTATAGTGGTGACAAACACACCGACGGAATCCTTAGAACTAGCTGATAGCCAAGAACCCCGCAGGGTGACTTCCATATATTCGGCATCGCACGCACAGAGGGCAATGATTTCTCTGTCATCTCTTTTTACCTCAGACCTTAGTACTTCTACTCCTGGCAAATCAACAGGAAGCAAAAAGGAAGCGGTACTGGGTTCAATGCACAAACTTTGCCCAACTCGCAGGGCTAAAATCACTCGTTGCGCTACCCATTCTTCTAGCGACAAAGTGACACATTCCAAATCAAAACTGCTTTCAGTGTAAGTTAATTTCAGCATTCCTTATGCTCTCCTGTTATTCCAGGTTTGCTTGCATATCTATCCAAAACTGTTCAGCAAAAGAAATCGCGGGGTGGATTGGCGCTTTTGGTTTGGTACGCAGTTGCATACCAGCTTCAAACAGTGTGCGATCGCCTTTACGGGAGTTACATCTTTCACAAGCTGCGACTACGTTATCCCAAGTGTGAGAACCGCCTTTAGAACGCGGCATCACATGATCTAGCGTTAGATGTTTGCTGCTGCCGCAATATTGGCAACTGTGATGGTCTCGTCGCAATACTTCTCGCCGATTCACTGGCGGAACTTTCCACATCCGCTCATTAGAAGTGATTGTCAAGCGAATATGTTTTGGCACATCAATTACCAAACTGGGTGAATGAACTTGCCATCCGCTTTCTGTGGTAAAACCCAGCGGTTGCGCCTTGTTGGTTACTAACAGCACAATCGCCCGCTTGATATTGACCCGACATAGTGGCAAGTAATTTTGAGAAAACACCACCACAGATTGCTCTAACACTTGCATTGCGTTCGCGCCGCGCATGGAAGATATCGTCACAGCTTAACTCCTTATAAAAAAACCCCCGCTTCAAGTTTTCGGTGAAGCGGGGGTTAGAATTGACCGGAAAATTTTCTGGTCTCATATCGGTACAGGATTCTTTCGCCTGTACCCCCCGCTTTTTTGATTTAGTTGTGGTTTTGCAATTAGTGCACTAATGCCTACATACTTATAATCATCATTACCTTCTGTGATTTGCCCATGATTTCGGCTACCATCGCCCATAAATAAATACTCCACTTCCATAGCAGCTGATTCCCAATTGGTTCGGCAATTGGTAGCGCACAAAATTGAAGTAGAGATGGGGTAAATGGATTTCACAGAAAATTTCACCTATTGAACATTCCTTTAAACATACTACACTTGTATTACTATCCTGTCTATACCTTTAAGGAGAAAAACTGATGCATACGATCGCTCGCACCCCAACCACTGATATGGAAGTTACCAGCATTCGCCTAGAACGAGAACTCAAAGATAAGCTCAAAGAAATAGCTGGGAATCAGGGATATCAAGCCCTAATCCGAGATATTCTTTGGAATTATGTCCAGCAAAAATCAGGTGAGTGGAAGCCTCGATTTTCGCGATCCGACATTCGAGCTAGCATAGCTGCCACAGCTCAGCAAGAAGAACGCTGTGTACTTACAGGTCAACTAATTCAACCCCAAGAAGCGATGTTGTTAGGACTAACGAGGAATGGCGATATGGTTCCTCTGAGTGTCGAGAGCTTGGCTGGATAAACTTCGTCTATTTTGAAACCTGGTGTAGGGAGGGCATATAGCCCGCCCTACCAGCAGGGAGTACAAAATGCTCTTACTATTTTAAAAATATAGTTCTGAAATATAGATGTGGTTTAGTTTTATATTCAGACGAATGCAGCCTAGTTATTTTTACTAATAACTGGGCTGCGTTCACAATTTAGCCAAAATTGCAACCTCCTCCTGCCTCCTTTACTTTTGTTGATATTTTACTGAGAGTTACGGAGATCGAGGAGTAGCTTGTTAAACCTACTAGTTTTTTCAAGAAATGTAATAAAGCTTTATAAAGCAAGTTACGTAATTTTACGCGCTCAAAAGGGGAATTTTGCTGTAATTCCAGAGAAATTACGGTTTATGTATACTTACAGACAGGATAAAGTTAGTAAATTATTTCAAGGCAGTGCAGTTAAAAATAAGCTAACTTAAGCATTTATAGGATATTTTGAGTATTTTATTACTTATGTTCCAATGTAGCAATTTGCTTGATGTAATGGAAATTTGGCCATCTGATATAGAAAAGGGCTATAACAGGTGAGAGAAAGTATTCACACAAAATTTGTCAATTATCAAGGTGTAGCAACACAACTAACGGTGAAGAATATGCCAAGAGGTTGGGTGCAAGAACAATGGGGTTACTATCCGAGGGCGTGCCAGAAATGAAAAAGCCTTTATCATCGCTGTCACATTACGTAGATGACATAGATCGACTACAACCTTACCAAGTCAAGCTGATGCAGCATCAGGAAGAACCTGCCCGCGAGTTGGTACAAAAGATTAACCAAATCATTGCTAATAGCTCTGCTACGGCTTTGATGCTGCAAGAGATTGCCCAATTGCTAGGAGTTGCTTTTCAAGTAGATTGCTGCTGCTTGGTTTCAGTGGCGGATGAAACATCAGACGAAGCAACTACTACTAATTGGTGTGCTGATGAGTTTCTAGGGTTGCCACACCCAGAAGAAATGTTTTCGATGGAACAGTTGCTTATGCACTCGCCAGTACTGCAATGTGCTGCCCAACCATTAACTATTGAAGACATTTCGATTATTCAAAATAGTCTGGTAATTGGGTGTCAATATTTGCCACTACCGATAAAAGCGGTTTTGGCAATTCCCACTCGGTTTGGTGGCAATAATAATGGAGTGATTAATCTGATTAAATTCCAACCTTATGAATGGAGTGAATCAGAAAAACAATTGCTCAAAGAAGTGGAGTCGGCTTGCGCGATCGCTTTTTCTGGAGTCGCACAAGCTCAACAAATTACTCATCAAGAGCAGTCCCTGCAAAAAAGCAAGCACCATCAAAGCTTGATCAAGCAATTAACCCTATTAAGTCGTAGCAACTTGGAGCTGAATCAAATGCTCCAGTTAGTTATCGCCTCGACAGCCGAATCTCTACAGGCAGATCGGGGTTTGCTCATCTTACTGAAATATACAGATCCACTATTTAAGACTCAAGCTAAAAAGCAAATCCCCAAAGCGAAAGCTAGTGTAATCGCCCAATGGGCTAGAGAAACACAAAATTCTGTCACTAGTAAACCAGACACCTTAGCTGAGTCTTTCTTGATTTCAGACTGTGGTTTATGCCAGCGTGCCTTCATGGATTCTGGAAAACCAGTAATCTTCAATGACTATACAGATCAAAACGATACTTTGACAGCTGCTCCATTATTTGCAATAGAGAAATTGCCTGCGGTACTTTTAGTGCCATTGGAAAGTCAAGGTAAAATTTTAGGATTCTTGGTGCTACAGCAATCTGTGATTCGCAATTGGCAAGCAGAAGAATTAAATCTTGTGGAAATGGTTTGCGCTCAAATGAGTAACGCCATAATTCAGTCACAGACATTGCGTCAAGTGCAAACTTTGGTAGATGATCGGACGGCGAAACTCCAGAGTAGTATAGAACTCCAAGCAAAATTGCATGAAAGAACCCGGCAGTATGTCGAGCAGCTGCGGAAACTTAATGAACTCAAAGATGAATTTTTGAGTAACATGAGCGATCGCTTACGCTACCCTTTGACAAATATGCTGATGTCAATAAAAAACTTGCGTTTGCCAGGAATAGCACCAGAGCGTCAGGGTAAATATCTAGATATTCTTGAGCAGGAATGTTCAAAAGAAATCAACTTAATTAATGACTTATTGACACTCCAAAAGCTAGAGTCGCCTCACGAAGCCCCGCAATTAGAATCTATAGATTTAAATACTAGAATTCAGGATATAGCAGCATCTTTCGAGAAAAAACTTGGCGAAAAAGGATTAAAAATTTCTATAGATTTGCCGGAAGAATCCCTCAAACTGCAAACTGAACTGGAGAGTTTTGACCGTATCCTGCAAGAATTATTAACGAATGCCTGTAAATACTCAGAGCCTGATACAATAGTCCACCTTAAAGCAGATCACCGAGTCGATCAGCAAATCGATCAAGTTATCATGAAGGTGACGAATACAGGACGTGCCATCTCTGAAGAAGAAGCGACCTACATCTTTGATAAGTTCCGTCGTGGAAAAGGGCGCTGGACTCCAGGGACTGGCTTGGGACTTGCTTTAGTCAAGTCTTTAGTGCAGCATCTAAATGGAGCGATCGCTGTTGAAAGTCTCCCAATCTCGGATTCTGAACAGAGCGAAATTTGCTTCACTTTGACTCTGCCCCAATTTTCTGACGAAAGCAAACCATAATTCTGAAAGTGACTAAAAAACAGAACACAACAGAGAACCCTGATTTGCAGTCTTCCACTGATGACACCAACTTAGAAGGGGATTTGCTTGCTCAAGTAGAAGTTCAAATTGAGAAAATAGCAGAGCGACAGCGGCAAATCAGCGCTAAAGTCCAAATTCCCCATCCAGTGGAGCAAATCTGGAAGGTTCTGACAAATTATGAAGCCTTACCAGACTTCCTCCCCAACCTCGCCAAGAGTTGTTTAATCGAGCATCCCGATGGTGGAATTCGACTGGAGCAAGTAGGCTCCCAACGCTTACTGAATTTCAACTTTTGTGCGCGGGTAGTTCTAGATTTGGAAGAATGCTTCCCTAAAGCAATTAATTTCCGCATGGTAGAGGGAGATTTTAAAGGCTTTTCTGGTAGCTGGTGCTTAGAGCCTTATGCTTTCGGTGACTCTCTAGGAACAAATCTGTCCTACACAATTCAAGTTTGGCCTAAACTCACTATGCCAGTAGGAATTATTGAAAATCGTCTGAGCAAAGATTTGCGGCTAAATCTTTTGGCTATTCACCAACGTGTAGAAGAATTAGCCAGCAAAGAACCGTATGTATAACAACAACAAACCATCATTCAGGTGTATTCCTGGATGATGGTTTTTATTGCTAAATCTCAAATAAAAGAGCTTTTGCTTTTTATTGTTTTTAAGTACCCCCAGGGGAATTCGAATCCCCGTTACCTCCGTGAAAGGGAGGTGTCCTAGGCCTCTAGACGATGGGGGCATCGGACTCAGACCTTTTATAAGTTAACCAATTTCCTTGCCTTTGTCAACAGGTTTTGCCAAAAAAAGTTTGTGGCAGCTAAACTGGGTGGAAGCAAAAGCTTGAAGAAGATACAAAGATATGGAGACAGATAAAAAAGTCCGTAGATGCTTCTGTGGTCAGCCGCAGGGTGCGTCAGCATTGGACGCTGGAAATTTCGGAGTATACACATATCTAAAAAACGCTGAAGACAGCAAGGAACAAAAGGTATGATGTTGTACCCTGTAGAGTTAATATCTACGGTTTTTTACAAGAGATTTTGAAATAAATCGCTCAAAATCTACAATATGGAAGCATCTTTTGAAATCACCATACAGATGGCGATCGCTGTCTTTGCAGGCATTAGTGCCCAAGTGCTGGCTGCATATCTTCGTGTACCCAGCATCGTCTTGTTATTGCTGTTGGGCATTTTGTTTGGCTCTGATGGCATAGGGCTATTGCATCCCCATTCGCTAGGCACTGGACTAGAAGTTATAGTCGCCCTCGCAACGGCAATCATTTTGTTTGAAGGCGGACTTAACTTGGATCTGCGTGAGTTAGGTAGAGTTTCAGTCAGCCTACAATTGCTTGTTACTCAAGGAACGCTAATCACCCTGCTTGGCGGGAGTATGGCTGCTCACTGGCTGGGTGAATTTCCCTGGAACATAGCTTTTCTCTATGCTTCCATAGTTGTGGTGACAGGCCCAACCGTCGTTGGCCCATTGCTCAAACAAATCAATGTAGATCGACAAGTGGCAACACTTTTGGAAGGAGAAGGGGTTTTAATTGACCCTGTAGGGGCTATCCTCGCCTTCGTTGTCCTCGATACGATTTTGAACGGCGATGCTGACCCGATCAATGCGATCGTCGGCTTACTGATGCGCCTGGGCGTGGGAGCAGCAATTGGTGGTGCTGGTGGTTATCTGATGAGTTTGATTTTCAAACGCGCCAGTTTTTTGTCATTTGAGCTAAAAAACTTAGTGGTGTTGGCGATACTTTGGAGCTTGTTTACCTTATCGCAGATGATCCGCAGTGAATCGGGAGTAATGACAACAGTAGTTGCAGGGGCAGTCTTTGCTAACTCCTCAGTCCCGGAAGAACGTCTGTTACGCAGCTTTAAAGGTCAGTTGACAATTCTCAGTGTCTCGGTACTATTTATCTTATTAGCTGCTGACCTATCTATTGCCAGTGTGTTTGCTTTGGGTTGGGGTAGTTTATTCACCGTTTTGGTACTAATGTTTGTCGTTCGCCCGATCAATATCCTCTTGTGTACCTGGAACAGTGACCTCAACTGGCGACAAAAACTGTTTTTAAGCTGGGTTGCTCCGAGAGGAATTGTTGCTGCCTCTGTAGCTTCTTTTTTTGCGATTTCGTTGACACAGCGAGGCATTAACGGTGGTGATTCCATCAAAGCTTTAGTTTTCCTGACAATTATCATGACTGTTGTCTGCCAGGGGCTAACAGCTGGCTGGGTTGCTAAATGGCTGCAAATCACCTCCAAGGACGTAACTGGGGCAGTAATTGTGGGTTGTAATCCCTTGAGTCTTGTGATTGCTCGCTTTTTTCAAGAACGGGGAGAAAACGTGGTAATGATTGATACTGACCCCGAATGTCTTGTGCAAGCCGAGGCGCAAAATCTTCGGGTTATTGCCAGCAGTGCACTAGATGCTGCGGTTTTAGAAGAGGCCGGACTTGCCTCTATAGGTACTTTTTTGGCTATGACAAGTAATGGAGAGGTGAATTTTGTTTTGGCTCAAAGAGCAGCTGAGGAGTTTAAACCCCCGCGCGTCTTAGCTGTTTTTCCCCGCGATCCGCAAGCGATTATCTCGACTAGTAATAAAGTTAATCAAGCTTTTATTCCAGACTTAGCAATTAAAACTTGGAATGAATATTTGAATGATGGACGAGTGAAGTTAGGGACAACTACGCTAGATGAGTTGGAGTTTTCGACTCAATGCGATCGCATCCAAGAAAAGATTCGGACTGGGGCTTTGATACCGCTATTGGTAGAACGAGCAGAACGTTTACAAGTAATGCCAGCTAACCAAGATTGGGAAATTGGCGATCGCATTATTTATCTGTTACATGACCCCAGACCTAGCCTTTTAAAACGCTTATCTGGTGCTACCCAATCCACTCCCCTCTCTCTAGAAAAGTTACCAGAGGTTGAAGACCTATCCCTCGCCCAATTATCTCAACTTTCTACTAGTGAGGCTTCTGGGGGATGAGGGGC
>JADEXV010000455.1 GCA_015206945.1 Nostocales cyanobacterium LEGE 12452 | reverse complement strand
GGATATAACTCACATAATCGTGTCGGATGACTCAGAAATTTTAGCGGTCCACAAAGTCCTGAAAGAGACCTTCGCACATTTGAGTGATGAGCAATTGGCATTGCTGCTATCCAAGGTCAATTCTTACGATTCTCTCTTCGGAGACATATAAGTTGGGGATTTGGCCTTTTCCTATTTAGTGAGTTATCTGTGATGCATTATATCGCTAACCGGCTATATCCATTTTTACGAATAAAGCCCCGCCGATTAGTCGATGGGGCTTTATTCGGTGAGCGAGTTTAAGATCACCACTCAGTCGTAGCCCATTCGCCATTTGCCGCTCGTGCCGTGTGTATTTTTGAGATGACTTCATCGCGTGATCCGTCAACCATTATCCATTCTGTATTTTCTAGCAGAATATTACTGGTATCCTGAGTTGCGGTTGTGATGTTCTTCTCGTTGATTAGATCAGTATCTACTGAAAAGGCATCCTTCGAATGATGGAGTGTGAAAACAACTGTTGCCATGGTAGTCTTTTGATTTTTAGTTTGTTACTTGCAAGTTACCGAATACCAAGCAAACTTCGTTGAGAGATATCGAAATTTCCGTACGCGCGATCAACTGTAAAACTGTAGAATTTTGATCGCGTCCCATCCATGATACCTTATATGCTAAAGACAGGACAGACTGCTGAAACCTGTCCATTTGCCGCATAGCAGGGAGACAATAAGAAAAATTGACTAGTTAGTTACCAACCGCAGGAGTGAGATAGTAGGAATACCGACTATCTAAGTGGGTACTGGTAAATCTTACTGGTGCCTTTTTGGACAGGTATGGGCTTGATGGAGTTTAGCATTTCGCTGGTGAGTACCAGCCCCTGGGCTTTTACCTCGCGGGAAATAACCTGCTCGGCACGTTGGACGTACCGGCGCAGGATTTCCGCAAAAATTGGGTTTTCTATGAGGGGATTTGGCATTTACGGAAACATTAATTTGTTCCGCAAAATTTTGATATCTGCTACCTCATAAAAGGACGGACATTACGGTGAATGTTGTAACTTGAAAGGTAAATTTTCGACGTATGAGATCAGAAAAAGACAATTGCTTGTTGTGCGAACAAAATCCCGCTTGTAAGAGAGAATCGCATATTATTCCGCATTCAATGGTTAAAAGACTTCGCAAACCTCGCGGAAAAGTCTGGAAGGTCGATGCTTCGAGACGTGATAAGAGAGCGCTAATTGAGCAAGATGTTAGTAAGGAGCGATACATTTTGTGTGATGACTGCGAAACATATATTGGGTTTCTCGAAACTCATTTTGGACAAACAATCAAAAAATTCGTTGAACAGAATCGGATTGGAGTAGATTTTGCTCCATTACAGCAAATACAGGAAACCGGGGGGAACATTACCAAGATACAAACGGCATATGTGTGCTTTAAAGCACAGCCCCTGATGACACAACTATTAATCGATTCAATACTTTTTCGAATTCATATTGCCAGCAAATCAACTTTTGCCTACACAACGTTTCCCACGGAAATACTAAAAAAGCTTAAAATTAATCTGCTGACGTTCAAGTCGAAAACCTACAACGAGGTGCTTGATAAGTGCAAAGAGTATAACGGTAATAACGTATTTTTTACTCCGTATCTGCTCTATTGTCCTAAGACTGAGATAGTCACCTCGAAAGCCATTGTTTATGAATTTATTGAACCAACTCCCGACTTTCTCAAAATTTTAGTGGGCGAGTATTGGATTTGGATTCCAAGCCGACCAATCCAGTCACCGTTTCTTAATTCTGGAGAGACTCCTGTAAAAGTGCTTAGGCTGACAGTTCAACAGTATGAAAAGATGTATAAAGAAATGTTTGAGCTTTACGCAAGAATCGATGCCTATAACGATTCCGTTAGGGATTAAACACCACCTATAAGCAAGCACTCAGCAACTCCCTTCACCGGCACAGACGCATTAACCTGTGCGACGATATAATCCACTCCTTCGCAGTGGTATTTCTTCGAAAAATCAAGTTTTGCTAAGAATGAACTTCTTAGTGAGACAGTTAATGTATGAAGTCCTTCGAATAGGGTAAAGGGCATCCTTTTCAATAGCGTGCAACGAGAGTGGCATTTTTGGGGTCTGAGAGACAAAATCCTTACTTCTTAACAATGAATCCGTTGTTTCAGATTATCCGTCTTACGCTCTGTATTTCTACGTTAGTGCTCTGGAGCATTAGTTGCAATAATAATGTAGAATGCATGACTCCTCCACCTGAGTTGGCTATTCAAATTATGGACGGAGCGCTTACTTATCCGGCTGATTTGGATATCGCTGTTGAGGTAAGGGTGTCATATCTAGAAAATAACAAACAGAAATACGTGGCTGATTTGATTAGAATGGGAGATGTATTTCTTGCATCGATGTTGATCCAAGAGTCTCGGAAAGCCAATGATCCAGAATTTTCCTTCGAGTTAAACGGTAGAGTTCTCGCTAAGATGAAAATGGAAACCTACATCAAAAAGACAAAATGTGGTGATTGGGCGAATATTTCGAAAGTATATCACAACGGAGAAGTCGTTTCCAGGGCAATAAATGGAGCTTATCTGCTTAAATGATATCTGTATTGCCGATCTCTACTTTTCCCATCATTGTCCTTTTGACCGACGGGAGCTCTTACGAAAAATCGAAAAAGCTTACAACTGTTTGACCAAATTTAGAGTCATAAGTTGCGACGTATGCTTAATGACTCGGTATGAAAAGATTTATTACAGTTCTGGCATTATTTATCCTAATTCTGTTTTCTG
>JADEXV010000096.1 GCA_015206945.1 Nostocales cyanobacterium LEGE 12452 | reverse complement strand
GCTTAGTATTGGCTGCTTTAGTTAAACATTACTTAGGTAGCGGTGAACGAATTGAATGGCGATCGAACCTTCTCCGACACCAGATGCCACCCGTTTAATTGAGCCGTAGCGGACATCTCCGGCTGCGAAGATTCCGGGAATGTTGGTTTCTAATAAAAAAGGAGAGCGTTCTAAAGACCAACCACGAGGAGATTTGCCATTATGTATCAAGTCTGGCCCTGTGATGATAAACCCCTGAGCATCGCGTTGAATAACGCCATCGAGCCAATCAGTTTTGGGGCTAGCACCGATGAAAATAAATAGCGATCGCGCTGGCACGGTTTCGGTTTGTCCAGTGTTGGTATGGGCGATCGCAATTGCTTCTAAATGCTCCTCTCCCTTGACTTCCACGACCCTGCAACCCGTGCAAACTTTGATATTTTCAGTCGCGGCAATTTGGTCAATCAAATATTGAGACATACTTGATGCTAGTGACTCACCCCGCACCAACATAATCACTTTGCTGGCATACTTAGAAAAGTGCATTGCTGCCTGTCCAGCAGAGTTTGCTCCGCCTACCAAGTAAACCTCTTCGTTGGTGCAGGCGATCGCCTCAGTCATAGCAGCACCGTAATAAATTCCCGCTCCTGTGAGCTTCTCGGCTCCTGGAACATTTAGCCAACGGTAGGAAACACCGGTTGCAACTAAAAGTGCATGGCAACTAATCTCGCTACCATCTGCCAATTGCAGAACCCGATAAGGATCTTCCAATCGAACCCCAGTTACTACTTGAGGAGTAAGAATTTCTACCCCAAATCGCCGCGCTTGAGTGACTCCCCGCCTTGCCAAATCGTTGCCACTCAAGCCAACAGGAAACCCCAAATAGTTCTCAATCCGCGAACTCGTACCTGCTTGGCCTCCTGGCGCTTCACGCTCAATTAAGACAGTACTCAATCCCTCAGAAGCGCCATAGACGGCGGCTGCCAGTCCGGCAGGGCCAGCACCTACAATCGCTAAGTCATAAAAGGGACGCTCTGCCTGAGTTTGCAGTCCAATTTTGGCGGCAATCTCTAAATTAGATGGTTGAATTAATCGGGAACCATCGGGAAACAGCACCAAGGGTAATTGTTGCCTACAATCAGCTTGGGCGTATTCCACCAATTTTTCTGCATCCGGCTCCAGTTCAACATCTAACCATTTAAATGGAACCTGGTTACGTGCGAGGAAGTCTTTCACCTGATGTGAAAAAGGCGACCAGCGATTACCAATGACTCGAATGCCTTCAAAGGGTGGGCGGAATCCAGCTAGCCAGTCATCTAGTAAATCATCTAAAACCGGATATAGCCTTTCTTCTGGTGGATTCCAAGGCTTGAGTAAGTAATAATCAAGTCTGGCACTATTAATCGATTTAATGGCAGCATCCGTATCTGCATAGGCCGTCAACAAGGCACGTTTCGCATCGGGAAAAATGCCTTTTGCCCGTTCCAGGAACTCTACGCCTCCCATTTGGGGCATACGTTGATCCACTAGAAATAGAGCAACTGCTTCATTCCGCAATTTTAGTTGCTGTACTACATCCAGAGCCGTGATACCTGAATCTGCCCGAACAATGCGGAAGCGATCGCCATACTGATGACGCAAGTCTCGTGACACCGCTTGCAATACTTCTGGATCGTCATCGACGGTTAAAATTGCTGGTTTTGCCATAACTACTGTTACTTAACAATTGCAGTGTCTAGCCGTTATCTTCAAAAATCTGCTGTCAAAATATCTACTGTTTAACCAGTTGCTTTAAACGAAAGTATGCCTCTTCTGGTGTCAGCGGTTCCGATTGAGTTTCATTAGGTATATAAAATACCCAGGTATCGGGAAAGTAATGCACCACAAAGCTGGGAATCAAACCTAAGCTTACTGCTTGCTTGCCAAGTTTTTCAGTTTGTTCCTCTAAACTCAGTTGGTCATGAAATGAGTGTTCAGCCATACTTTTGCATCTCCCTGTACTTTATTTGACCCTGGAAGAAGGTTCAAAACCAGCATTGCACGAATTTAGCTAAAGGTGATTTACTATTCACCATGTTTTAGAATGAGCTTGAGAATAACCTAAATAATTTCAAATATGCTTTCATAGAGAATCATAAAACTATTTTGGTCATTCAGCAGTAAACCAAAAAGTTTTATCCCCAAAGAGCGATGCCTGCGGCGGGCTACGCCTACGCCAAACGCTTTGTAGTCTATGATACTTTTCTAATACCCAATATTCTAACCAGCAAACATAGTAGTATAGATAATGATTACTTATAATTAGTTGATTGATAATCTATTGATGTTAATCGGATAAAATGTAAATGTTTGCAACTACTTGATATTTACGCTCAATAGCTTGAGATAAAAAAGACAATATCTATTTGAGTGCAAAAAGTGTGCAATAAATTAATCGATTACCTTTCCTTTAAAGGTTAGCTAGATCAACTAATTCATTGAAAAACGACAAACGTTCTTCTACTTCCAGGTACAATAGTATTCTCAAAGCAGTGCTATTGGATGGACTATTGAGAGCTTGCCTAATTGTTAACTGTTTATCTGTTGAGCGACTTAAAAACTCCCAACAAAACCTAAAAAAATTCATTTCAGCCCTACGTAAGCTTCGCCATAATTCAAAGTCATTTGTTGAGCAAGTCCCGTTGGGTGTGGGGTGTTGGGTGTAGTGAAAGAAATAGCCCCAACAACCTTTCGTATACAAGCCCCGTCTTTTAAGGCGATTGCCGAAAGGCCCAGTCCCAAGCTCCGTCCAATGTTGTATTTCCTACACCCTACACCCTAAACCTGCAACCCTTCTTTATGACAAATTTCCTTGTTGCATCATTTTTTGTTACCAGCATATTTCCAAGTCAGAGGGATAGTGAGCGCATCATCTTAATGTCGTTGTGAACGGAACCCTTGAACCGATTTAAAATCATGGACAAAGTATTTGAACAAACATCTTTGGTGACGCTACGGGAAGGACGCCCCGACGACGCACTCCCTTGTGGCAACATTTTTTATCAAGCGTTCCGTGATATTGCTCAACAGCACGGCTTAACACCTGACATTCCTTCTGGGGAATCTGGGGTTGGCAGGTTGACCGAACTGTTGGCGCACCCAGCGGTTTATTCGGTGGTAGCTGAGGCATCTGATGGGTGCGTCATTGGCAGCAATTTTTTGTGGGAAGCTGATACTATCGTTGGGGTCGGCCCCATTACGGTAGACCCAGCCGTGCAAAATGCGTCGGTTGGTCGGAGCCTGATGGAACATGTTTTACAGCGGGCAAAGGAAAAACAGTACGCTGGTGTGCGGCTAGTTCAAATCGCGTATAACAACTGCTCGCTTGCACTGTATACGAAACTTGGCTTCGATGTGCGTGAGCCACTGGCGGCGTTTCAAGGACAGCTGCTCGGCTTGACGATACCCGGGCGTAGTGTTCGTCCGGCCACTGAGTCCGATATGAGTGCGTGTAATCAACTCTGCTATCACATTCATGGCCATGACCGGGCAGGCGAACTAAAGGCAGCTGTCGGGCGAGGTACGGCAACAGTCGTCGAGTGTCATGGGCGCGTATCGGGTTACGCCACCGAAATTGGCTTCTTGGGCCACGCTGTTGGCGAGAATAATGAAGATTTAAAGGCGCTGATTACAGCCGCGCCTACGTTCTCTGGGAAGGGCTTTTTGCTTCCGATGCGTAATGCCGACCTGTTCCGCTGGTGTCTGAAGCAAGGACTGCGTATCACCGAGACCGCAAGGTTGATGAGCCTCGGACTGTACAATGAACCAGCAGGAGCTTTCTTGCCCTCCATTTTGTATTAATACGCAGCATTAACCCTACCGCAAAACCTAAAATTTCATCATTTCATTTTTTGAAATTTTTCAGATTAGTATAAATATTAGTTATATCTAAAGTACTTTATATTACCTTAAAATACGTAGTTTTGATTAGCGATCGCTCTTTGGGAAAAACTTTTTGGTTTACTGTTCAGGATAACTGAAATTGGATTGAATCAAGCAACAGGGCATTGCTCACGTTGAGGTCTTAGGAAATCATCTCGCTCTAGCTTGCGTGGGTATAGTGGTGGACAGAGTACAAGGAAGCCATAAAGGAATGATGATTGCGTCACCGATGACTCGCTAACGCTTCTCTACGAGACGCACTCGCGTTCGCTATCGGTGACGCTAGCTCCCAAAGGATTTGAAAGGACGGATAATTTATGTTGTCTCTCTGATTTGCCTCCAACTGTTGCCTTGTGGCACAAGTAACAGGAATGCTTGTTTAGCATCGCACCAACTTTAGAGAGAAAAGCTCAATTTCCACAAAATCGCAATGCTTATTTAAACCCCAATGGGAACAAATCTGTCTAACAGGCTAATTGTTGGCTGTAATGACTGGGCTTCAACAAATAGCGCACTTTGCTCATCAAAAGCAGTCCAATTTTGGTTATTGGATAAAGGCTCAGAAGCAACAATAACTTGGTTTGGCTGCTTGAGTTGATCGTAAGACCAATAAAGAGTAGGGGCTTGTGTGCGATAAGCATAGCGAATTGCTGCAACTGCTTGACCATCACTGACAATTACATTGGCACTAAAGCTGGTGTCGTGTTCTGATGCCAACTTAGTCAATTTTTGAAGTGTGGCATTTAATGCTGACAACAAAGTGCTATTTGGAGACGACTGCCACATTTCCACTAGTAGGGCGAAGATGTGTTCAGAGTCAGTCGTACCTTTAATTAGGCGGTATGTGGAATCAGACAGGCTCTCACGTATTGGTCTACAAAGAGTTTGTTCAAAGTTTGATATCTCGCCATTATGCACAAACAAAAGTTTCCCACTTCGAAATGGCTGACAATTGCTAATGTCGAGCGATTCACCTATCCCAGCTAATCGGACATAGCCTAGAGTACAACTGGATTGTACATAGTTGCTCAACTCTTCCAGATTCGGCTCGTTCCACAGCGGGATCGTATTTCGGTAAATGAAGGGTTTACCCACTTCGTCATACCAGCCTACACCTACTCCGTCTCCACAAACTACTCCTGATTTTAATTCCAAAGGACTGTAACTTTGTTTGTAGAGTGAATGCTCTTGTTTATACAGCAACTCATCTAAGAGGATGGCGTTACCAAGATAGCCAATTAATCTACACATAAAAAAACGATGTTGCTGAAAGAGTAAGAAAAATCAGTAATAAGCCCCGATAGAAATCGAACCTTTTAACTGGGCAATTATTGCAAATCATTACTAATTTAACAATTATTGTTTATCTTGTGTATGTTTGATCTGTGACTTTAGTCATGGTTTTGTTGTCTTGCTAAAAATATAGAACAGAAGCTAAAGTAATATTTATTCCTTACCTTTGTTTGAGCTTGATTTGTGAATTATCCGTTCGCATTCAAAGGATTTTAGAGAACTATGCCAATTCAAAAACACATTAATCTTAACCAAGGATGTTTCCTTAATCCCGCAAATAAACAGATAGTTGTCAATTTAGCTAGTGAAGATATTTTAAATTTAATTACGCAAGAATTAAAAACTCGCTACTCTCCAGAAACTCAAAAAGACCTACTTGAGGAGAGTTCAAAGTTATTACCTAATTTTGTATTTCAAGAATTATTACAACGCCAACAGCAGGTAGTAGATATTAATCCAGATAGTTTAATTGTCGTTAGCTGTCAGATATCAGAGGCAGAAGTCGATGATTTGGGATTTAATTTAAATGTCGAAGTATATTTTGTAGTTGGAGATGTAAAAGGTCAAAACCATTTTCGGGCTAATCAAATAGTCCTTTGGTCGAATATATGGGGTGATGAAGAACAGCCTTTTGATTTAGAAGATGAACTAGGTGAACAATTCTGGACAAGTTATCAAATCCAGTTGCTTTTTGATGAAAAAGAGCAGCAAACAATTGAACTGGAACTATCACAAACAGATGATTATGCCGCGAGGTTAGAATTTTCCCCATCACTAAAAAGATTTTCACCATCCATAGTTTCCTTTACGGATAATGACTTCTAAAAATTATTATCCGCATATTATAGTGAATGTAAATTAATCATTTACAGCAGAATTCAGGAGTAAAACACGGTTTATATCTGGGTAACAGACTTAGATTGTGTACCTCACCAACTTGAAATATGCTATATATTCACTGGGTATTTTATTTTTTGGAAGTTCTCTTTTAAAAAGATGAAGTTTTCAATCCCTTCTACATTCTCATTGTGGTTCGATAATTGAACCCATAAACAAAATGTTTCCCGTTTGATTATCCCTGATGGCACAGAAGAAGGGGCGATCGACAATCATTCGGAATGGTTCTGGTTCTTCTCTTAAAGATGTTGCTACTATTCCCACTGAAGTAGCCGCCGCTGCTTCAGTGCCTTCTTCATTTACTTCAACAAAAGTTTTATGCTTAACTTGGCTAATAGCAAAATTTTTACCAATGCCAGAAAAATTGGCTTTGTTGCTGAAAGCCTCCTTCATGCCTAAAGTTTTTAAAGCATCATTGAGTGTAATATCGTAATCTATTTTGAAGCGGGGTAAGCGAATAAACCCTTTTTGGTTGTTGAACTGAGTCATCCATTTTTCCCAGTTCTCAACATTCAAGTTTTGATAAAAGGCTTTGAGGTTATAATTTTTTTTGGGTAAGAAGATATAAAAACTTATCTTACCATCTTTCCCATAAGGTAAACTAACTGCCTGAAATTTTTCGCTTTCATAGTATTTATAATCACCCTTCTGTGACATCATTGGGTGTTGTTTTTGCCTACCAGATGTGATGTAAAAAGGATATGGAGCAGTTTCTTTCTTGTCAAACTCGTTAGTCCAATTACCTTTAAAATATATGGCATTAATCAGAAATAAGACCTGATCTGGTTCAATTTTTTCAACTATTTCAGTGATTTTGCCATTAGTATTTTCTTTTACCCAGTTATTGATAATACTAGATGCGGCGGCATCTTGAAAGTTTAAATTGCTGACTTTGGCTTGATAGAAGTCCTGGGTTCTCTTGAGAAAGTCTGGTGCAAAGCTAACATCTTGATTTGCCCAAAGTGAGTTAGCAATATTCAATTGCACTTTCGCATCTGAATTGTCTAAAAGCTGTTTTAATACCGCCGCATAAGAAGAGTTGATTTCTGGTAGATTCATCCCCTGTAATTCTAGAGTTTTTGCCATTGCTTGTTGAGTCGAACCGCTAGCGCCGTTGTAAGTCATAGCAAGAGCGATCGCAACACTTGAAGGTGAGATAAAAATATTTTTCTCACTCCAATCGTTTTTCAGAAGTTCTGAAAATAGTTTGAAGCCAAACTTATTGCTAGACTCAACGATTTTTGTATCATTTTTCGCTGTTTTTTTTTGCAATGGAGTTTCTGGTTGAGGTAAACCAGATTGGGCAAGGGCACTTTTATTACTATCGACCTGAGAACACCCTAATACACTGAATAGAACAACGCTTGCAGCTGCCAGAGCATAACGTCTGCCTAGACTCACACCGTAACGTCTTTGTAGGAAATTTTCTTTCGCATCACTCAATTTATGGCGATTCATTCTGCTACCTCACTTGCCAAAGATTCCCGATTTGTGCTCAGAGTTGACGCAGATACTGTGTCAATGACTAACTATTGCATTTACTCCAATAGAAAAATGGGACTGTTACAGTTTTCGTAACAGCAAATTAGTAGCTCAGAGTAATTAAACACAACTTGTGGAGTTGCGAATACCTTATTGAGACGGCTATACAGACGACTTATAAAAAATTTTGATTTCTAAGAATTTTGATCTTTACCTATAAACGTATTGTAAGCTACGTAATCATAAAATAACCACTTCTGTTAGGTTTTTATAGATCGAATAACCTTTCTCATAGGCACGAAATCTCGTTCCCATACTCCGTATAGGAACGAGAAAAACGCTGTAATTTTACACGGATATTTGTGCTACCCTATTTCAATTAATTAATAGGTACACTCCACCAAGCTAAACTGTAGGGTTGAGTCGCTTCATTGAGCTTTTGACGAAACTGGACACGGATTTTGTAATTACCAGTAGCAGTAACAGGGCAAAAAATATGTTCTACACTATCAATTTGGCTGATTGAGGAGCAAACAGCACCAGCTTCAGAATTTTGAGCATCAGCTTTTACTAAGTAGAGATCGAGATTATTCAAACCACGATCGCGAAAATTTTCGCCTACATCATATTGCTGGTTTTTATTTTTATCGTTGAGTTCTACCAATCGATCCCAACTCAGGGTTACAGCAACAAAACTTCCCTGTTTTAACGGTTTTGCTAATATATAGTCAACAAATGCTCCAACATCAACTGTGCGATAATCCCAACCAATAGCCGGCACCGCCGCCGATGCCTGCCATTGACCAGCACTAAATTGCTGATAAGCGCGAAATACATTTAAATGACCCGCTCCCATTTGGGCATCCAAAGGAATCTTTGGATCTTTATAAGCATCAGAATCTAACCAGTTTTGATTTTGCTTATCAATTAGCGTCCGCGTCATTCCCAACTTTAAGCCATCGCCGCTATCTAGAAGTTTGTCTGCTGAATTCAGCAATACAGCTTTCATCACTTGATGACGCCGAGAATCAATGCTCCAGTGCGGTTGTTTTGTCCGCATCTGTCGGTTGGCAAATTCCTGCAACAGAGCAACGGTAGCTGTAACTTGAGGTGTTGCAAAACTTGTACCTGTAACCTTGTTCAATTTGCCATCTGGATTGAGTAAAGGAATATTATTACCAGGAGCAACTAAACTGATAGCGCGACGCCCATCAAGGTCAAATTCTTTTCCAGCTAGTCTTCCACTCACCCCTTGGTTAACACCCGCCAGATTAGCCACGTCTACTTTGTTAAAAACTCCCCCTCGGCGGGATGAAAAAGCCACGTTTATTCCGTTAAAATTATCTGTAGGAATAGGAATACCGCCTTTACCCTGGTTGCCAGCGATCGCATACAAAACATCATGAACGCGACTAGACCAGTCAACACATAAAGTTAGTAAAGCATTGCCGTCCAAAGTAGCTTCCGGTCGAGGATCGCGGCTCAGAGGTTCCCCAAAGCTAAAGTTAATCGCACGGACATCGCCACTATTTTGGAGCGCTATGTGCTGTGCCGATAAGCATTCCTCTGGCTGACCCATGTTTTTAGTCGAACCCACCGCTGATGAATACAATCGCGCTCCCGGCGCAACTCCTGGCAAGGCTTTGTCTTGACTCACCATCACACCGGCAACATTGTAGGCGTGGGGGTCAACACCGCTATTAGACTTAGCTGGGCCATTGCGTAAGAAAACTGCTGCTAAAGATATGGCACGATTTTTAGACACCGCCTTATCCCATCCAAACATTCCCGGTCGGCCAATTTCCACTTGACCAATAGCAATCTTACGACCGATTAAATTATAAGGAGATTTGTGTAGCTTTAGAGCATCAATGCCATTAGTTCCTAGTGCAGATTCTAAAGCTGAAGCAATTACCGGCGCACTCAGACAAGAAGCAGTTAATCCCCAAAATATCCAGGTTAGTTTTTTAGTCATTAGTTATTAGTCATTTGTCATTTGTCATTTGTCATTGGGTATGGTGAAGAGGACAACAAGATAAGGGGATCTAACTTTTGTCCCCTTGTCTCCCCTGCTCCCCTGCTCTCCTGCCTCCCCAAAAAACCGGGATCAAAATTATGAGTCTTGTTCAATGTTTTGTTACAATGCGTACAGACGAGGACGCTTAAAAATCCACTAGCCATGACCCAAAACCTATCTCAAAAGCCCATTGTAATTTCTCCATCTATCCTATCAGCCGATTTTAGTCGCTTGGGTGACGAAATTCGTGCCGTAGACGCAGCTGGAGCGGATTGGATTCATGTCGATGTCATGGACGGTCGTTTTGTACCTAATATTACGATAGGCCCTCTGATTGTGGAGGCGATTCGTCCGGTTACAACCAAGCCCTTGGATGTCCATTTGATGATTGTGGAGCCAGAAAAGTACGTAGAGGGATTTGCTAAGGCTGGTGCTGATATTATCTCCGTACACTGCGAGCATAACGCTTCCCCACACCTACACCGCACCTTGGGGCAAATAAAAGAGCTTGGTAAGAAAGCTGGTGTTGTACTTAATCCTGGTACTCCTCTAGAGCTAATTGAATATGTTCTAGATTTGTGCGATTTAGTACTAATTATGAGCGTCAACCCTGGTTTTGGTGGTCAAAGCTTTATCCCTGGTGTATTACCCAAAATTCGTAAGCTGCGCCAAATGTGTGATGAACGTGGTCTTGACCCCTGGATTGAAGTGGATGGGGGACTGAAGGCAAATAATACCTGGCAAGTTTTGGAAGCGGGAGCCAATGCGATCGTCGCTGGTTCAGCTGTGTTTAACGCAAAAGATTATGCTGAGGCTATTACAGCAATTCGCAACAGCAAGAGTCCTACTCCAGAATTAGCCAAAGTTTAATTCATTTTTGAATTAATCAATCATTGAACATGGAAGTGAAAAAGAATGTAGAGACGTAGCGGTGCTACGTCTCTATAAGGGTTCTAGATTAATTTCACCAGATGTTTATTATTCACAAAAAATAAGGTGGGCAAATTGCCTACCTTATTTATTTTTATATATAGATAAAAAACTGGAAGCTATTCAAGTTTTGAACTTCCAGTAGTTGCTATATAAATTGAAAGTTTAAAAACCAAAGATAATCCAGGTTGGGAGGACTAGGATTAAAATAGTCGAAAGAGAAGCGTATGAGCTACTAGTTCTACCAGCCAAGGACAACAATTTCACCGTAGCTTTTCTATTTCCGTTCCTAGAATTGATGTTAAGCGTTTGCTTTATAAACTAAAGCAACATCAACCACAGGATAGAAAGTTTTATCAGCGTTACTCGCACCGTCTGCAGTCAGTGAAAGCTGTGTAAAATTTGGATTGGGGGAATCCACCTCGCCAAATTCTCTTTGCTCAGACTTCCTCAGAAAAAGAACCACCAGTAGCAACGGTTAGATTATTGGTCTTGGTCTAGGAGTTATTTACTCCATGAAATGCTGATTATTTTTGTAATCAGTTTGATTTATTTCATAGTTAGAACTAATCGTTGATTTTATTTTTTAAATTAACTTGCTTGCCAAATCACCTCTATTTTGGTTTAAGTTGTAGTTGTTATTAGTTTACCAATATCATTAATATATATTTGCCATTTTGGCAGATTTTTACAAAAAATTATCAATTAAATTACTGCTATAGAAAACCTGTCATGCTATAAATTTTAAATTAGCATAACAGGCTTTCAGATAATCAATCAACTTTAGAGCAGAATCTATTGATTCCAAATACTTTTTAATTGAATCCACAGGATTTCAAGGAAATGTCTTGAACATTTTCTGGTTTTAATGGCGATTTGCTTGATTGATGTTCGTTTCTTTGCTGTGTCAATCTCTGGTCTAAACTACCAGCACGGATTTCTGCTTTTTGCTTTCTAACTACTTCTAGATAAGCTACGTCTTTAATTTTGCCTAAGCAGCTTGATGAAACATTATTATCAGACTGGGAATTATGAGTATGTTTCAGCATTTTTAGATTTTCACTTTGCTGTTGTTTTGTCCTATCCGCTTGAGAGTTCTCTTTGAGCAATCGATTGTAGGTGCGATATGGAATGTAATGCAGAGGATTATAACCACCAAATCGCAACATTAAAACACATGCCCAGGAATACTTTCCAGCAAGAATTGCTTCAACTACTTTGTCAAATTGTTGAGCTTTCACTGTCTTATCTAAGTTACTACTAATACCAGCAAGGTCTTGATTCATCATAGTGGTTAGTTATTTTTGGTGAAGTAAACTATTTTCTTCTCTGCGATTATTGATGTTTCAATTGAGGTGTATAGACTACACTAGCCTTTTTGCAAATCTTGAATTGCTTGTGGCAAATTATCAGCAGTGGAGCGGTGTTTGATGTTTACAAGGGATAAAAATCCATAAGTAAATAAATTTTCTTGGTTCACACGCTTATATTTCTTACTACTGCTGGATTAGGCAATTTCCGGGAAGTTTGCATATTGTTTTAGACTAATAGAGAAAATATATTTATCTTTGAGCGTTAACAACACCATTCGTATTTATACTATTTATTGTCGTTGCTGTCATCTACTAATCTAGTATATTTATAGGTCAAATTTACTGAATATATTACTATACTTACTTGTGTGTTGTGCAGCTTTTAGTTTTGTCCTCTTTTGCTAATTGTTGAGGGGGTGTTACCCCTCACCCGATATCATTTTAAAACCTTTATTATTGTCGAGTAACTAAAAAACAATACCATTAAATAGAATGTAAAACAACTTGTAAAAATATTAGCCGATAGAGAACAAAACCTTTCATCGCAATAGGATTGAACTTATTTTTCAATAAGTTCGATTAGACAATGGTACTTATTAGACTTGTCTTTATTGGTTTGCAAAGACTATAGCTTTAGCGTATTTAAATATAATCGCTGTCAATTGATCGCGAATATTTCATAACGAGCAGCCAGTCATTATAAAATAGACCAGTTGTAAAAGAAAATTACTGGTTAGGGATAATATAAATAGATAGTTATAACGAGCCTTGATTGAGTCAATAAAAAGATTCGCAAATGGATAAACTTACTCGAAAAGTGTTGCAGCTTAAGTCTGTACAAAATTAGAGAATTTAAAAATAGATATAAAGCTAATTAACACAGAATATTATTAAGTTGATTAAGCAGAAATTTCTATATGATATGAATATTTAACAGATTTATAAAATTGAAATTACAAATGTAGTCGCAATTGGGCTAAATGGTAGTATCAATATGCGATCGCCTTTATCTCTCCAGACAACTACACAATGAATTACTTGACAATGAGCTATCCACGGGTTATAGTATGAGTCCAGCTTACTAAGACTCGCCCTCATTAATAACGCTTCATATCCTAAAGTTTGGGCTGTTTCTCTTAAAGACTGGTGAAATTGAGTTGGAGGATTTGCTAGCGTTAAATTACGCAAACTGTAGAGGTTTAAGCGTATTTTCGAGTATTGGCTAATCATTGCCAAACACGCAGCGACATAATCTGATGAACTTTGCTATTGAGTAAAGGAATAGGCACGTCATAACCTAGCTTTTGATTGTGAACGTAGTCTGGGAATTATTAGCAACATTTATAGCTAAAGCTAGTAATATTTGCATTTTTTGAAACATGTAGTCTTAAATTCTCAATGCTTCAACTCTTACCATTACTGAAATTTTCCTCCGCTTCCGGAAACACTCGGAAAATAAAATCGCAAATCTAAACTCTGCTTTTTCAGATGAAGACAGGTTAAATTTGGCAGCGACGCACATCTGTCATAGGTGTCAACTTAAGGTAGAAGTTATTTAAGAGTAAGGGTTATAGGGTTGCTTGCCCTCATCCCCTAACCCCTTCTCCCAATATGGGAGAAGGGGAACTGGAGAATTTGCTCTCCTCTTTCCCAATATGAGCGAGGGGCTGGGGTGAGGGCAAAACTTATACAGTCAGAAGATTTCAGCTTAAGTTGACACCCATGACACCTACGTGTGTTCCGTCAAAACGAGAACTACTGTCAATCAATTAATAACTAAGTAAATCCCCCAAATCGCCATTGGCCGCAGGTAAGTGCTAGCGCGGAAAGTACCAGTTGCGGTGATAGCTTCTGGCGTGCGAAATTGCAGACCATTTTCATAAATTTGCTGCACCACAGCTTGCGTCAACCTCAACGCTTCATCTTTCATTCCCATCTGCACGAGAAAAGCCGCCAGCCCAAAGTTTATCCCCGTCCAAACTTCTAAGGGATGAGTAGCTTTGGGATTTTCTGGTGAACCATCACGACGAACACCATTAGCAGCACCAAACTCACCATTACAGAATTTCAAAAAGCAAGCGTCATAAACTGTTTTCAAGGCAGAGAGGGCGCGATCGCTCGGTACAATATCAGGTAAGTCCAACAGACGAGCGTAGAATTGTCCGCACAATTGATCTGCCATTACCACATCCGAACCACTTTTACTATCAAGTCGGTAATATTCCCCATTCCAGAGTTTTTCTTGGTAAATAGGAAGAGATTGTTGTAACCAAGTTTCATAAGTGGATTTTTGCGCCGCCAACTCTGTTGTGTCACCTGTCTGGTAAGTTAATAAAATATCGCTAATTGCGATCGCAGCTTCTAATGCCGCCAACCACAAACCACCGCAATAGGCACTGACACCTTGTAACCGCCAATCATCAAAAGTTTGGTCAGGCGCGCCAGAATTTTCAGGAATCCCATCGCCGTCGAGGTCAAAAGTTTTCAGGTAGTCGAGGGTTTGAACGATCGCATTCCAGCAATCTGCTAGGAATTCCACATCGTCAGCACCCGTGAGTAAAAAATCACGGTATACTTGCAAAACGAAATCACTACCTAAATCTTTCCATAAATTACAGTCTTGATAGCTGGTGTAGTTGGTTTTCTCCCAAACGTGTTCATTGGGTGCGCCTAAATCGTGGGGTGTTGCACCTGCAACTTTGCGAACTGCAATCGGGCTTTCGGCCTTGATTGTCATGTAATAGCCAATGATTCGGGGAGTATCATCACCTTGAGGAATCGCCCGTGCAAATGCCCGAATCACCGATTTTTCTAGTTCTGGAAACAACATCAACAGGGCAAAAGAGCCATACAACCGCACATCTAGACTTTCATACCAACGGTAATCTAGGCACTCCAGCACCGCAAACTGACCGATGGGGTCAAGTTCTGATGCTGCACTCCAGAGAGTACCGCCGCTAGTGAGGTCGTAAAGCTCATTAAATAGAGCCATTTTAAACCAGTTGGGTAAATCTTCCCGGTCGAGAATGGGTTTTTGCCAACTTTGAATTTGCGATCGCCAGTTTTGGTATTCTTGTAACGCAGTGGATGCGATCGTCCAAGCGTTGTTTCCATCTTTACCAAAAAAATCTGTATATCTGCGGTAATAGTTAACTCCAGCCGCAAATTCTGTGATTGGCAAATCCCAAGCGAGGACAAAAGGGATTTCGAGAGTTTCGCCTGGTTGGAGAGTGAAACGGATTGCGATCGCAGCCCCGATTTGTGTATTCTCTGTTGCTGGAGTAGTATCAACATAATTAGGCAAAGAGCCATCTTGAGCAAAGCTTTGCCATACCTCATCACCCGTTCCTTCAGGATTCCAGCGGCTATGGTGAAATACTTCCACTTGGGGATGTTTCAGCGTCGCAATACACCAAGTTCCGTCACCTTCTTGCAAAGCTTCATGAATACCAACCCGACCTAAAACACAGCCAAACTGTTGTGTATTTTCAACTATCTGGTTGTAGTTTCCTTGACTTTCACCCCAGCGCGGTTGGTATTCGTAAACCGGACTACCATCATCGCGTACCCGCACTTCAGGAGATTTGAGAGCATTTGTAAACCAGCCCACAACATTTTGCCAAGTCAGCATAATGCTGAGAGTAATCGGTGTATCTGTGGGATTATGAGCATTCCAGAGGAATATTGCCACAGGGTAGCTAGTTTCTTGGTAATTACCTGCCCAGACTGGGGAAAATTGCTCACAAGTCAACTGTGCTTGCAATACATTTTTATATACAAACCAGCTACGTGGATATAGCGCGTAATAATCGCCCGTTCCCTCTGTGTCGGGAGTTGTCGGATACCATTGCCACGCTTTGAGAGTAGCATCATCGGGCGCTTGGGTAGATAAAGCGTAGGCTTGGGAAGATGTGCTATTGGATTCAAACACACTGAATTGACAAGCGGGAATGTTTTTGAAGGTATGCTCACCGCCGTCGATGTGCCACAGGTTAAAGTCTCCCCGTGAAGAACGACCGATGCAACCTGCACCAAAGCCGCCTAAAGGCATACCATGCCAAGGACCATCATCAATATTACTAGCATAGCGGACTGTATAAGGTTTATCCCAGCCTAAGCCGATGGGACGGCTCCAAGTGCAAGAGGGAATTTTTAGAGAGAGTTGATTTGTCATCGCCTAATGTTACAGCGTGCAGTTACGTCAATGAAGACTAGCGCGATGTGAGATTTTTCTCAAGGTAGTGGCACGGTAATGCCCATTGGTATCCAATACTTCTCACTTTGTGCATTTTTTTATTCTGAATCGGGTTTTGGGAAAAGGTTAAGGGGTAAGGGTTAAAGGTTTTTTCTTGTCCTTTTCCCTTTAACCGAGAAGTATTGCATTGGTGTGAACTTAAGCTGAAATTTTTTAACTACTCGTAGCCCGCCTTTAGACATCGCTGCCGTCATTACTACTGAACTACAAGGTATAGAGCTTATCCCAGTCACTAAGACTTTAATATTGTACTTTTACTGCGTGTTACTTTACTGCTACTTGAACTTTAAATCTAGAGTTTTTAACTCTAGTGGGTAAATAACTCGTTAATTTGGGTATTTTAAAGCACAGAGGTAATTTTCTCAATAGTTTTAACAAAACAAGATGACACAATACGCCCTTGTGGTTGAAATTGCTCAGAATGACAACAGTTTTGGCAGCCTGACTAAACCTATTGATGATGCAGAGGCTGTGGTGAACACAGAAAAATTTTTGCTGGTGGTAGATGAGTTTGAGAAAGTATTTACAGTTTGTATAGATAAAGAAGAACAGCAGAGATTTATTGAACTACTAACTGGGGTAGTAGAAATTCATGATTCGCGGTTAGCAGTTGTAATTACTATGCGAGGTGATTTTCTTCAATCCTGTTTAGATAATCCTTCTCTGACTCATCTGATTCAAACCCCAGTAGTTGTTATACCGCCTTTAACTGGAGTTGATTTCAAGGAGACAATCGCCAAACCTGCCCAACTTCAGGTTCATAGTGTTGAAGAAGCAGGAGCATTAAAAATTCTCCAAAATCTTCAACAAGAAGTAGGGAGTTTGCCATTGTTAGAGTTTGCCTTAACTAAACTTTGGGAGAAACGCGAGCAAAAGAAACATCAACTCACCCAAGAAGAGTATGAAAACTTGGGAGGATTAACTGCGGTGTTAAATCTCCATGCAGAAAATGTTTATCACTACCAAGATTATGAGAAAGAATATCCAACTCAAGAACGCAGTCAGCAAGAAAAGGAATGGATTAAGCAGATTTTTCTGCGGTTAGTGGGAATGAGAGAGGCAGAAAAGGATACCCGACAGCGCCAACCAAAAGCCACATTATTAAATATTGCAGGTAATGATGCCAATCAACAGCAACAACTTAGTGAGTTGCTAGATGGTGAAGCAGGATTGGTTAAGGGACGCTTATTAGTTTCTGAGAAAGATGAAAAAGGAGAAGTCTGGATTAATTTAGCCCATGAAGCTTTAATTGAAAGTTGGCAGCAGTTTGCCCAGTGGCGACAACAAGACCGAGACTTGCGACCGTTGAGCGAGACATTAGAAAATACGCGACGGGAATGGTTGAACGAAAGACCGGATGACAAATATTTAATCCAAAAGGGATTGCTGGCCCAAGTGAGAGATAGCTGGCAACAATTGCAGCCCGATTTGCAATCACCCCAACAAGATGAGGATTTTTACCAGCGCAGCGATGCCGATGACAAAGACCGGATTGCCGAGATGGAAAGGGCGCTTACTGAATCCCAGTTGCGAGAAAAAGCGGCTAGAGTAGACGATTTATTGCCCTTACAACCCCTAGATAGTCTAGTTTTGGCAATTCAAGCTATGGGGGAAAATCAAGAAAAACTACCCCAGCAGATTCTTGCATCAGTTCAGAACAGTTTGAATCGGGTGGTGAATAAAGCAAGAGTCTCGATTCCCTTCTGTGGTCATGAGGGGAATGTCTCTTCTGTCGCTATTAGCGCCGATGGGCAGACGATTGTCAGTGGCGGTGCTGACGGCACTGTACGGTTGTGGAATTACCAAGGTTTTCCCTTAGCTGAACCTTTGCGCGGTCATCAGGGTAATGTCAATTCTGTCGCTATCAGCGCCGATGGGCAGACGATTGTCAGTGGCGGTACTGACGGCACTGTGCGGGTGTGGAATTACCAAGGTCTTTCCTTAGCTGAACCTTTGCGCAATCATCAGGGTAATGTCAATTCTGTCGCTATCAGCGCCGATGGGCAGACGATTGTCAGTGGTGGTGCTGACGGTACTGTGCGGTTGTGGAATTACCAAGGTCTTTCCTTAGCTAAACCTTTGTGTGGTCATCGGGGTAATGTCTCTTCTGTCGCTATCAGTGCCGATGGGCAGACGATTGTCAGTGGCGGTGCTGACGGTATGGTGCGGTTGTGGAACCGCCAAGGTCTTCCCTTAGCTAAACCATTGCGTGGGGATAAAAATGATGTCTCTTCTGTCGCCATCAGTGCCGATGGGCAGACGATTGTCAGTGGTGGTGCCGACGGTATGGTGCGGTTGTGGAATTCCCAAGGTCTTCTCTTGGCTGAACCTTTGTATGGTCATGAGAGTAATCTGAGGTCTGTGGCCATCAGCGCCAATGGACAGACGATTGTCAGTGGCGGTGCTGACGGTACGGTGCGGTTGTGGAATCGCCAAGGTCTTTCTTTAGCTGAACCTTTGCGTGGTCATGAGGGTAATGTCAATTCTGTCACTATCAGCACCGATGGGCAGACGATTGTCAGTGGCAGTGATGGCGGCACTGTGCGGTTGTGGAATCGCCAAGGTCTTGCCTTAACTGAACCTTTGCGTGGTCACGAAGGCAATGTGAGTTCTGTCGCTATCAGCACTAATGGTCAGACGATTGTTAGTGGTAGTACTGACGGCACGGTGAGGTTTTGGAACCACCAAGGTCTTCCCTCAGCGAAACCTTTGCGCGGTCATAAGGGTTGGATCTATTCTGTCGCTATCAGCACTAATGGTCAGACGATTGTCAGTGGCGGTACTGACGGCATGGTGCAGTTGTGGAATCACCAAGGTCTTGCCTTAACTGAACCTTGGCGCGGTCATGAGGGTTGGGTCTATTCTGTCGCTATCAGTACCGATGGTCAGACGATTGTTAGTGGTAGTAGTGACGGTACGGTGCGTTTGTGGAACCTGCAAGGTCTTGCCTTAGCTGAACCTTTGCGCGGTCATCAGGGTTTTGTCAATTCTGTTGCCATTAGCGCTGATGGGCAGACAATTGTTAGTGGCGGTGATGACGGCACTGTGCGTTTGTGGAATCGCCAAGGTCTTGCCTTAGCTGAACCTTTGCGTGGTCATCAGGGTTTTGTCAATTCTGTTGCCATCAGCGCTGATGGGCAGACGATTGTTAGTGGTGGTACTGATGGCGCTGTGAAGTTATGGAATCTGCAAGGTCTTCCCTTGGCTGAACCTTTGCGTGGTCATAAAGGTTGGGTCTATTCTGTCGCCATTAGCGCCGATGGGCAAACGATTGTTAGTGGCGGTGATGACGGCACTGTGCGGTTGTGGAACCTGCAAGGCCTTCCTTTGGCTGAACCTTTACGCGGTCATGAAGGTTGGGTTTA
The DNA here is from genome assembly GCA_015206945.1 of Nostocales cyanobacterium LEGE 12452. Lineage (GTDB taxonomy): Bacteria > Cyanobacteriota > Cyanobacteriia > Cyanobacteriales > Nostocaceae > Nostoc. The sequence goes on along the minus strand of JADEXV010000096.1, from coordinate 7,241 downwards.
TTCTGTCGCCATTAGCACCGATGGGCAGACGATTGTTAGCGGTGGTGAAGATGGCACTGTGCGTTTGTGGCGCGGTGACTGGCGTGCATGGTTGCAAGTTTGTTGTGACAGGTTACGTTACCATCCCGTCTTCACCAATCCGCAAACAGAGGAAGCAAAAGCCGCCTGCGAAACCTGCCAAAAATATGTTTGGAGTAAAGTCAGCGGGTAAAAACACGGCATTGCTGTGCCTCTAAGAAGGTCTGCACTCGACTCAATTGCAAACGGCTATAAAGGCAGTAAGTAAAGAAAGGAGAACACAAAAAGGAGACTTATTATCTTCTCCATTTAGGCTCAGAACTCCAGTTTTCACCTTTAAAACTTGGAAGTTCATGTTCAAAACTGGGAACTTTATGTTCACAACTGTAACAGCCGAGATCCAAGGGTAAATTATGGTGAGTGAAAAGCTTAGGCGTAACCCGCACTTTGACAAAGCTCACCTTTTGACCTTGGAATTTTTATTGGTGTTATTGAAATTAAACTGGTATATGTGGGCACTCTAAAATTAAGCAACATACTGGAGACTAATTTCTATGTCCACAACCTCAATTAGTGCAACACTAGCGCAATCAGATAGAGATGCAGTGTTGCAAGCGATGTCTACGACAAGCCGCTTCGCGTCTACGCTACAATTAAAGAGAAACTACCATTTTTGATTGATTTAAGTGACGAGGAGCGGAAAGCTTTACCCAAGATGGGAGATAAAAGGCGCGCCTTTGTCAGCAAAGCATTGGAGGTGGCGACACAGAACCCAGAGTTTTTACCGCGATCGTTTGACCTTAATGAGATGCGGAAAGACGTACAATTATTTGAGGCTTTGTATCCAGTACTGCTGTCTTTGTCGCAATTACAAGAGTTGCTAGATGATACATCTATAGCAGTGGGTAGTGAAGCTTATGCAGCCGCGTTGCAGGTGTATAACTATGCCAAAGCTAGTGGACAAGGCGCTGGTTTAAATGGAGTAGTTGAGGAAATGGGGCAAAGGTTCGCCCGTAAATCTCGAAAATCCAAGCCTCAAGCCGCAGCGTTGTAGAAAATAGCTCGGCGATGTCTACGACGGGCTACGCCTACGCACTTCTAAGGTGCAATGTTGAGGCTCAGAACTCGGATGTTGGAGTAAATTGCTCGGCGTTCCGAGTTCTGAACTCGAAGTTTCAACTTCAGAATATGGAAGTTCGAGATAATAACACAAAACTTGAAGCTTTGAACAGCAACGTCTGAGATCCAAAAGTGAATGATGGAGAGTGGAAGGCGATTACTCTCCTTTTTAACTCGGAACTTCGTGCTTTGAACAGCAACAGCTGAGATTCAAGGATGAATTATGGAGAGTGAAAGGTGTAGACATAACCCGCAGGAGATATCGCTTCCATAATTCTTAGCAGAGTTGAAGGTACAAAGCTTTTTATGAATCCGAAATTTTTACTTCAGCAAGGACGTTAGCAGTTAGATTTAGCAAGCAAAAGCTGTCTTTTATTCGTGTTTATCCTGAGTTAGTTAGATTTAATTCAATACTGACATTTGTGAAGCTAATAGTTGGTAAACTGTAGCATTCGGCTAATCTCTGTTCACTTGCAAGGTGAGTAATTTATACTGAATAGACTTTAACAACACAGCAAAAGCTTGAGTAATTTATGATCGCACTGGAAGGGTATAAAGTCCTGACAGAACTGCACACAAGCCCCAATTCTCAGGTTTATCAGGGATATCGAGAGTTAGATCGACAACCAGTAGTACTGAAAGTTCTGTGGCAAGAATACCCATCCCCAGAAGCGATCGCTCGGTTTAAACTGGAATACGATCTCACGCGCCGCTTTCAAGCGCCGGGAATTATCCAAGCCTACGACTTGAAAAAGTATCAAAACACCTTAGTCTTAGTTTTAGAGGATTTTGGTGGACAACCTCTGCGTGGGTTACTCAATCAATCGCCTCTACCGCTAGAGGATTTTTTGCAATTGGCTATGCAAGTAGCGGCAGCTTTAGAAGAAATTCATCAACAACAAATTATTCATAAAGATATTAATCCTAGCAACATTCTTCTTAATCCCACGACTCAACAAACGAAAATAATTGACTTTGGCATTGCTACTTTGCTGTCGCGGGAAAATCCCACGTTGCGAAATCTGAATGTTTTAGAAGGAACTCTCGCTTATATTTCTCCCGAACAAACAGGACGGATGAATCGCTCGATTGATTATCGCACCGATTTCTACTCTTTGGGAGTCACTTTCTACGAACTATTAACCCAGCATTTACCTTTTATTAGCGACGATCCTGTAGAACTGGTTCACAGCCATATTGCCAAACAACCGATTCCGCCCGATCGAATTAATCCCCAAATTCCGCCAGCGCTTTCGCAAATTGTAATGAAGTTGCTGGAAAAAACTGCCGAAGCGCGTTATCAAAGTGCTTTTGGATTGCAGGCAGATTTACAGCAATGCCTTGAGATGTTAAACGCTACAGGGCAAATTCCCTTATTTGAACTAGCACAGCACGATCGCTCCGGTAGATTTCAAATTCCTCAAAAACTGTACGGACGCGAGGCGGAAGTGGCAAATTTGCTGGCAGCTTTTGAGCGAGCTAGTCACGGTCAAAGCGAAGTGATGCTGATTGCAGGTTATTCTGGAATTGGCAAATCAGCCTTGGTTCAAGAAATTTATAAACCGATTACCCAGCAACGGGGATATTTTATCTCTGGGAAGTTTGACCAGTTTCAACGCAACATTCCCTACAGTTCTTTAATCCAAGCCTTTCAAGCTTTAATTCGCCAACTATTAACTACAAATGAAGCCGAAATTGCTATTTGGCGCAAAAAATTATTAGATGCTCTTGGTGTCAATGGTCAGGTGATTATCGAAGTAATTGCAGAGGTGGAACTGATTATTGGTCAGCAGCCACCCGTTGTAGAACTATCGCCCAAAGAAGCGCAAACTCGGTTTAATTTGGTCTTGCAAAACTTTATTAGGGTCTTTACCCAAAAGGAACATCCTTTAGTAATGTTCTTGGATGACCTGCAATGGGCGGATAGTGCATCACTCCAGCTGATTCAGTTGTTAATGAGTCAAGCAGACAGTCAATATCTGTTGTTGATTGGTGCTTATCGTGATAATGAAGTAGATAAAAGCCATCCTCTGCGAACAACGATCGCATCTTTAGAACAAGCAGGAGTGGCTATTCACGAACTGACCTTAACGCCTTTAGCATTACCCGAAATTCAACAACTCCTCAGCGATACCCTCAACAATGCAGATTTAGCAGAAGTTACTCCTTTAGCAGAACTGCTTCAGCAGAAGACTAATGGCAATCCCTTCTTCATGAATGAGTTTCTGAAGTCGCTGTATACAGAAGAATTACTCCAGTTTAATTTCACTCAGCGACAATGGCAGTGGCAACTGACAAAAATCCAAGCGGCCCAGATTACTGATAACGTTGTCGAGTTGATGGCGCTGAAAATTCAAAAGCTGCCAATAGCTACCCAGGAAGCTTTAAAATTAGCAGCTTGTATTGGTAACTCCTTTGATTTGCATACCTTAGCGATCGCTAGCTCAAAATCCCTCGCAGATGTAGCCGCCCAACTCTGGGAAGCCGTGCAAACCGGACTAATTTTACCCCAAGGTAATGACTACCAACTCTTGCAAGTTGCCGACCTAGAAGTAACAGCGAACTTGACAAATTTGAATGTAGTCTACAAATTCCTGCACGATCGCGTCCAGCAAGCAGCCTATTCACTGATTTCTACCGACCAAAAACAGGCAGTACACTTGCAGATTGGACAACTATTATTACAAAGCATTACTCCCCAAAAGCAAGAAGAGAAAATTTTCGACATTGTTAACCAACTGAATTTCGGTATCAACTTGATTGCAGATCGTCAACAGCGGCAGCAACTAGCTCAGTTGAACTTAACAGCAGGTAACAAAGCTAAGGCCTCAGCAGCCTATCAGCCAGCCTTAGATTATCTGACAATGGGGATTAACTGCCTAGCAGCTAACTGTTGGCAGCAACAGTATCAGCTAGCTTTGACATTGCACACCGCCGCCGCCGAGGCTGCTTATCTGGGCGGGGACTTTGAACGCATGGATGCACTCACAGATGAAGTACTGGAAAAGACCCGTAGCACAGTCGATCAAGTGCAGGTTTATGCGATCAAAATCCAAGCTGCGATCGCCCACGATCAACTTTTAGCAGCTTCTAAACTCGGTCTGCAAGTTCTGCAACTACTGGGCATTCCCTTGGCTAGCAACCCCGGTCAACCGCAAATTATGCTGGGATTGTTAAAAACTAAATTTGCTTTGATAGGTAAGCAGGTACACACCTTAGCCGACTTGCCAAAACTCACCCATCCCACGAAATTAGCGGCAATTCGTATCCTTGCAAGTATTGCCTCCGCAACCTACCTAGCAGCCCCGAATGTTTTTCCTTTGACGGTCTTTAAACAGGTAGAAATATCCGCTAAATACGGCAACGCTGCGGAATCAGCTTTTGCTTATGCTACCTATGGTTTGATTCTCTGTGGCGTTGTTGGGGATCTGCAAGGGGGATATAAATTTGGTGAATTAGCCTTGAAAGTGCTAGACCGCTTCAATGCCAAGCATCTGCAAGCTAGAACTTTATTTGTAGTTAATTCCTTTGTCCGCCACTGGCAAGAACCACTGCAAAATACTATTCCTTCACTGGATGGAGCATTTCAAGTTGGGCGCGATACGGGTGATACCGAATATGCTTCATTTTGTGCCAATACATGCACTATGCATTGCTATTTTACTGGTCAAAATCTGGCTGAATTGAATGAATGTTTAACTATTTACGCAGAGGCAGTTCAGCAGTTTAAGAAAAAACCGATTTTTGTTCTCATTCAAATGTATCGCCAAGCAGTTGCTAATTTACAGGGCAAAAATGCTAACCCCTGTCAGTTGATGGGAGAATTTTATGATGCAACGGCTATGTTAACCCAGCATATCGAGAGTAACTACCGCACAGCTATTTTTTATACTTATACTAATCACTTAGCGCTGAATTATTGGTTTGAAGATTATCCTACAGCCGTCAAAAATGCTGATTTAGCAATTCCTTATTTAGATGCGGTTGTGGCTTTATATATTGTGGGATGGTTCCACTTTTATGACTCTTTAGGACGACTAGCTTTAGCTTCTGTTGTCAGTGCAACGGAACGTCAAAAGTTACTTCAACGAGTAGCAGCAAACCGGAAAAAACTGCAAATATGGGCAAAATTTTCTCCTGTCAACTATAGCCATAAATTAGCGCTGGTAGAAGCTGAATGGCATCGGGTACATGGCGAATCTAGTCAGGCGATCGCCTGTTACGATCGCGCCATTACCTTAGCCCAAGAAAACCAATATTTGAATGAAGCGGCTCTCGCCAATGAATTAACTGCCAAATTTTACCTAGCTGAGAACAAATTGAAGATCGCCCAAGTTTATCTGCAAGAAGCCCGCTATCTTTATTTGCAGTGGGGAGCGATCGCCAAGGTAAAAGATTTAGAAGCCAAGTATCCCCAAATCTTAACGCGCATTCTAGAAAAAGCTGTTAACTCAACTTTATCAACCACTAGTCCTAATACCACCGGTCTTACAAGTACCAGTCGCTCCGAATCATTGGATTTAGTGACAGTCATCAAAGCTTCTCAAACCCTTTCCGAAGAAATTCAGCTAGATAAACTTTTATCTAACTTAATGCGGATTTTAATGGAAAATGCCGGGGCGCAACGGGGATTTTTGCTGTTGTCAACTAAAGGCAAATTTCTCATTGAAGCTCAGGGAACCGTTGGTGAGACTAGCATTCAGGTATTGGAATCACTCAGTATTGAAGATAACCAAATTCTCTCGACTGCGATCGTTAATTATGTGATTCGCACTAAAACTAATGTAGTCCTAAACGATGCCATCCACGAAGCAGTTGGGATTGGGGAATTTATTAAAGACCCCTACATTCGCCAATACCAACCGCGATCGATTCTGTGTACTGCCTTAATTAACCAAGGAAAGTTAGCAGGAATTGTCTATTTGGAAAATAACTTGACAACAGGAGCATTTACCCCAGATCGTTTGGAGTTGCTCAACCTGCTTTCAGCACAAGCAGCTATTTCCATTGAAAATGCCCGTTTATATACAGATTTAGCCGCACTCAACAAAGCTTATGAGCGCTTTGTCCCGCGTCAATTTCTGCAATTCCTCAACAAGCAAAGCATTATAGATGTGCAATTAGGCGATCAGGTGCAGCGAGAAATGTCAGTCTTATTTACCGACATTCGCGCCTTCACCACCCTTTCCGAAAGTATGACTCCCGCCGAGAATTTCCGATTTATCAACTCCTATCTCAGTCGCATGGAGCCGCTCATTCTGGAAAACAATGGCTTTATCGACAAATATATTGGTGATGCCATCATGGCCTTGTTTGCAGGAGATGCCGATGATGCCGTACAGGCGGGAATTGCCATGTTGCAGACATTAACAACATACAACGAAAAACGTCAAGCCAATGGTTACTTACCAATTCAAATTGGCATTGGGATTAATACTGGTTCGCTAATTTTGGGGACAGTCGGTGGGTTGAATCGCATGGATAGCACAGTGATTAGTGATGCGGTTAATCTAGCAGCGCGAATCGAAGGATTGACCAAAACATTCAACGCCCCACTTTTAATTACCGACCAAACTTTTGAGCGCTTACAAAATCGCGATCGCTATGGTATTCGTGTAGTTGGTCAGGTAAAGGTGAAGGGGAAGACGAATGCTGTAACTGTTCATGAAGTGTTTGCAGCCGATCCCCCAAAAGTAAGTGCAGGTAAAGCGGCTACTTTAAAGATATTTGCGTCAGCATTAGCGTGTTACGAACAACAAGAATTTGCCGCAGCAGCCGAGTATTTTCAAGATTGCTTGCAGCAAAACCCGTGGGATCAAGTCGCGCAGATTTATCTTGAGCGCTGTCAGTCAGGAAAAGAAATAGCATCAATTTTTACTGACGCAGTTAAATTTTAAGGTATTTACTATACTGAGTGCTGATTAACTTAAGAAGTACTCAATAATTAATTACCCCCCTTAATCCCCCCTTGTAAAGGCTACGGTGTACACACAAGTTGACCCAGAGCGAGTTTCCAGCCAAAAAATGTGGATTCAAACTGCTCAAGCCCGCGACTCAAAGTAGTAATTCCCGGAGGTTTTTGAGACCTATAACCAGACCAACCA
>JADEXV010000454.1 GCA_015206945.1 Nostocales cyanobacterium LEGE 12452 | reverse complement strand
CCCCGCAAGCGGGCAGGGGAGACAAAGCGTAGCTTTGGCGGAGTGGGGTTCTTTCTTATTTTTGATTTATGCAAGAGACTTCATGAGCTGCGCTCACAAGGAACAATGAAAATAATCTGGGAATGATTTTGCGTTGTTTCAGCCTCTATTTTTAAGGCAGGTCTATTCAAAAAATTTGCATTTTTTTGAGAAACAAACTATGAGAGATCCAAAAATATAAAACTTTTTAGTGTAGGTAGTGAGAGTTTAATATTCTAATTCTAATATATCTATCTGGCAAATTCCGTGTATTAAAGCTAGACATATCTTTACAAAATTCAAAATTAATATGAGATACTTCCAAACTTCGCGGCTCTAGTTAGCAATATCGCCGCTTAAAAATCTCTATAACTTTTGATTATTTAACACTGGAAATAATTCATTCGGCAGAAGGATGTACAAAAATAAATAAATGTCTAACTTGGTTATTAAGAGATGACAAAAAAATATTTGAGGTAAAACATAATGGTTCTTTACAAACTAGAAGATTTTGAGCCTAACTATCAAGACAGTTTTGATGGTCATGACATTAAAGGGCTGGGTGTCTACACACAGGGAACTGATGAAAAAGTTGGTACTGTTAGCGATATTTTAGTTGATGAAGAAGGTCATTTTCGCTATCTAGTTGTTGACTTAGGCTTCTGGATTTTTGGTAAAAAAGTATTACTACCAATTGGTCGCGCCCGTATCGACTATGACGTTGATCGCGTTTACACAATTGGCTTGACTAGAGAGCAAGCTGAAGATTTGCCTGAGTTCAGTGAACGTCAAGCCCTTGATTACGACTATGAAGAAAGGGTGCGTGGAGTATATCGCCAACCCACAGACTACAACCTTCCTGTAGAAGCTTCAACACCATTAGATCCTTTAGGAGCACCTGTAGCAGCACCAGCAGCATCATTAGGTACAACTCCTACTTACGCCCGTGATAGCTACACTTACGATAATGAGCCTGCTTTATACGGGTTAAATGAGCAAGATCATCAAACTCTGAGATTGTACGAAGAACGGCTGATTGCCAGCAAACGACGCCAAAAAACTGGAGAAGTAACGATTGGCAAGCATGTTGAAACTGATACCGCACGAGTTGCAGTGCCAGTAGAAAGAGAACGAGTTGTAATTGAACGTGTAACTCCAGCAGATGCGGGTACCGCTGTTTCTGGGCGCGAAGCAGACTTCCGTGAAGGCGAAGTTGCTCGCATAGAAATCCATGAAGAAACTCCTGATGTTCGCAAAGAAGCATTTTTGCGTGAAGAAGTCAGAGTTAGAAAAGTGGTCGATCAAGACACAGTTGAAACTCAAGAAACCGTGCGTCGTGAAGAGTTAGATGTTAATTCTGGTAATCTTCCGATTGAAGAACGCTAACTAAAGATAGTCATTAGTTAATAGCTAATGACTAATAATTCATTCTATACAGTACAGGTGAAGCTGTTAAATTAGCTTTACCTGCCCTTACAATAGCTGATACCACTTACAATACTTTTCGGATAAACCCAACAATCTCTCTTTTGGTTTGGGAAAGGTTAAAGGGTAAAGGATAAAGGTAAATTCAAACTCTTTCCCTTTACCATTTAACTGAAAAGTATTGATACCAATTAGAATTTTTGATTGCAAATATTACTCTAGACATGAGTGGATATGAGTAAGATAAAGCCATTGATCGCAAATATTTTCTAAATGGTATCTAGATGATTAATACATTTAATTTAGCTAAGTATAAAGCAGTTAGTAAACTTTCCAGATGAATAGCCAAACTATGGCAAAAAACACTTTACAGGCAAAGGGTAATTCTCGCACTATCTCCTCGCTGGCAGATTTAAGAAAGAAGGTGAACAATTTTGCTGTGTTTGATAATCAAGGCCAGCTAGTAGGAGTAGTTCATGATTTAATTGTGGATGGTAATCGTCGGCTAAACCTCGTTATATCTAACCAGGCTAATCAACAAACTGCTGAATATACCCAGCAATTAGCTGATAAACATCCTTCTTTATTTCGGTTGCAGAGCCAGAGAATAAAAAAAATAGACAAGCCGACTCAATCTGTTTTCATAGACTTAAACAAATCAGAAATTGAATATATGCCTGAATATTTAGAATCAGAAACACCAGGCGACTTTAACTCAACTGAGCAACTAGTTAGCAATCAAGTTACAAATAGCTCAGTTGAGACATTAAATAATTTAGAACAGGTTCCTGAAGAACAGATTATTCGTCTACTAGAAGAACGACTATTTGTCGAAAGCAGTAAGCGTAAAGTTGGTGAAGTAATTGTTCGCAAAGTAATTGAAACCCGGATGGTACAAGTTCCTGTCCGGCGTGAAAAGCTGATTGTGGAACAAATTAGCCCAGAACACAAACAACTCGCAGAAATTGATTTAGGACAAGGAGAAATTCCTGGGCTTGATTTGACCGAAGTAGAAAGACTTGAAGCTACACATGACAACGGTTTGACGGTAAGCGGCGAATTTAGCTCACCTAAAATTGCTAATTTATTATTGAATGCGATCGCACTAGAGCGAAATAACGGCTGTAAGCAGGTGCGTGTTACCATTGCAGTTGAAGATGAGTCGCACCAGAAAAAATACCAGGAGTGGTTTGACCGCTGTTCTAAAGGTCAATCACTAAAGCCATAACAACAAGTTTCTCATAAGTTTCTAGCAGATAAACGAGTGGGTTTGCGAGTCGAAACGCTATTATTATGCCTGATTTCTAGCAGTTTCATTGTATTACAGGCACCCCCCTTGTATG
>JADEXV010000453.1 GCA_015206945.1 Nostocales cyanobacterium LEGE 12452 | reverse complement strand
TTTGAGTACCGTACCTGGTTCAATCGCAGGTGAGATCAGTGAGAATTCTTTGAGTTGCATTCAATCTCAGTACACTTGGGTGATAACCCTCAGTTTATCTGGTTTTTGGCTTAACCGAACCGTATTGCAAGTGGTGTCACGGATCAACTCAACCTTCCAGATTTCTTTACCCGTACAGCGCTTATTGAAATCACCGACGATCGCCCAGTTAAGTGAAGCGATCGTAACGGAACTTCAAACTGGTTCGAGTCTGATGCTTCCGGCGATCGCGCCCGTTTCTAGAGGCACAGACATACCTCTATCTTGGGCACAGGAACGCCTATGGTTTCTGCATCAGTTGGAAGGCGAAAGTGGTGCTTACACAATACCTTTCGCTGTGCATCTGGAGGGGAATCTCAATATCAAAGCTTTGGAACAAGCAGTTGGGGAAATGGTTCGCCGCCATGAAGTTCTGCGTACTCGCTTTGAGATTAAAGATAACAAGCCAGTACAGGTAATAGCCCCCAATATCACCATAACGTTGCCAGTGGTAGAGCTACAAAATGCGGTAGACCCTTGGAAACAAGTGGAGCAACTGGCAATAAAGGAAGCCTACAAACCATTCGATTTGGCGAGCGATCCTGTGCTGAGAGTCAAGATGTGGCGAGTTTCTCAAGACGAGTACATACTACTGTTAGCTATTCACCATATTGCTGCTGATGGTTGGTCAAAAGGCGTTTTGATCCGCGAACTGTCTGCCCATTATCGAGCTATTTCAACCGATAGTTCTGTTGTATTACCAGAGTTATCTGTGCAGTATGCCGACTTTACCTTATGGCAGCGTCAGTGGCTGACAACTCAGGTACTAGAGCGTCAGTTAAATCACTGGAAGCAATTGTTAGCGGCAGCGCCACCTTTGTTAGAACTGCCTACAGACCGTCCCCGCCTAGCTATACAGACTTTTCGAGGGGGTACAGAGCGATTTCAACTAGACGGTAAGCTGACTTCTCTGCTCAAAAAGATCGGCCAAGAGTCAGGAAGCACTCTGTTTATGACGCTGCTGGCGGGTTTTGTCGTATTACTGTCTCGCTACAGTGGACAAACGGATCTTGTAGTTGGCTCGCCGATCGCTAATCGTAACCGCACAGAAATCGAATCCTTGATTGGATTTTTTGTCAATACTCTAGCACTGAGGTTCGATTTATCCCAAGAACCGACCTTTGAAGCCTTATTAAGGCAGGTGCGACAGGTAACTCAAAACGCTTATGACAATCAGGATTTGCCCTTCGAGATGTTGATCGAAGAGTTGCACCTTGAGCGAAACTTAGATCGCAACCCACTAGTGCAAGTGATGTTTGCCCTTCAGAATGCTCCGACCAACCCTTGGGATCTGCCTGGTTTAAAGGTCGAGGAAATGCCTTGGAAATTTGATGCAGTGCGGTTTGACTTAGAAGTTCACTTCTGGGAAGTCCCCCAAGGTCTTGAGGGCATTTGTTATTACAGCAGTGATTTATTTGATGCGGCGACGATCGCTCGCATGATGAAGCATTTCCAGAATTTGCTAGAGGCGATCGTAACTAACCCAGAACAACTAGTCAGCCAATTGCCCCTACCAACAGCACAAGAAAAACAGCAATTGTTAGTAGAGTGGAACGACACTTATACAAATTATCCGAGTAACCAATGTATCCATAATTTATTTGCAGCCCAAGTCGAACAAACTCCTGATGCAGTCGCCGTAGTGTTTGGAGAACAACAACTCACATATCAGGAGTTGAATACACGGGCAAATCAATTAGCACATTATCTGCAAAAACTGGGTGTAAAACCAGGTGTGCTAGTGGGTATTTGTGTGGAACGTTCTGTATCTATGGTTGTCAGTTTGTTGGCAATTCTCAAGGCAGGCGGGGCGTATGTACCTTTAGATACAGAATATCCTAAAGAGCGTTTGGACTTCATCATAGAAGACACTCAAATATCACTGCTGTTGACAACACAGAACTTAGTTGAGAGTGTTCCAAAACAACAAACGCAACCAACGCGTGTTGTGTGCTTTGATACTGATTCAGCAGCGATCGCTCTAGAGAGCGAACAAAATCCCACGGGGGAAGTGACATCCGATAATCTCGCTTATGTAATCTACACTTCCGGTTCAACTGGGAAACCCAAAGGAGTTGCTGTGACTCACCAAGCAGTGAACCGCTTGGTAATGAACACAAACTACATCAACATAGAAGCAAAAGATGTCGTTGCACAAGCCTCAAATTACGCCTTCGACGCTGCTACCTTTGAAATTTGGGGAGCGCTACTTCACGGAGCGCGGTTGGTAGGGGTGAGCAAAGAGTTAGCTCTTTCGCCCAAAGATTTTGCAGTCTTTATGCGATCGCAAGGAATCAGCGTCTTATTTTTAACGACTGCCTTGTTCAATCAAATTGCTCAGGAAGTCCCCTCTGCTTTCAATTCATTGCGGCATCTTCTATTTGGCGGCGAAGCTGTCGATCCTAAATGGGTGAAAGAAGTACTGAAAAATGGTGCGCCACAGCGACTACTGCACGTTTATGGGCCGACAGAGAATACAACATTTACTTCCTGGTACTTGGTACACGATGTTCCCGAAGGTGCTACAACTATTCCCATCGGGCGACCAATTTCCAACACGCAAATCTATTTGTTAGATTCTCAACTACAGCCAGTTGGCATTGGTGTTCCGGGAGAAATTTACATTGGGGGTGATGGTTTAGCAAGAGAATACCTCAACCGACCAGACTTAACTGCCCAAAAATTTATTCTCAATCCCTTTAGTCAAAGCAAGGG
>JADEXV010000095.1 GCA_015206945.1 Nostocales cyanobacterium LEGE 12452 | reverse complement strand
ATGTATCGTCTAATTGACCCTTTCTTAGTATGATTTTTAGAGAATACTATTAGCCGCGACGAAACAGAGTTTCGAGATAAACTTGGGAAACACCGCGATCGCTATCAGCATTTTGCAGCAGAAACAGGGAGATGGCTGCGGTAATAAGGCGATGTTCATCCCAATCAGGATGTTTTTCTAAGTAGGTATTGAGAGATTGATGTAGCGTTTCGGGAAGAGTAGTAAAGATGTTTTGGGTTGAGTTCATATAATAAAAGCTTCAGAAAAAGCAAATCAATAGGGACAACAAGCTAAAGGTGATACAGTGCAAGTACAGTTTCACCCATTCAATGCTAGCCGCACCACTGGCACTAACAACTGAATAGTTTTATACAGTTGATGCTCAAAATGGAACAGGCGGCAAAGGCTAGTGGATTTATTTTGTGCTGATTGGCTCAGTTTGTCAATGTTGCAAAATGTTAAAGAGAAATATAGAAAAAATAAATAATTACGTGAAAGCTAGGGTTAGAAGTAGGTTTTGTTTACGTTGCGTAATAATAACTCAGTAAAGCAGCCTGATTGCTACAGACATGACAAAATACCCATTGGGTGAACAGAAGCCGATTATCTTGTAAAACAACTGTGGAAAACAGCAGAAATAGCTATGGAAAGTCTGTGGAATCTGCCAGGAAAAGTAGAGTTAATGATAAGAATTGCAAAAAGTTCAGATTTGTAATCTCTGCCGTTGCAGTATAACATCAGCCTCAGTATTGACCAAGGAGCTAACCATGAGAGGATGGGTAAACGATCCACTTCAGGAGGGGTAAAAATCCCGGAGCAAGTCAAACAGAGAACAAAGCAACGAATATTAGCCTATGCAGAGAAGCATTACGCGGGGAAATACATACGTATTGATGTGCGTTTTAAGGGATATTTCTGTTACATAGATGCTTATAAAGAACCATTTTTACCAGACAATGATGACCTATCAATGTTTAAAATAACACGCTCTGAATATATAGAGAGAGCCAAGAATACACCAATTCATCTGTGTCGATTGCGGTACAAAGGGAATGAAGAGAAATGGACAAAGGCTTTTTATACTTATAGTAATGAAAAATACGAACCTAGCTTATTTAATAATGGTACTTTTTATGGAACACCAGAAGAAGCATTTCAGAGTTCAGCATTGTATTTAGATTAATCAAATTTTGACAGCTTTCATGATTTTTGAGATAGAAATATAAAATTGTTTGGCTAATAAAAAAAGTAACAATATCGATCAATATATCTGAATCTTATACGTTTCAACCTTTACTGCTAATTAATCCTAGCTTGGATATTAGTGAGAATCACTACTGGAATTACCATAATATCGAGGAACTAATTAGTTGTAAAAAGCCTTTGACTGCATCTCTTGATGAAGATTTATTTATTGCTGTGCATCAAATGTGTGAACTTGCTTTTCACCAAATGATTATTGATATGGAACGAGTTTTGAAGACTTTAGCACAAGCACTACAAGATGCAACTGATCCGATCATTGGCAATACGGCAGAGGTATGCTATTTCTTTCGTCGCATCCTGCGTCTTTACGAAGTTGTAAATACAACGATGCCGATTTTGGCGACAATGCGTGCTTTTGCGGAGTTCAGAACTAGTATTGGCCCTACTAGCGGGTTTCAGTCTTTTCAGTTCCGTCATCTAGAAATTATGAGTGGGGTTTGTAAATACTGGGATGGTGGTACTAAAAATGCTGAGGGGAAATTGCATATTGCTGAGATCGAGTTTAATCAACCCTATGGTGAACAGGTAGCACAATGGTTTGAATTATATCGTCAGCACAACCTTACTTACTATTATCAAATCTTGATTAACCGTGCGGCTGGTAATTCTCAGGCAGAATGTCTAGTCAATTTACAAACTAATACAAATGCTAGTGCAATTCTTCAGTGCTTTAGCGCTTATGATAATTTGCAAAGGAGATTTCATAAATCTCATCTAGGGTTGGCAATTACACAACTAAAAATAGTTGGTGCTGATATTGGTACTGGTGGTACATCCTTTAGAGATTATCTAGCTAAATACGATCGTGAAGAAGCGCCTCTGTTTCCAGGTTTAGAAGATATTCTCTAATTGCATCAGAGTGTTAGTTATTTGTGAAAACACGGAATTGTTGAGGTTACGAGATGTAGGATAATATGTCTGGACGCTAAATAATCATCGAATGATAAATTTGCAATTTCCTAATGATTGGCAGAAAGTAGTAGCTGAAGAATTTAAACAACCTTACTTTACTAAACTTCAAGATTTTCTAGTAAGTGAAAGGTTATCTTATACTATCTATCCAGCTAAAGAAGAGACATTTTCTGCTTTTGAACTGACACCTTACGACCAAGTAAAAGTCGTATTGCTGGGACAAGATCCATATCACAATGAAAATCAAGCGCATGGGTTATGTTTTTCAGTAAGACCAGGGGTAAAACCACCTCCATCACTTCGCAACATATTTAAGGAACTTAAACAAGATATTGGATTTGAAACCCCAAATAATGGCTATCTTGTAACATGGGCTAAACAGGGTATATTGATGTTAAATACAGTACTAAGTGTCAGAGCAGGCATGGCAAATTCCCATAAAAATAAGGGTTGGGAAACTTTTACAGATGTGGTAATTAGTAAAATTAGCCAGAAACCTGCACCTGTGATCTTTGTGCTGTGGGGTAAGGATGCACAAAAGAAATTAAAGCTGATAGATACTAACAAAAATATCATAATTCAATCAGCACATCCTTCACCACTTTCTGCTCACAATGGTTTTTTTTGCAGCAAGCCCTTTTCAGTTATTAATTCTGCATTAATTTCTTATGGACAATCAGAAATTAATTGGCAAATACCAAATATTTAAAAATTAAATACTTTATTAAAAATAGAGAAAACTATGAGCGAGTACCAGTATTACGAATTTCAGGCATTAGACCGACCATTAACTGCATCAGAACAAGCATATATAAGTAGTTTATCTAGTCGGGTACAACTGAGTGCAACAAACGCAATTTTTACCTACAGCTATGGAGACTTTCGAGGTGAACCCAAGGAAGTTCTAGAAAAGTGTTTCGACATCATGTTATACATGGCGAATTGGGGAACGCGACAATTAATGTTTCGTTTCCCTAAAACAGTGGTTGCTCCATCAGTTTTTGAACCTTATTGTTTAGCTGATAAAATTACTGTATCAAGTAGCAAAAATTATGTAATTGTAGATATTAGTATCCAGGATGAAGAATATGGAGATTGGATAGAACCAGAGGGATGGCTAGCAAAGTTAGTGCAATTGCGTGATGATATTTTGCAAGGAGATTACCGAGTTTTCTATCTGGCTTGGCTAAAAGCAGCTTCAATAGCAATTGAAGAAGGGGAAGATGAAGAAGATTTAGTTGAACCACCTGTCCCAGCCAACTTGAAAAAACTACCTGTTGCGATTGAGACTTTTATAGAGTTATTTGATATTGACCAGGATTTGATTGCATTGGCATCTCAAGTAAGTATTGATAAAAAAGAAAATGCTGAACCCATAGAAGAGTGGATTATAGCTTTATCACCAGAGGAAAAAAACTATTTCCTCTTGAAAGTAGCAACAGGTGAAATTAATATTGGAATACAACTTGTAAACCGACTGCGAGAACTATTTAAGATTCCGAAAAGTGATAGCAATCATAATGCTCACAGATTTTAAGGCACGTAGTGCGATAACTTAGCAGTGCGGAGCCGGAGCCGCTCCGCCTCTGGTCCATATTTAAAACTTCTGCTTTTAAGTTGCTGGTTCCCTTCCCCTTTCTTCATACTCTTGTTTCGAGCAAAAAATAAGCTGATGTATTTATTAGATACATCAGCTTTGGACTTATCCCAAGATTTCAATCACAGCCGCGAGAATAGCTGGTGCTTTGCCTGAAACTGGAATGAATATCCGCTTTTGCCAGTTGATGATCTCGGTAAAACATCCAACAGCTAAGAGTCGCTCTGCCAGTGAGATAGCATTAACCAGTTCTATACGAGGTTCACCAGTAATGAAAGAACGTCGCAAGGTTACGCCACCCGGTAACTGCTGGGAATAGCCTTCGTTTAGCACTAAAGAGACTAACTCCTGTGGGCTTAACAGCTTGCTCTTAAGTCCGAGTTGTTCAGCCACCGACTGGATATCCTGAGCATTCACCACCCGACCGAGAATTTTTTGTCCATCGCTGGTTTGCAACCGGAAGACTCGGCTATTGTGCTGTGGTAGGATTTTCCAGATGGGTAGGAGAATACCAGTTACCAAATGCAGATAATCGGTTGTGAACTTGGGTAATTCGTTTACTTCAGCAGACCATGCCGCAACAAAGGTGTCAGCCGAAACCTGCTTCCAAGTGGACGATTCCAACTTATCGACAGGGACACGCGTTTCTTTCTGTGGACGAACGAGTAGAACTCTTGGAATCACCCCGCCTTGGTCATCAAAGAAGCTGTGCGTAGGAATGCTCACAGCCGCATTACCGGATTTCTCATTGCTCATGAGTTGCCCTTGATACTTAACAACAAACTCAAGCATTTCATCAGCCGTTTTGATGTTGTTCTTTTGGACACGCTCAATCTTTAAGTAATTGGTCACGCTACCAGTTTGAGGATGAGTATAAACTGATTCACAGCTTTCGATACTAAATCTATCAGCCCGAAGTGTTTCTACTCCAACTTCAAACACACCATTTGCGATCGCAGTCTCGATTTGTTGACTTAATAGCAACTCGAAACGCTCGAAAATCGTATTTTGCATCCCGATTGTCAAAGCCAGCAGGCGATTGAGGAACTGTCGCAAGGGTGGGAGGTCTATCTTCATTCCACCTTCAGTGGAAGTGAGCGAGAGTCCTGTCATCTGTTCAAACTTCCCCAGAGGAACTTCATAAAATCGACCTTGGAAAATCTGCTTAAACAACTCGTATAAAGCATATTCAGCATAGTTCGACTCTAGATTGTCTTTGGCATCAAACATACCGTTACCGCCAGTTTGCCTCTGACCACGGGTGAGTGCGCCCAAGCTGTCCAGCCGTCTAGCAATGGTGCTGATGAATCGGCGTTCACCGCGCACGTTAGTAGTCACAGGACGGAAGACTGGTGCAGAAGCTTGGTTGGTACGGTGAGTGCGCCCAACGCCTTGAATTGCGTTGTCAGCACGCCAACCAGCTTCGAGTAAATAGTGCGATCGCCTTCTACGATTTACAGCATTTAAGTCAGCATGATAACTTCTGCCTGTACCACCTGCATCGCTGAAGATGAGTATTTGCTTATCTCCGGCCATGAATGCGTTAGTCTCAGCAATATTGGCACCACTACCCCGTGAATCCACAAACAAGCGTCCGGCTTCGTCTTTCAATACTCGTTTGCTACGACCTGTGACTTCAGCTACTTGCTTGTTACCGAAATGCCACAGCAGTTGTTCTAATGCACCAGGAATTGGTGAAAGGCTGGCAAGTTTGTCTACTAAGGCATCTCTCAAAGCCACAGCTTCAGATGAAACAATCGGTGAACCATCGGCATCAAAGGCTGGTTCAGAGCGTTCGTCTCCATCAACGCCAGAGTGAATCTCATGCAGATGTACGGGAAAGGCACTTACTAAGTAGTCAAGAACATACTCCCGTGGTGTTAAATCAAGGTTCAAATCCTGCCATTCTTCGGGTGCAACTTCATTGAGTCGGCGTTTGAGTAATTCTTCATTGGTGGAAACTATTTGAATTACAACAGCATTGCCTTGGGCTAAATCATTCTCAATTGCTTTAATTAACTGTGGGCATTTCATGCTAGTTAATAAATGATTGAAGAATCTTTGCTTATGCGATTCAAACTGAGACATGGCAGACATTTTAGCAGCACGATTGTATGTTTTCGCACCAGTGATGTTGCAGGCTTCTAAAGCTTTATGCAAGTTATTATGGATAATTTGAAAAGCGTCTGCATAACTGTCATAGATACGTTCTTGAGTAGGAGTGAGTTCGATTTCTAACATCTCATACTCCACACCATCGAAGGAAAGGCTCCGCGCCAGATACAGCCCCAAAGCCTTGAGATCCCTGGCTACCACTTCCATCGCAGCGATACCACCGCCCTCAATGGATTCCACAAAATCCTCACGGGAGGTAAACGGGAAATCTCCAGTCTGCCAAAGCCCCAGACGATTTGCATAAGATAGGTTGGAAACCTTCGTTGCTCCAGTAGCAGAAACGTAGATAACCCGTGCCTGCGGTAATGCGTTTTGCAACCGCAGCCCAACAATGCCTTGCTGGGATGCTGCAACCATACCGAGTTTACCTTCCTGCGCCATCGCGTTGCCCATTGCATGGCACTCGTCAAAGGCGATCGCTCCTTCAAAGTCCTTACCTGCCCATTCAACGATTTGCTTAAGCCGACTTTTGCCATTCTTTTGAGAACGCAGAGTTGAGTACGTACAGAACAGAATGCCTTGGGTGAAAGGGATGGAGTCGCCAAGTTTGATGTTGCTTAGGTCGATGATATCTTTTGCATCACCTCCTAAAGCACACCAATCGCGTCGGGCATCCTCAATCAGTGCAGAGCTTTTGGAAATCCAGATAGCTTTAGAGCGCCCCTGACACCAATTGTCCAAAAGAACCCCAGCGACTTGTCTACCTTTACCCGCACCCGTCCCGTCGCCCAAGAACCAGCCACGACGAAATTTTACGGCATTTTCTTCGCCAGTTGCCGCGACAGTCACATTATCCCAAGAATCGTCTACCAAGTAAGAACCTGATAGAAACTCAGAGTGGGCAAGACCAGCGTAGATCACGCTTTCTAATTGTGCTTCAGATAGCAATCCTTGGGTGATGATGTGCTGAGGTAAGTGAGGTTTGTATGTGGGAGCCGGGGGAGAGACTAAGGCTAGTGCTGCACTTTCGCAAAGCAAGGACGGATGGGGTAAAGCATCCTTGATTCTTAATCTTTGAGGGCGGTATGTTTCGTACAGGGTATCCTTTAAGCCCTCAGTAGCAGCCCAGTCAATAACCTCATAATCTAGAGGAACGATATTAAGAAATTGGGATAATGTTTGAGTAACTGATGCTGATTGAGATTTTGGCTTAAGGGGACTTAAACGAACCCCTTTTGAAACAGAAACTTGAGCATTTGACGTAGTTGCTTCCCAAACTGGTCGCGGTGGCAGTTGCTCAATCAGCGTTGCAAGTTCGTCAAGTTCAACAGTATCGTTAATACAAGCGATGTCTGTTGCATCAGTCGCCGGAGTTTTGTCGATGACCGTTAAGCGGGTATCAATGTGAGTTCCGTGTTTGCTGTAGACTTTGCCGTTGATACCGACCGAAAGCACTACTGTTGCCTTCTCCTGCATTTTGATAAAGGTATCTCGCCAAGTGTGATTGTTTGGTGAAAACCAGTTAGCAGTAATTGTTACCAGCCGTCCACCGTCAGCCAGTCTTTGCAATGCCGAGTTGATGTGGCTCTTTGTCGCGTCGGGATTGCGACTGTTGATTTTGGGAGATGCACAGAAAGGTGGATTCATCAGCACAACTGAGGGCTGAGTCTTGCCAGCCAGATAATCGTTAATCTGTTCCGCGTTTACTGAGAATAATGGTGTACCAGGGAATAATCGCCGCAGAATCTTCTCCCTATCGGGTGCAAGCTCGTTGAGCATCAGACTTGCACTGTGCAGTTTAGCTATTTGTGCTAACAAACCAGTTCCGGCACTTGGCTCCAGCACCAAATCAGTAGCTTGTATAAAGCCTGCTTTGGCTACGAGATAAGCAAGCGGCAGAGGGGTGGAGAATTGCTGAAGCTGTACTGATTCTTCACTACGGCGAGTATGCGTCGGGCAGAGGGCTACTAACTTCTCCAATTCCAATAATACTGTTAGCGGCGACTCTAATAAAAGCTTGTAACCTTTTTGACGCAGATATAATATTTGCGCCACTTCCACTGCCTCGTAAGCATCTTTCCACTGCCATGCGCCCTCTGCTGCCGTGCCGTGAAAGTGGCGATTCATCTGGGACTGAATTGTTTTAGTCCCGATAGTTCGTTTCTCAATCAGTGATTTGGTGAGTTCTTGAGCAACATTGAGGATTGATTGTCCGTAGTCCAGAACTGTTTCTAGGTCAAACAGAGTTCCTTGCGTGGCTATAAGGCTGACCATATCTATTATATGAATACATCACTTTCGCTTTGGCGTAGCCGTTTGAGCGTAAGGACGGGTTAACTATAATTTTCTTGGTACTTTCCAGTTATCTTGCGTGGCTTAGTGGACTGGCGCTTAGTACTAGTTGAGGCGGATTTCTTAGATGTGGACGATTTTGCTTTAGTCCGCTTGGGTTTGGTCGGTTGTGCTTTGGCAGGTGGGAGTAGTCAGAGTCTGGGGAAAGGGATTATAACTGCTGGCGTGGGAACAGAATGGTGAGGGGATTGTGGTTCTAGAGTCCAGGGGTCGGAAATCTTCTCAAATGCGATTGCCCTTGGAGTGGCTTGTGGGATTTCCTGTTGTGGATGGAATAGGTGCTGTTGCGGAAACTGTGGGCTGTTCAATAACCGATGGCTCCCATTCGATTGGCGGTAAGGGTACAACCCACAAACCATCTATGAAATCGAAAACCATCAGCGCAACAAAGCTCATAACGACTGCTTGGATCGTCAGGGTAAGAATAGCTTGGATATCCATGATTAATTCCAAAGGTTTGTGATTTTTCAATGTGGTGAGGCGTTGCAGTTGGGAAAGAAAGCGTGTGTTTGATCGTTGCAACTCTCACTCTGGTTTTGGCATAGCCATGAAAATTCCCATTCAGAAAACGGGTGATTATGTTTACCCAGAGCATTGAAATCTTCTTAGCAAAGGCTAAGATCCAAAAAGTTACTAATTGCAATAGGCAATGGCTTGCAAAGAAATCCAAGTCCGAGAGTACACCGTTAGAGCGCACAAGCGGGAAATTCACACTCGCGTTTTCAACTTCGTATGTAAGCAGTGCGAACAACCCACACAACGAGAAACCTTTGGTGTCCGACCTCTATATTGCGAGAAATGCCGCCCTCCCCAACCACCCAAGAAATCAGTAGTCCCTCTCAAGAAGAGAAAACCCAGAGCTATGACTTACAAGAGTGATGTCAATTTGGCAAAATAAAGGTATTGCAAAAATACAGGGGTACTGTATGTCACATAGAATTTGTGGTGCGATCGCTCTATGGTGATTTAGAACCAGATATTTTCAAATTAGTAAAGGGCAGAGTTCAATCTACATTAACTTATGGCAGAGAAAGCGGTAAAGGGTCGCTTGTTCCTGGTAAACCCGGTTCTTTTACCCTAGATTTAAAATTGCTTAACTCGAATCGTACTAGTTCTTTTAAGAAGAGCAAAAACAGAAAACCTGACCCACAGGCACAAACTAATACTATACCAATGCAAGGAGAATTTTCCGGGAAGTTTTTGATTGGCTGACCCTTCATCGTGATGTATTTGCCGCTTATAAAGCCAGTTTGGGCTTAATTGTTGTCTAAGTCCCGCTATTTATAAAAAGGTTATTTCTCAATCTCTCATTTGTAGACTTAAACGTTTCTTCAATCAATACTAGATTATATTTATATTCTGCTAAAATCTTAAAGTTCTGCTAAGGCGATCGCCACTCAAAATGGAAGATTTGCAGACTCAATTTTGAGCCAGGATTCAAATTAATTGTTGGGCTAAGTTAACCGACAGGATTCCACAACGGCTGATGCACAATGCAAATGTCATACCATTTGCCATGTCATTTCCTGCCCCGCCCCCAAAGGTACAAGCCCAGATTCCATAAATGGAACTTCATCAGGAACGCGCCAAGTCGTTTTGGACAAGGTAATTCGCTCGGTATTACGCGGCAGTTGATAAAAATCTGGGCCATAGAAGCTAGCGAACGCCTCCAGTTTATCCAGGGCTTTCACGCTTTCAAATGCTTCGGCATACAACTCAAGGGCGTGCAGAGCCGAAAAGCATCCCGCGCAACCACAGGAACTTTCTTTGCTGGTGCGGGTATGGGGAGCGCTATCGGTACCTAGAAAAAACTTCGGATTCCCCGATATTGCCGCTTGCAACAAAGCCTGACGATGCTCCTCCCGTTTCAAAATGGGCAGGCAATAAAAATGGGGGCGAAGGCCACCTTTGAACAGGGCATTACGGTTAAACAACAAATGTTGTGGCGTAATTGTTGCCGCGATGGTGTTGGCAGACAGGACATACTGCACCGCATCGGAGGTGGTGATATGCTCAAGCACCACCCGCAGGTTGGGAAATCGCTGCTTGAGGGGGATTAAATGTCGCTCGATAAACACCTTTTCGCGATCAAACGTATCAACATTGTTATCGGTCACTTCCCCGTGCAGTAATAACGGCATGTCCACCTGCTGCATCGCTTCAAAGACGCGATCACCCTTCCCAATATCTGTCACACCGGAGTCTGAGTTGGTCGTTGCACCGGCTGGGTAATACTTGACCGCTTTGATAAACTGGGATTCTTTCGCCCGGAGAATGTCGTAGGGGCTGGTGTTGTCGGTGAGGTAGAGCGTCATCAATGGCTCAAACTGTTGTCCCTCTGGAATGGCGGCGAGGATGCGATCGCGATAGGCTGCCGCATCTGCCACCGAGCGGATAGGGGGCTTCAAGTTCGGCATGATGATCGCGCGGGCAAACTGACGCACCGTGTAGGGCAGAACCGCTTTCAGTGCTGCACCGTCGCGGAGATGCAGATGCCAATCGTCAGGTTGGGTGATGGTAAGCTTTTGCATCCTTTCATTATAAAACGGCAACAAGGGCCTCATGAAAATAGGGGCGATCATCCAGATATGGTATGGGGCGATCGCTATCTATGATACTGCACTCAAGTTTGCTCCGAATGACCTCAAAACTCTTAAGCGCAAGGGTTTCGCTCTCGAAAAGCTGTCCGAGCTACAGTTATCTCAACAGCATTATACAGAGGCTATTAAGGCTTTAAAGCAAGCGATCGCCTATGATAGTGCCTTTTCTCGATAGCACAGTGATGCAATTGATATTAGTTATCACGGAATGATGATTGAAAGATTAGCCGAACTATACTTAACCAACAAGCAGTATACAGAAGCATTCGCAACTTATCAACAAGCACTTGCTACTTATGAAACTGCCATTCAACATCTTGAAGTGGCAGACACACTTCGCAAGCAATAGTTTATTGGTCTAATACCAAGCTTGGGTGTAAATCAAGCCATCCATTCAGTCCAATGCGGCGCATCTGTCACCAGTTGAGCAAACTTTTGAGAGCAAGCGTCTTCAAACTCCAGGATCACGCCGCAACTTCAGGCGTAACCCCTTCCATCCTTGAGCTTCTTGCGTTTCGAGACTATGGTAAGATTCAAGACTATGCAGGAGAAACTTGGTTGACGCTCAAACAGGATTTACTGCAAACACTGCAAAATCAGCCAGATTTGGGAATAAGAGAAGCTCAAGTCGATATTTTCCTCCATGAAGGATTAATTAATGATGCAACTAAAACAGTAGAGAGATACTTACTATGATTCCAAACTGGTTCATTGAGTCATGGATGCAGCAGTTTCCCATCGTCAAGATTGGGTAATTGATAACGCAAAGCAGACGGGCAGAACCAATTATGGAACAAGGGAAAGCTGACCGTTATAAGCTGCGGTTAATTGGCTAAAAAAAGTAAAAGCTGGTTATATTAACTAGGGTAAAAAGCTGAATGGTCTGCTTATCGCTCAAAATTAGAAGCGGCTCATGGACGTAAACGTAAATTAATGAAATTATTTAAAGAACTGAATTAACAGTATGATTAATTTGGCCGATGATACCACAAAACTGCAAAAAAATCTCGCCCATATATATTTCGAGTTACATCCTTCCTTACAAAGAATTATCCAGTTATTTTCGGTAATTTATGCACCGATAGATAAAAATTCATTTGTAAGTTGTATTAGTAAGACTGGCGCTTTAGATGAAAACAATAAACCTTGGGGTACTAAAACTCTTAGTCCCCAAATTGATAAATTGTTAAAAGCAGGTTTGTTAGTACAGTCAAGTAGATCGAGTCCTGAATGTCATCCGTTACTCACAGAAATTGCTACTCGTCATGCTGTACAAACCGGACAGTTTGAAATCCTCGTCACAGCAGTAGAAGAGAAGCTACCAATACGTACTCACTGGAACAGAGATTCTCGGATTTTCTCCAGTCTGCGCCAGTGTATCAGAGAAATCCGCATTGGTATTTATCGCCAAGACCTTAGTTTTATTAATCAGCAAATTGAAGATTACCAGAAGTACAGTGATAGTGAAGAAAAAATAATAATAGAAAATATCTTTGAGCAGATATACAATAATCCATTTGATGCAGATTGGTTTAAGACCCTTCCACTTGGATTATATGAAAGTGGTATATCCAGTATCCTCTTCAATTCAGCCTTAAAATTATCCGCTTCGGAAGATGCGTTGATGCTGCTAGAAGAAGAATGCTCTGACAGTGAAAAACATTGCTCAGATTATCTACATCTGATTTTGACAGAACAACTGTTGTTACAGGGTTGTACCCAAGAGGCACAAGAAAGTCTGGAGCGTGTATCAAATGAATATCAAAATAACGCTGCTATCTTTTGGGGTTGGTTAAGTTTTCTGCGGGGTGAAAATGAACAAGCCATAAAATATTATACAGATGCCCTGAAAGCGATCAAAAAGGCTACAGGCAAACGGCAAATATATTTCAATACAATTGGGGGCTTATTTTTTATCCTCGCATTGTTAAAAGATGGTTCAGCGCAACGCCTCAAAGAAGCAGAAGAATATAGCAATTTGATGTCCCGTCAAGGGGATCATTGGCTCAGGTTCACTTATGGCAGACTGAACATGGTACTGCAAGTTCACCTTGGTGATATTACCCAAAAACAATTTGTAGTCAGTGGTCATATTTCTTCTGTGGAAGAAGAAAATAGCTTACAAACATTATTTTGTTCGCTATGCCTTTACTGGATGGATGCCGAAAGTGCTAAAAAACGCTTACCGAATTTATTAGAGCCATTATATAAGCGATCGCTCGCCTCCGGTTATCATTGGTTGGCAATGGAAACCGCAGAACTCCTATCCAAACTCAAACCAAGTAGTAACTATAATAAACTTGCTCCCGCACTGCGAGAAGATAGCAATATCCAAACCATCGTAGACTTAATTCGACCCCAAGAAGCTTGGGAAATGTGCCTCAATGCCCTGGCAAATCTCCAATCAAGACCACAAACATCCCTAAAACCAGAATCGGAACTGCGTTTAGCATGGTTCATAACCTTCTATCCCAGCAGATGTGTCTTGCAACCACGAGAACAAAAAGTGAATGCCAAAGGAGAATGGAGTAAAGGTCGCCCCATAGCCCTCAAGCGTCTCAATAGTGCATTATCTGAGTTTGATTACATCACACCCCAAGATATGCGGGTATGTAGTTGTATTGAAGTATATAGTGAAGGCTATTACGGGAAAGTTGATTATACCTTTGGTGAAAAAGCCATCTCTGCTTTAATTGGACACCCATTGGTTTTTTGGGAAGATACACCTACTATCCGTGTAGAAATTGTCAAGGGAGAACCGGAACTACTGGTCAAAAAAGGGAAACTAGATCGTCTCACCTTGGAATTTTCTCCCAAATTACCAGAATCACAGAATATTCTGCATATCAAAGAAACCCCAACCCGCATCAAAGTCATTGAAATTACTGCCGAACACAGACGCATTGCAGAGATTATTGGTAAAGATAACAAATTAAATGTACCTGCCTTCGCCGAAAAGCAAGTTTTGGCAGCGATTAATGCCGTCTCTGGCATAGTTACTGTACATTCTGACATTGGCGGCGGACTCGAAGGTGCAGAAGAAGTACCCGCCCAGACTCTACCTCATATTCACCTTTTACCTGCTAACGTCGGCTTGAAAGTCGCGCTTTTGTCACGCCCCTTTGCCCAAGGTGGACCCTACTATCGTCCTGGTACAGGTGGTGAAACTGTAATTGCCGAGATTGACGGTAAACGTCTGCAAACCAAACGAAATCTACCCCAAGAGAAACAACTTGCTAAAGCCGCCATAAAAGCCTGTCCCACCTTGACGCAAACTGAAGAACAAGATGGTGAATGGGTTATAGCTGACCCAGAGGACTGTTTAGAATTGCTACTAGAACTGCAAGCACTGGGAAGTAATGTAGTTATAGAATGGCCACAAGGAGAAAAACTGCGTGTTAGCCACAATGCCGACTTGAAAGACTTTAATTTATCAATTCAACGTCAGCAAGACTGGTTTGCAGCAACTGGGGAGTTGAAATTGAATAACGACCTAGTGCTGGATATGCAGCAACTACTAGAATTATTAGAGAAAACGCCCAGCCGTTTTATCCCCCTTGGTGATGGTCAATTTTTGGCTTTAACTCAAGCTTTTCGCAAACGCCTCGACGAATTGCGGATGTTTTCGGAAAAGCATAGTTCATGTATTCGTTTTCATCCCTTGGTGACGTTAGGGTTAGAAGATTTTGTCGATGAGGTAGGTAAGGTAAAAGCAGATAAACATTGGAAGGCACATAGAGAGCGACTTAAGGAGGTGCAGAACCTCCAACCAGAACTGCCATCTACCCTTCAAGCAGAACTACGTGACTACCAAATGGAGGGTTTTTGTTGGCTAGCGCGACTAGCACATTGGGGTGTGGGTGCTTGTTTAGCAGACCAAATGGGACTCGGTAAGACCTTGCAAGCATTGGCGGTCATTCTGAGAAATGCCCATGAGGGGCCAACCCTAATTATTGCCCCCACTTCTGTATGTATGAATTGGGTGAGTGAAGCGCAGAAGTTTGCCCCAACTCTGAATATTATTCAATTTTCTGCTGCTAATCGCCAAAAATTATTAGATGGGTTACAACCATTGGATATGTTGGTATGCAGCTATGGTTTATTACAGCAGGAAGAAGTAGCGCAAATGCTTTCTGGTGTACAGTGGCAAACGATTGTCCTGGATGAAGCCCAGGCGATTAAAAATATGACCACTAAACGTTCTCAGGCAGCCATGAACCTAAAATCTAATTTTAAGTTGCTGACTACTGGGACTCCGATTGAGAATCACCTGGGTGAGTTGTGGAATTTGTTCCGTTTTATTAATCCTGGGTTATTGGGTTCTTTTGAAAGCTTCAATCAACGCTTTGCTACCCCCATTGAAAAATATCAGGATAAACTTGCACGTAATAAACTCAAAAAACTGATTCAACCATTTCTGTTGCGGCGGACAAAAAATCAAGTATTAGAAGAGTTGCCATCTCGTACCGAAATTCTGTTGCATGTGGAATTGAGTCGGGAGGAAAAAGCATTCTATGAAGCCTTGCGCCGTCAGGCCATATCTAAACTTACCGAAACTGATGCCGAAGCAGGAAAGAAACATTTGCAAGTTTTGGCTGAGATTATGAAACTGCGTCGCGCTTGTTGTAATCCCAGCCTCGTTATGCCTGATACTGAATTACCCAGTTCTAAGTTGCAACTTTTTGGTGAGGTGCTGGGTGAACTGCTGGAAAATCGTCATAAAGCGTTGGTGTTTAGTCAGTTTGTTGACCATTTGCACATTATTAGAGATTATCTCGAACACCAAGGTATTAATTATCAATATCTAGATGGCAGTACTTCAGTGTCAGAGCGCAAAAAACGGGTCGATGCTTTCCAAGCTGGTTCAGGAGATGTATTTCTGATTAGTCTCAAGGCGGGGGGTACAGGACTGAATCTGACTGCTGCTGATTATGTGATTCATACAGATCCCTGGTGGAACCCCGCAGTGGAAGACCAAGCCTCAGACCGTGCCCATCGCATTGGGCAACAGCGCCCTGTTACCATTTATCGTCTAGTAGCAAAGGATACTATAGAAGAAAAGATTGTGCAATTGCACCACCACAAGCGAGATTTGGCGGATAGCCTTTTAGAAGGTGCTGATATTAGTGGCAAGATATCAACGGAAGCCTTGTTACAGCTGATTAGCGAAGGTTAGGGCATTTGCCAAGGCTTTTTTGACAATAATAGCTCATTCCGTAAGTTGCTTTTATCTTCGTTGAGCGATCGCGGTAAAGTCAGACTTTCTTTAACGCTAAGGTTGACTCAGCCAGGGGTAAAAGTTTTACCAGGTTATACTTCTAATTACCAAAAGCCTGTAATTTTGCAATCACAGAATAGCGTTGATCCTAAGAAAATGTCTGAGAAGTAAGAAAGCTCACGTAACAGTATCCTCTCGTGAGAACAAATACTTAAGTATTGAAAATAATTTTGCAAAGGGTTTATTAACTAGAAATCTATGAACAATAAGCGTTTACTGACGCTCATTTTGGCACTATTAGTAATTGCTATTTCTTGGTGGAGAGTAATGACTGTACAGGTGTCTTTGACAGTAAAAGAAATGGTCTCTGATAGTGTGCCGCTATTATACATAGTGTCAGAGAATGCAAAAAACGTACCGGGCGTTTTAATAGCACATGGGTATGCAGGTTCTAAGCAGTTAATGCTTGGGTACGCGTACACGTTAGCAGATGCAGGTTACGCAGTAATGGTGTGGGACTTTGATAGTCATGCTGCTAATACTAAACCTCTAGGGAAAAATTCTCTTCAGCAAAATCTTGATGTTGCTTATGAAGCACTTATAAAACAACCAGAGGTAGATAGATCGCGTTTAGCTACTTTAGGTCACTCAATGGGTAGCGGTGCAGTAATGTCTGCTGCTATCAATGATATCAATCGTTATGCAGCAACCATAGCTATTTCTCCTACAAGTGCTTCAGTTACACCAAAAGCTCCCCATAATCTGCAATTGCAAGCAGGAAGCTGGGAAGGTAAATTTATTGCCAATGCAAAGCGGTTACTTGAAAGCGCAGGTGGAGAAAATAAAAATTTATTTCAGGGCAAGGGAAGAGAGCTAGTAATTATTCCTAATGCTGAACATATTACAATTTTGTTCCGTAATCAAAGCCACCAAGCAGCTAGAAACTGGCTTGATGCTACTTTTGGAATCCAGCGTCAAAGCAACTATACTGATTATCGAATGATTTGGTATGTTTTACACTTCTTGGCGTGGTTAGTGGTATTAGGAGCAATTGCTCCGGTTTTAACTACTTCTTTCCTCCCCAATAAAGTAGAACAGCTAAAAAGCTGGGCAGGTTTATTAATAGCGCCTTTGATCGCAAGTAGTACGCTTTTAATAGGTAATCGACTTGGTGATATTGATAACTTAGGTGGAGTTTTAGTAGGCACAGCAGTAAGTATTTGGTTTGGTGCAGCAGGATTAACTTGGCTTGTGATTATGTCACGAATGCAACGACCTACAGTTAGAGGTTTAG
Source organism: Nostocales cyanobacterium LEGE 12452 (assembly GCA_015206945.1). Lineage (GTDB taxonomy): Bacteria > Cyanobacteriota > Cyanobacteriia > Cyanobacteriales > Nostocaceae > Nostoc. The sequence goes on along the minus strand of JADEXV010000095.1, from coordinate 9,355 downwards.
GAATCGGCATTGTTCTATTCATAGTGTTATGGATTGGTTTCGGAGCAATGGCTCAAGTAGTGTGGTTACAGTGGTGGCTAACTGGGATACGTTTGCAGTTGTTTCCTATACTTGCACTTGTTAGTTTTCCTTGGTTTTTAGCATCAGGTATAGCTCAACAAAATCTCTTATTTGGAAAACGTATTCTGTGGTGGCTAGGACAAAGTGCAGCCTTAATCGGAGGTTTTATTTTGGTACTTTACTTGCTACCAAATCTTGGATTTATTTATCTTTTACTGCCCTTGTTCCCTATACTTGCGGCTATTTTTTCATTTACTTCTAGCTTAGTTAACGAATATTGGAGCTATGCCATCGGTAATGCCTTATTCTTTGGATGGATGTTAGCAGCAACTTTTCCTCTAGCAAGCTGAAACTATGATCAATTTTGCTCTCAATCCCAGCCATGAAATTCATCATCACAGCCCGCAGTCCCAGCCATTGAAGATGCGATCACTGTTTTGAGCAAAAAAGTATAAATAAAGAGGAATGTTACGCTTTGAGTTTTCCTAGAATTGGATATAGGCTCATTATTCCTTGTAAGAGTCCTACTAACATCAACTTTCATTAAATTTAGAAAATGCTGCTTATTCAGGCTGATGACAGACTGCTTCAATATTATGCCCGTCTGGGTCAAGAACGAAGGCAGCATAGTAGTTAGGATGATAGTGAGTCCGAAAACCAGGCGCACCATTGTCTCGTCCACCAGCAGCTAAAGCTGCGTTGTAGAATGCCTCAACAGCAGCATGGTTGTGAACTCTGAACGCTACATGAACTCTTACAGAACCAGGATTACCGTGAGTAAGCCAGAATTCAGCTTCTGGCGGCTGACCGAAACCAGCAATATCGGTACTTCCAGTGGTAGAGGCTGAATACTCTGCAATGAGTAACAGTCCAATTGGTTCTAATGCCGCAGCATAAAAGGACTTGCTTTGCTCAAAATCACTCACAACGATACCAGTATGATCAATCATATAAGCGATTTAGTCATTTAATAAAAGTCATCATGCAGAAGAAACTCTTTCCAGAAGAAAATCCAAATTATCATTAGGATAATACTCTTGTTTTTCTTCTCCAAACTTGAATAAATATATCGTTTTGTTGCCAATCAATCTGATTGATAAGTCTTCAATTTTTAACATTGTTCCTTCCGGCAACCCTACGACATAAATATCTGGATTTAAAACTAAGAACTCTTCCAGTCTTTGTTCTCTTGTCTCTCCATTGTGATTTGGGATTACTGTATTTGTATAGTGGGGGTTGATTTGAAAAGGAACTAAATTCAATCCTTGAAAACTTATCGGTTCAATTATTGGCATATCATTACTTGTTTTGATGGTAGGACAAGCAACATTAGAACCGGCGCTCCATCCGATATAAGGAGTTCCATTACTAACTTTATTTCTGATATCCTCAAGTAGCTTATTTTGGTGTAGGCAATGTATTAAATAAAAAGTGTTTCCGCCTCCAACTACTACAGCTTCTGCATTTTTAATTAATTCATGAGGATTTTCAACCGAATGAATAGCATCAACTTCATAACCTATATCTTGAAATACTTTTTCAACTTTTTCGGTATAGTGCTGATAAGTTGAAGTAACGGCTGCAAAGGGGATAAACACTATTTTATTGACAGAGCTTCCTAAAAAGTTTTTAATTTCCTGACGGGGATAAAATAAGTATTCTTCACCGATATTTGTTGAATTACTAAGTAATAACAATCTTTTTGACATGATTTATTTCCTGTAGTTGTAATTATCTATACTAAAGAATGATCAAAGGAGGCAAGGAGGCAGGGGGAACAACTGAGACTGAGCTTGTACTTTGTCCCAGTTCAAACTGTATCAATATTGCTCAAGTTGACAGATAAAATCCAATATGAGTGATGTAAATTTCTCAGGATACCAGAGTCCCCATTCGTGGAAACCTTCTTCTACAGTAATTAATTTAGAGTCGGGAATAATTGCTGCCATTCCTTGAGCGTTACTTAATGGTGTAGTTAGGTCTTTTTCTGACCATAATAATAAACAGGGAGCTTGTATTTCTGGTAATAGATGGCTGATATCTTCATATAAAGAAATTAGCAATCCTTGAATGACATTTTTTGTATTAAATAACAAGTTGTAGGAGAAAACCAAAGGAATATCAACTAATTTCAACCTGCGTCTTGGGAGAAACAGTTGAGCGGTCATTTCGATTGCCCTTCGCGGGATCATCTCCGGTATAGATGGCGTAGGAATTCCAGTACTATCTATCAAAATTACACTTCTGACTTTTTCTGGAACAAGTGTAGATAAAGTAATAGCAATACCACCACCAAATGAGTGTCCTACTAGATGAAATTGTTGTAAATCCAAAACTGACAAAAATTGAAGGAGAAATTTGCTATAGCTGACGTAATCAGAAATTAGACCAGAGTAAGTCGATCTTGCAAAACTGGGCAAGTCAGGAGCAATTATAGTATGGTGCTGTGCTAGTAGTTCCAGTACTTCTTGATAAGGCTCAGTAGAGATTCCCCAGCCGTGTAGCAATAGGATAGGGATTGAACTCGACTCCAACCTACTTTGCTGATAAAAAATAGTGCAATCTTGTAAATCGACCCGATGATTAGTTAATTGGGATTTCAAAACCGCAACCTCATCCGCTATGACTTAGTAAATTATTTCTACTGTGATGTAATAGTAGCAATCCCACATAGTTGAGGAAACTTTCTCAAGGATCATATAGGAATCCGATTTGAGGTGCTTGATGAACATGAATGTTTGATTGCTCGATGTGTAGATGACCTAACCCTTCTTGAGAATTTAGACAAAACTGCAAAATCTAAGCCATGATGGTATCGGATTGTCAGTGATGATAGCAGGCTGCTGCAAATAGTAGAAAGCCAAGCTGATGCTGCTGATTCGATGCCGATGTTCTCAAGCCAATTGCTAATTTATTTTCTACCCATCTGGAAGAAGGGACAGGTGGAATGGTACGTGTTGCCGATCGCATAGGCAATCCAATTGCGATCGCGCTGCACCACTACCGGGGGAGAGAGAACGTCCTTGTGAGTTAATTACTCTACCTATTGAAACTAATCATAGCGATCGCTTAGAGATGCTTTTGCCAGCAATGCGTTCTATTGGTTTTACAATTCCGTTAGAAGGTGCTACCCACTTGCACTTTGATGCTATACCTTTATGTTCTGCTAGAGTTTTCGCTAATCTGGTGAATCTTTTATGGACACATGATAAAATTAATTTGGAATTGCTATAGAACTATAGTGCTATCTTTACCGCTCACAGAAGCATTAGCAAAGATTCGTACTAGTGGGCCCATTGATGATGAAGCTGATTATCAAATACCTGTATGAGCAGGAGAAATTCCCTTAAAATTGACGGCGGCTGTACCCATAAGTAGATCCCAAATTACATCCACATATTGAAGTACCTGCAAATCTGAGCAACTACACTAGACCACAAAAACTTATTCAATATTAAGCGGGAGCTTTATTGGTCTAAGCCGCTTTGAGCCAATCACAGACCACAGACTTACACCCAAGAGCAAAGTTAACCCAAACTTGCCACTGCCCCAGATATGCATTCCAGTAAGGCTCACCATCAGCAATTCCAGCAGCCTCGCTTTCCTTGGAGATTAGCTCACTGTAGAACTGACCAGTGCTTTCTAGCCCTTGGCGTAGCTTGATCTTAAGAGACGTTGCATTGCAATGTCTCTACTGTTGGGTGCGAAATGGGAAATTGCGTATTTCTAGGCATTTACAACCGTGGGAAAAATACGATTCAAGTCTAATAAAACATCTTCAAATCCAGGAATCGCTACTGACTGATGTGGTAAAGATATCTGCTTGCTGAGATAACTGAATTCACCTTGAGCATTTTGATAGGGTTGGCTGTAACGCTCAAGTTGGCGAACATTTAAGTTGACAATCCAATAATCAGAAATTGCGGCTTCTGCGTAGATTTTTAACTTTGTTGTTTGGTCGTAATCTAGGGTTGAGTCCGAAATCTCAATCACTAAAAAAATATCTTCCGGATAGGGATGATGGCCGAGATAATCTTCATCTTTGCCACGTGCTACCGCCACATCTGGTTCAGGTTCACTTTGCGAAGGCAAAGTAATCGGATCTTGTCCGCGAATCACGGCGCGATCGCCCAACAACCGATCCAATTGGCGGGATAAGATAGAACCGCAGACTGTATGAGGTGTGCCCTTGGCTACCATCTGAATTAGTTCTCCGCGAATCAACTCGATGCGATCGCTCTCTTTTAGAAATTCCAGTTCAATCAGCCGATGATATTCGTCAATAGTAAATCGTTTTGGTGTGACAACGTTCATGGGACATCATCGATTTAACTGTTATGTACTTTCTAGCTTACCATCTGTATCCATTTGCTGTTGTCCATCTTGTGCCCACTAATTTTTCTTGTCAAACGGGTGAGATGCCTATATCCGAATGGCACTAAGAAAAGCTGAAAGCTAGTCTGGGCTGGGTGTTGGGGGTAGGGTTGCAGGTTCGGAAAAAATCAAGAAAATTTTATATGAGTGGGGGTACAAATAAATTTCTGACTCATTACACCCAACACCCCACACCCAAAAGCCTTATATATAATGGGTTTGCCGTTATCTTAGTGCCATTCGCCTATATCCCTATTGACAAGTGCAATCTCTACAAAGAATCAGATTGTGACTGAGCGTATTTCTCTGCAAGGACAAACTTATACTGTAGCTGCGAAAAAACGTAGTTTTTCATGCAGCGCAATCGGTGGCAGTCTAGTTTTTTAGTATCTTCTCTTGGTATTACACCCAAGACCTTGCACCCTAGTTTTGGTTAACATAGAAATTCCTCTGACATTGCACATATTGTATGCCCAAGACTTGGAACATTAAGATAGATAACTATTTTCAAGCCAACCCCAATTGCATCATCGCCACCGCCCATGTAGACTCATTCCCTATACATACTATTTATTGTGTAGTCTAGTTATGAGTCTACGCACGACTAAAAAAACAGAGTATGACAATCTTACAAGTTGTGGATAAAGAGCTTTCAGAAGTTCCCATCATTGATATTAGTCCATTGGTTTCTCAAACTAGCAACTCCAGTGATGTAATTCCAGACCAAATTAGACAAGCTTTCCATGATTACGGTTTCTTCTATATCATCGGACATGGAGTTGATGAGCAACTACAAAAGCAGTTAGAACATCTCAGCCAACAGTTTTTCGCGCAGGATGTAGAAACAAAATTGAAGATTCGTATGGCTCTTGGTGGTAAAGCATGGCGAGGATATTTCCCCGTAGGTAAAGCCATAAAACCTACCTGCTCAACATTTGAATAAAAGCTGGGGCGCTGTAGTGCTGTCACTACCATATTCTGTAAATCAGCGATTCTGCCATCCTTATCAGCAATAAGTGCTTTAACTTCTTGTTCTGCCAGAGCTTTTAGCTGATTATAAGTAGCGAAATACTCCGCACTCAGTTGCGATTTATCGGCTGCGATCACTGTTTTGGCACGGAGCAGAAATTTGTCCTCGCCACGTACTTCCATCCCAACAATTCAACTTAGCCCCACTAAAATCTGCCCCCCGGATATCTGTATAGCTAAAATTTGCCCCAGCCAAATCTTGATCTTTAAATGAACGACCTCTGAGATTTTGGCAGGAGTTGTCTTGGGGCATAGCTAGGCTTGTAAAAGTGAGGGTTTATGTTACATACAGCTTCAGTATGGGCTTTTACGGACTGTAACACAAGATTTCTGTTGAAGTTTGTGTGTTCAGCGATCGCATCTCCTGGGCAAGCTTCCACAATGAAGACTTCGCAGAAGTAGCGCTCTCAACTATCGGCATATATTGCAGCACTCGTTCCCATTAAAAGTGCCACGCCGTTTCTACCAATATTTCTTTACCGTTGGGTAAAGTGATTGCGGCTTGACGGTTGTAGATTAAGATTCTCCTGCATTGATACTGCCAAGCGACGAATTACTTTCCGAAAACGGGGACGCATAATCTGCGACTCGCTCCCATCCCCACTTATAAGCAGTGTCAACTAGAATTTCTTTCCCGTTTCGGAACTTGATAAATTCCTGCCCGTGGTCGTAAAATATATCTGCAACCAGTTGATTACGCTCGTCGTAACCCCACTTATCCACTGCTGCCCTCCACCAGCGCTTTCCGGGTGAGAGTAACTGTTCAAGTTCTAAATACTCCGGCTTCCAGTACTTGGTACGCCATTGATTTGCAAGTGCCTCGATTAGTATCGCAGTCGGGTAGATTGGCTTCAGGTTCTCTTCGAGCCAAAGCATATAAACAATCGCGCTCCTGAAAGCATCTTCTAAACCATAGCTTGCTGCTTCTAGAGTGTCTTGGAGTTGCTCGTCATTAAAATTTACGCCGAGCGATCGCAGGGCTGGGGCATACAGATCAAATAATTCTTGTTCTACTGAATCGGCAGACCAAAACCACATAAGAAAAAGAAAACTCCTGCTGGGTGGCTAAATAAAATTTAGCATTTAGCATGGGAAGTATTAATGTGGGGACAAGTAGCGATCGCTAATCAAACTCAGGGGCAGGTAGAACAGGGTAATCCCACTTCGTTGATCGCTGAAAATTCAGTTTCGGGTGGAGAAGTTAAAGCAGTTCATGAGGGTGAAATTTCCGTCGCGCCTGTCCCCAGTGCTGAAAAATGGTCACATGAGGCAATCGTAGCGAGGTCTAATGTGCGACCGGAGCGTATGCAGAAACTCAAAGTAGCGGCGAATTCGGGGCAGAATCCGGGGTTTGATTTTTTGCAAGAGTGTTGGAATGATGACCCTGCTTTGCAAATTGTGATCAAGAAGCTGCTGGCGAAGTTTCCGCAGTGGGGAATTGTGGTTGTAGATGGCGTGTTGATGAAGTGGAATGAGTAGCGATTCACTCAAGCTTGGAAGCGTTATTGCTGCCTAATTTTGTCCGAAGTATTGTTCAAACTTGTTTTACTATTTTCTGCCCTTTTGTTACTTAGAACTACAAGAGTGTGAAGAATAGATAAAGCTCAGTATTGCTGTGTACATTTATCGGCAAATAATCTGAAGAGTATGCAAAGATGGTGATTTAAGTATAGACATCTAAGTAATATATTCAGTATGTAGTTATCTTAAGGCAGGTAATATTTTTTCTATGTACAAGCTCGACACTTACGGAGGATAGCCCACAAGCTAGGCATAAAAATGTCTTTCCCGCTCAAAAGTTAACTGTTTCCTACTTTGAAGCTTGTAGGACTTAGGCACTGGCAAAAAACCAAATAGAAAAGGTGGTTTTTAGGTATTCAAGGTTGATTTTTTGATGATTATTTACTGATTTCTACTGAACAATTATCTAAAATTCACAGCTTGATTAATTTGGGGTGAAATCAGCGAGGCTGTCATTTGCCGCCACTTGATGGCTGAAAGATTCATCATGATTGGGTTTCAGAAAAAATAGCATCAGGCAGTATCAAGTTGTAAGCGCTCATTCATGTCCAGTCGAAAAGTACCGTAAGGATTGACATGCGCCCAAATCAATGGCGATAACGCTCGCAAATCTTCTTTCGCCATCTGCTCCATCCAAGCAGGCTCCGCCAAAACCCTTTGAATCATTAGGGTATTGATGTAAACAAGACTTATTTGCAGTAAATGCAGGCATAACACTGATAATTCCTGTTCATCCAGGCGGTTGGTATCAAATTCACTGTTCTTGCCGTAAAAAATAAAACTATTAGCACTATTCCAATTTTCTACTACATTCAATCCTTCATGAATTTCACGTCGCAAAGCCTCGTTATGCAGATAGTTGCATAGAAAGACGGTTTTGACCGCTCTACCTAACTCAGAAAGTGCCTTTTGTGTTGGATGTTGAGGGGAGGAACGATAAAAGCGTTTCAAAATCGTGTCTGCTTCTGCCGTTCCCAACCTTAGAGCAGTAGCATATTTAACCATCTGGTCATACTGCTGGCGGATTAGTTCCCAATCAATCGCTTTGGCAAGTACAAGTTGCAAGTTGGGAAAATCTTGTTTCTGCCCAGGAGTTGGCAGAGATAACTTTTGGGAGCCAATACGCTTGATACGAGGCATCAACTCAAAACCCAGCAAACGACAGAAACCGAAGGCAATTTCACTTTGCCCGTGGGTATCTACATAGTTTTTCTTTACCTTCATATCAGTGCAATGACGTAGCAATCCCTCAATCATTGCTGCCACTTCCGAAGAAGAACAGGTTTTGAGTTGAGAATAGATACAGGCAGATTTTTTCTCAACGTGCCAGTAGATCATTACCCCCCGACCTCCATATCGGATGTGCCATTCTGTCATAAGATTTTGATCCCACGAGCCAAACTTTTTAGAATCACTAGCACATGCTGTAGTACCTTCGCCCCAGATCACAGACTTACGAATTCCAAAAATGGCATTTACAACTTTGGCAATAGCATTACGTAAATGTTCCCTGTGAATATAGTGCTTTTTGATATAACGTAGGTCATTTTCTTTATCGCCATCAATTCCTGCACAGACACGCTTAAGTCCGGTATTGCTGCCAAGTCCATACAAACATAACAATAGTCGTCGTTGTAAGGTATCACCGGACAGATTGGAGCGTACACCCGTGTTTTTAAAATGCGACGTGAAGCCAACCCGTAAGTCAGCTTCTTTAACCATATCCAGTAAACTTGTCATGTGCCAACGCTTGTCAATCTCGCGTTTGAGTTGCACTATGTTGAGGGGTTCCGGTTGCGCTTCCAAGGGGGAAAGACAGATCCAGCCATTTTTCTTTTTCTGAATTTTCACACTCTTGTTGCTGGCCATCCCTTTATCCAGCATCGTTAAGGCTTGAGTCATCTCGATCTGAAGTTGACTGATAAAGGTTAAAACATCCAAAGGTTGCCCTAAAGCCTTGTAATATATTTCTCGATGTATTTCAAAATCCTGGGGTAAATCTTCTTCCGGATTACAGTAACGTTTAGCTCCAACTACCCAAATTTCCTTAGAGCGTAGCTTATCTCGTAGTGCCTGTAATACGCAGATTTCGTAGTTAGCACGATTAACCCTTTCTTCCCCATCTTTATCGATTTCTACAATCAGGTCGCGCCAGTCGTTTTTTAGGACACCATCGATGAATAATTCCTCTCCAAGGGCATAGTATCTCTGATTGCTTTGCTGGTATCTTTTGAGCAATTCTAAAGCTGAAATTACTGGGCGATGTACGTCGTTGTTGGAGCAAAACTCTAATGTGGATAGCAGTTGAGGTACCATGCGCCGATAGTGGTGCAGATAACTAGAGCGCATCACAGTATAGACTTTTTCCTTA
>JADEXV010000094.1 GCA_015206945.1 Nostocales cyanobacterium LEGE 12452 | reverse complement strand
CCCCATGCCCAATGACAAATGACAAATGACGAATAACAAATGACTAAAAAACAAAAATTTCCTTACCTAGTTGGTTCTAAATGGACAGCACAGCAAAAAGTTGATGGCTGGCGGCACTTCCAAGTTGTCAATCGTAAAAATCAGGCTAAGTGGGTTTATGCCGAAATGGTTGCTTCTTGCGATCCTAAAGTCCGTTTTTGGATAAATGCCAAATTATTACAAGATAACTCCCAGTGGCAAGCTGGCTGGCAAACATTACAAGAAATCCAGGAAATTGAAACTGAGGTGTCCTAATTACCTTCAATACATAGACTGAAATAAATTAGGACTTACGCACACTCTACGTTTCTTCTCTTACTCTTAGCCCACGCAGGTGGGCTAAATTTGTATAGCCACGAATCCTATTCGCTGGGCTTAGACTTAGAAAATATTTGCAAAATTAATAATATTTTACAAAATCACACTCACTCACTCTCAAGCAGCAATTACATGGTTGTGACTATCGACTGAAAACTGGCGATTTATCTGCGATACCTTCGGCGAGCTACGCTAACGCAAATTCCATTAGTATTTCCAGCATCAGGCTGCATATACCTCTCTTTCCCCTTGACCCTGCGCCCCAATCCTTTGAAAACACGTTGGAAAAACATCAGCTAACTCTATGAAAAGCATTCAAAAATGCAGATTTCAGATTTTTGTATTTTGTAACTCTTTTTATAAAAATAAGTAATAAAAATTTTTTATAGAGATATTTTTTAGCTAAATACGGCTTTTAAGGTCATTAAAATCCAAATAAACATAATTAAGCTTTAATTCATCGGATAAGACCGTTTTACAGATTAGGAGCCACTTTCTTTCCTAGGTAATTTGCCCAATAATGACATCAACAGACCTCACACATCGCCATCTCAGGAAAGGTGAAGGCAAATGTTTGAGCCACAAGTTTGACAAGAAGCTATAAGAGGGAAACAACAGTGAAACTAGCAGTCTACGGAAAAGGTGGTATCGGTAAATCCACAACTAGCTGTAATATATCCGTCGCCCTAGCTAAACGTGGCAAGAAAGTGCTGCAAATTGGTTGCGACCCAAAACATGACAGCACCTTCACCCTGACTGGGTTTTTGATTCCGACAATTATCGACACTCTCCAAGAAAAGGACTATCACTACGAAGATGTCTGGCCGGAAGATGTAATTTATAAAGGCTACGGCGGTGTTGATTGCGTAGAAGCTGGTGGCCCACCTGCGGGTGCTGGATGTGGCGGCTACGTAGTCGGTGAAACAGTAAAATTACTTAAAGAACTCAACGCCTTTGATGAATACGATGTAATTCTTTTTGACGTTCTGGGTGACGTAGTTTGTGGTGGTTTTGCAGCACCACTCAACTATGCAGATTACTGCCTGATCGTTACAGACAACGGCTTTGATGCTTTATTTGCTGCCAATCGGATCGCTGCTTCAGTCCGCGAAAAAGCAAGAACTCACCCACTGCGTTTAGCTGGATTAATTGGCAATCGCACCTCCAAGCGTGACTTGATTGAAAAATATATAGAAGCAGTCCCCATGCCAGTTCTAGAAGTTTTACCTTTAATTGAAGATATCCGCGTTTCCCGTGTGAAAGGTAAAACTTTGTTTGAGATGGCAGAGCAAGATCCTTCCCTAGACTACGTTTGCGACTACTATCTCAACATCGCCGACCAAATTCTGGCGCGTCCCGAAGGTGTTGTACCTAATGACACACCAGATCGGGAGTTGTTCTCTTTGTTATCCGATTTTTATCTAAATCCGGGTAAACCCCAGGTTCCTAATTCAGAAGAGGAACTAGACTTGATGATTGTATAAATCACCAAGTTCTCAGGATGGGGGACAATAACATGGCATTCTTTCACAGCTTTACAGATTCAATAAAGCAAAAGTGGTTGCAATTTTTCCAGAATAATCGAGATTGGATTACCCTCCACATGGAAGTGGAATCAGTCTACACCCCTGATGGCGGGAAGCGACCACCTTCCTACCTCATCCTGGGAGTTCTTAACGCCCTAGAGCCAAAACTAGCGCAGTTAATGCTGCCCTTTGCCAAACTTAATCCTGACGCCGATACCCTAATTGAGGTGCTGGATTTGCATTTTGATCCAGATTTAGCTCTTGGTAATCGCTTCGTCGTCAACCCAGATGTAGAGAAATACGCAGAAGAAGCAGCAGATGTCATTGATGAAAAGCCTGAAGATGAAACATTGACACACGCTCATACAAATGGCTTTGCGGCGGTGGCAGTAGTTGAAGAGTTCGCAATGGTGGATTCTGAAGATGAAAGTCTGGGAATCAGCGAGTTGGAAGAAACGGAAAATGGCTTTGGCGATATTTCCTTAACCAACGGACACAACTCAAAAGATGAGTCTCTCCAAAGCTCTAGTTTAGAAGCAGATGAATTTGGGGAAATTGCCTTCGATACAACAGCTGCAACGGAAGTAAAGCTGGATGAAGACGAAGACGAGGCGCTTGGAGATACTCCACTAGATGAGAATGCGTTTAAAGACGTGTTATCAGATGTCTGGGGTGATGAAACAGCTTTACAAAAGGCTGAAGAAAATAACGATTTTTTGGGGGAAGAACTGCCAGCAGGCGTTTTTGATGAATCAGAAATTGCCCGCCTCTTCCCCAACGCTTAATTATTGCCGTTCTTCGCAATTTTAAGTTTTAGATATGGGATTTTGGATGAGGAATTAGGGAAATTGTCGTTAGACAGAGGATACTTTTGTTGTCTCAGCCTTCAATCCAAAATTATCAATCGTTCGACTGAGGTCGCGTAGCGTCTCGGAGAGAAGCCTAAGTCTAAAATCTGAAATTGGTTGAACTGCCATTAAATATCAAGGGGAGAAAAAACCAAAATGACTATCGCTCAACAACCAGAAGCTTTAAGCTTTGAATGTGAAACCGGGAATTACCATACCTTTTGCCCAATTAGCTGCGTGGCGTGGTTATACCAAAAAATTGAAGATAGCTTCTTTTTGGTGATTGGGACAAAAACTTGTGGCTACTTCCTGCAAAATGCGATGGGGGTGATGATTTTTGCTGAACCCCGCTATGCAATGGCAGAGTTGGAAGAGGGCGATATTTCGGCACAGCTGAATGATTATGAAGAGTTAAAGCGGTTGTGCTTGCAAATTAAACGCGATCGCAATCCTAGTGTAATTGTCTGGATTGGCACTTGCACCACCGAAATTATCAAAACAGATTTAGAAGGTTTAGCGCCGAAGCTGGAATCTGAAATTGGGATTCCCATCGTTGTAGCGCGGGCAAATGGTCTAGATTACGCCTTCACCCAAGGGGAAGACACTGTGTTAGCAGCAATGGCTAACCGTTGTCCTGATAAGTCTCCGGTAGCGGAAACAGAGAAAAGTGAACGTAATGCGATCGCTAAATTACTCAACTTCGGTAAAAAGAAAGAAGATGTCGCCCAAGATGAATCTGAGTACGTGGATCATCCACCCTTAGTTCTCTTTGGCTCCCTTCCCGACCCCGTAGTGACTCAGTTAACCTTGGAACTGAAGAAACAAGGCATCAAAGTTTCCGGCTGGCTACCCGCGAAGCGCTTCACAGAACTGCCAGTATTGGAAGAAGGGTATTATGTCGCTGGTGTCAACCCCTTCCTCAGCCGCACAGCTACCACCTTAATGCGCCGCCGCAAGTGTAAACTCATTGGCGCACCCTTCCCCATTGGCCCCGATGGTACTCGCGCTTGGATTGAGAAAATCTGCTCGGTGTTCGGTATTACTCCCAAGGGATTAGATGAACGGGAAGCACAAATTTGGGCAGGCTTGGAAGATTACGTGAAACTAATTCGCGGTAAGTCTGTATTTTTCATGGGTGATAACTTGCTGGAGATTTCCCAAGCAAGATTCTTAATCCGTTGTGGGATGACTGTTCACGAAATCGGCATTCCTTACATGGATAAGCGCTATCAAGCTGCTGAGTTGGCATTGCTAGAGAAAACTTGCCAGGAAATGAATTCACCTCTACCAAGGATTGTAGAGAAGCCAGATAATTACAATCAACTTCAGCGAATTTATGAGTTGAAACCAGACTTGGTAATTACTGGTATGGCTCACGCTAATCCGTTGGAAGCACGCGGTATTAATACAAAGTGGTCGGTGGAGTTCACTTTTGCTCAAATTCACGGCTTTACGAATGCGCGTGACATGTTAGAGTTGGTGACTCGTCCGTTGCGTCGTAATAATAATTTGAAAGATTTGGGTTGGGATAAGTTGGTGAGAGAAGAAGCGAAGATTTAAATTTGGGTTTGGATTTAGCAACAGCATAATACTATGTTACGGGCGAACCCGAAAGTTCGCCCTTTTTTTTACGTAGACGCGGAGCGGCTTGCCGCAGCCTACCGCAGAGGCGCGGAGAACACAAAGGAAGAGGAGAAATTGGAATAATCAAAAATGCTAATATTTTTATATTAGTCTGATATTTTTCGCTTCTAAATATAATGAAAATTACAAGATTGTTTCCTCAATGACAAGTAATTATTCCCCAATTTTTGTGGAAAGCTCATCAATGGGAAGTAGGTCAAAAATTTATTATTTTATTATTGATATGGGTGATGGAATTATTTTAAAACCTAAGAAACTTTTTCCAGAAACTAAATTAGATGATGTAGCAGGTTGTTTAAAATATCAAAGAAAACCTAAAACTCTTGAGGATATGAATAATGCAATTCGCCAAGATATAGAGGAATCGTGATTTAAAAGTAGAAAACTGGCTCAAACCTGATTAAAAAAGCTAACAAGTTTCTATTCCCTAACTCCAGAAGTCACCATGACTCAAAAAACCTATTAACTCCCCCTAACCTTCGAGCAAATTCTTAATCTTGTCTTACAACTTCCCGCACAAGAACAAGAACAACTTATTCAAGAAATAAAGAAAACCTCTTCAAATAATAAAGATGAAGATTTACTTAGTGTTTTTGACAGAATCGGTAGAAATGCTCAAGCCAAAGGATTAACCGAAGAAACTCTAGAAGAATTACTCGCCGATGAGTCATAAACTAATTGTCATTGACACAAATGTTTTACTTAGTGCTGCTCTAAGTCCTAATGGAACAGCCCATGCAATTCGCCAAGGTATAGAGGGATAAGTGGCATGATTGCGGTTGATATCAATATAATTACTAGATTGCGGAGAAAGTTAAGTTTCAACTGGAGATAGAATTATGACTTTAATTAGCAAATTAGCTTATAAACCTAAAAATAAAGCTAATTTAATTGCACCATTAAAAATAAAAACATCAGATATATCGATAGTTATACCTGTCAAGAATAATCAGAAAGGAATTGATTTATTTTTGTCTAATTTTTTTAATACACATATACCAAAAATATATCCTAAAGAAATTATTATTGTTGATAATAACTCAAATAATCCAATTGTTATCCAAAAACAGTTTCAAATCAATGGGCTTGAAATAATATTGCTTAAATGCTCAAAAATCGGGCCAGCATCTGCACGAAATTTGGGATTAAGCTATTCCAAAGGAGATTGGATTTTATTTACAGATAGCGACTGTATTCCTTGTAAATCATGGATTATAGGGTATATTGATTCAATGAATGGCTCAATCGGATATGCAGGAAATGTTAAAGCATGGGGCAGTGATTTTTTATCAAAATATTATCAAACACAAGAAATTCTAGTGCCTTTAAAAGTGATTGCTCCTGAAAAAAATATCAGTCCTGAATATTTAATCACTGCTAATACTCTGATTTGGAAACCTGCTATTGAAAAAATAGGCGGCTTCAATGAAGATATTAATATTGCGGCTGGAGAAGATATAGATTTAGGATGGAGATTGTTGGAATTAGGTAATCTTTCTTATGCTTTTAACTCGGTAGTTTGTCATAATTTTGATGATGGTATATTTGGTTTTGTTGAAAGGTTTAGCCGATATGGGAAAGGTAATAAAGTTATCAGCAAAATGTACAATATTGACTTAAGTCCTCAAATATTTAATCCTAATAAACGTAGTTTTATAAATCAGCTTTTGTCTAAATTACAATATATCTGTCTTTTGTGGGGATACATAACTCATTAAATGTAATTGATTAAAAGCAAAATCATAAAACGAATGCCTTCAGTATCAATAGAGCCGAACCCGCTTACTAAAAATGGTCAGCTTGCTCAGTGAGCGATCGCACAAATTCATCTCACTCAAATACAGTTACAATAGGGTGGGAAAGATGCGAAAACTTTCGTACAAGTCATTATGCTAGTTGAACCACCATCTGAAGAAGACGAAACTACCTATCTTCTGAAATCAGAGATGAACAAAAAACATCTAATCAAAGCTTTAGAAAATGTAGACAAAGGTAATTTAGTTTTTGTTAATTTAGATGAATATGAAAAATTTGTCTTTGAATCACAAACTTATAAAATTGAAGAAGATTGATTATTGGGACTTGCAAATATAATTATGAGCAATAAAGGTTATTGAGTCTGGGATATTGTTTTAGTTCAGGCAATCGCTCTTTTTAACCAGGAAGATGCAGAGCATCGCAGATACAATTATAAGTAAAAGGTAAACTTGTAGAAAATGGCTGAAATTGACCGCGCTATCACTGAACTAGCTATCGAGTCATTACCAGATGAGAAGGTTTTAGCTCTGTGCGATATGCAGATGGAAACTCAGCAGCAAGAGGTTTTCAGTGACTTGCTAGCGCGTCACCGAGAAGGACAGCTTAATGATGCAGAAGTTCATCAACTAGATAAAGTAATGCAGATTTATCGACATGGCTTAGTAAGTAAAGCAAGAGCCTTAAAAGTGGCTGTTGAACGCGGCTTGAAACCCACCCTTAACTAACAGCAAAATCTGTATATTTACGCACAGATGGCAACTGAAAACCTAAAACAATATCTTCTTTTGGGACACCTAATTCAACCAATTCATTAGCAATTCCTACCTCTGTCCCATCTTGCTGAATCCAGATTTTTTCGTCAATAATATCTAGATGCAGAACAGGCCCATATATACGATCTTGCTCGTGCCAACCTACATAAACTAATTGATAATGATCGTGTTCTGTATCATAAATTGTCTGTGCTTGAATGCGATCATCCCAAACAATACTAGCGTGTTGTTGAAGTAAATTTTGAATATATTGTCGATATTCGTCTAGCTTTGCCATTGGTCTATTGCCTCCTGTTCAATATTATAAATTAGTAAACAGAGTTGATTAATTTGAATAACAGACTGGATAAATGGAAGTAGAAAAAACTCATTGTAAACAGTACTAGGAACGGCTAAATATAAAGTGCGATTGGCTTCTTTTTTTTGTAAAACAATTCGATAAATAATAAATTGTCCTAATGCAGCATAAAGGTCTGTAATTTTTGAAGGACTCAAAAAACTTTTAATTTCAACAGCTATTTTTTGTCCTTGTTTTTCGGCTGCAATAATTTTTTCTGCTCCTAAATCAATATATAGCTCAAGGGTTCCCGCCTGAAGAGTATAAGGATCATGAGTGATTAACCACCCCTCTTTCTCAAGTGCTGTTTTGACAACTGTATGAAAAGCATCTTTAGCAGACACGGGTTTAATTCCAATTTATGGTGGTGCTTGATTTAAGAATTTCCATTTTGTTGATACATTGACAACCTAGCGAAACTTTTTTTAACTAAATTTAATATAGTTCTGTCTCTTCTCGCCTGTCTACTTACTCCAGATGCAGAGGAGAAGAGGATTGAATGAACCGCAGATAAAAGAGCGATCGCACCATCCCCCAATAACTTCGATAAAATCACTATGGTGCTAGTTAACCCTCCCTAAATCTAATGAAAAGCGATCGCCCTTCTTTCCAACCTTCTCTTCAACGTCCTGAACTACTCGCGCCAGCAGGTAATTGGGAATGTGCTAAAGCTGCTGTGGAAAATGGGGCAGATGCGATTTACTTCGGTTTGGATCGGTTTAACGCCAGAATGCGGGCACAAAACTTTACTGAGGCGGACTTACCCCAATTGATGACATTCCTGCACCGTCGGGGCGTAAAGGGTTATGTCACTGTCAACACACTCATATTTCCTAAAGAACTAGCAGAAGCACAGCAATATCTCCGCACAATTATTGCAGCTGGTGTGGATGCAGCGATCGTTCAAGATATTGGGATATGCCGTCTCATCAGTCAACTTTCCCCCGATTTTCCCATCCATGCTTCCACGCAAATGACAATTACCAGTGCCGCTGGGGTGGAATTTGCCAAATCTCTTGGCTGTCAATTGGTGGTGCTGGCGCGTGAATGTTCTCTCAAAGAAATCAATAAAATTCAGCAGCAGATTGCCCAACAAGAAACTTCGCTGCCCTTAGAAGTTTTTGTTCACGGTGCTTTGTGCGTAGCGTATTCCGGTCAGTGTTTGACTAGTGAGGCTTTAGGCGGACGTTCTGCTAACCGAGGTGAATGTGCCCAAGCTTGTCGGATGCCCTACGATTTAATCGCTGATGGGGAAGTTGTGGATTTAAAAGAGCGCAAATATTTACTCAGTCCTCAAGACTTAGCAGGGTTAGATGTTCTGCCCGATTTGGTGAAATCAGGAGTAACTTGTCTCAAGATTGAAGGCCGCCTGAAAGCTCCAGAGTATGTTGCTAATGTCATCCGTGTTTATCGGCAAGCTTTGGATAGTGTAATGACGGAATTGGAAAGACCTAACCCCTCTTTGGCTACAAGGGAAGGGGGGAGAGGTCAATCAGACCAAGAACATTACAACCTAGAAATGGCATTTTCTCGCGGACTCTACACGGGCTGGTTTGGTGGGATTAATAATCAGGAACTAGTTCACGCCCGCTTTGGTAAAAAACGTGGGGTTTATTTAGGTGAAGTCAGCCGCATTCACAACGAAGAGGTAACAGTCAAATTGGAAGCGCCTGTCAAACCAGGGGATGGAATTGTATTTGACTGCGGTCATCCAGAGGCGAAGGAAGAAGGCGGGCGAGTTTATGGGGTGGTTTCCAAAGGTAAGGAAAGTGTGCTGACTTTTGGTCGAAATGACTTGAACCTGCGCCGAGTGCATATAGGCGATCGCATTTGGAAAACCAGCGATCCAGAACTCGATAAGCAAGTGCGGCAAAGTTTTGCAGGCGAGAACCCCCAATTTCAGCGTCCCATTAATGTAGAGATTTATGGAGAAGTTGGTCAGGCGTTGATTGCGATCGCCCGCGATCGACTCGGTAATATTGTACAGGTAGAGTCTGCAATTTCACTGATTGAAGCGCACACCAAACCGCTAGATACAGACCGTTTACAAGAACAATTCGGTCGTTTGGGTAACACACCTTTCTGTTTGGAAACCCTAACTAACCACCTCAGCGGTGCTATTATGCTACCCGTCAGTGAATTGAACCGGATGCGGCGGGAAATCGTAGCACAGTTAGAAGAATTGCGAAGTCAACCCAAACGCTGGCAATTACATTCTGATGTCTCTTTCCAAAACTTACTCCCCTCATCTCCCACCCTGCGCGAAGCTAAAGCTAAACCTCCTTCACTCATCGTCCTAGTACGAAATCTCAAGCAACTGCAAGCAGCACTCGAAGCGGGAATCCAAACACTTTACTGTGAATTTGAAGACCCCCGCGCCTATCGAGAAGCGGTGCAAATGGTGCGCCAACAACAGCAACAAAACAAAGCAGAAAATTCTTCAGTTTTAACTCATAACTCAGCACTCATAACCCCTAACTCCCCACTCCCCACAATTTGGGTTGCACCACCCCGAATTACTAAACCAGGGGAAAATTGGATTTTGCAGCAAGTACGTGCCTCGGAAGCAGATGGCTATCTGATACGGAACTATGACCAATTGCAATTCTTTGCAGCAGACCGTTGTATCGGAGATTTTTCGCTCAACGTTGCTAATCCTTTAACAGCAGACTACTTTCAGCAACACTTTGGTTTAGAACGGCTGACGGCATCCTATGACCTGAATATTACCCAACTACAAGACCTGCTCACCAGTTGTCCACCCCAGTGGTTTGAGGTGACAATCCATCAGCATATACCGATGTTTCACATGGAGCATTGTGTTTTTTGTGCCTTTCTCTCGACGGGTACAGACTATACCAACTGTGGACGACCTTGTGAAAACCAGGAAGTGAAATTAAAAGACCGTGTAGGTAGCGAACACGTCCTTAAAGCAGATGTAGGTTGCCGCAATACTGTATTTAATGGCACTGCTCAAACAGGAGCCGAGTACGTACAGCGCCTTATAGAACTGGGGTTACGTCACTTTCGCATCGAATTTGTGAATGAAACACCAGAGCAAGTGAGTAAAACAATACATTTTTATAGTCAATTATTGCAAGGTGAGATTACAGGTTCCCAACTCTGGCGCGAGTTGAAGTTGCAAAATCAACTGGGTGTGACTCGTGGCCCTATGGGAGTGTCAGCACTGCGCTCATAATTGATTTTGCGATCGCCCAGCTTGAAAAATCTGTTCGGCGGTCAAGTTTAATTCTGGGAATGTAGGGGATATGATGCGTTGTTTACCGCCGCAGGCATCGCTTCCCCGAAACAGGTTAACTTGATACTCACCATCCACCAAATAATAAACCGAAATAGTTGGTTGTTTGGGATTACCTATATACCTTCTACCGCCCAAAGCTAAATAGTCAACAATCCAGTATTCAGGAACACCAAAAGTTTCGTAGTCAACCAGCTTGGATGCATAATCATCCCTCCAATTAGTGCTGACGACTTCAATAACTAGGGGAACCGATGCAGCTTGAGTAACATTTAATAAGTGAGAGAGCTAAGTTGATAGAAAACCTCACCAGATAATCCCAAAAGGATGAATTTGGAGGAGTTTACAAAATTTTGTATCTATTCAAAGAAGTCGGGCTTCTTCTCCTTCACAAATGATTTAAGATTGCTATATATCGATTTTAAACTTCTTAAAAACTTAAAAATATAACCACTACAATAAAAAGCTTTTATTAGAGAAAGTAAAAACCTAGCATATTTATTTATGAATAATATTTCAACAAGCAATAATTGGGATACTTCCCTTTACGAAGATAAACACGCCTTTGTCTGGCAATATGGCGAAGATTTACTGAAATTACTAAACCCTCAGCCAGGAGAATCCATTTTGGATCTAGGTTGTGGTACTGGACAACTCACAGAAAAAATTGCCCAAGCAGGTGCTGATGTATGGGGAATTGATAGCGCACCTGCGATGATTGAAAAGGCAAGAGAAAACTATCCCGATATCCGCTTTGATGTTGCAAATGCGGCAAATTTTCAAGTAGACAAGCCATTCGATGCTGTGTTTTCCAACGCTGTACTACATTGGGTAAAAGAAGCAGATAGCGCGATCGCTTCCATCCATCAATCCCTAAAACCCGGAGGGCGTTTTGTCGCAGAATTTGGGGGTAAAGGGAATGTTTTGGCGATCGTCACAGCTTTATACAGTGCTTTAGAGTCCATTGGTATCCCTCAAGCACAAGTAGAGAATCCTTGGTATTACCCCAGTATTGGTGAATACGCCAGCCTTTTAGAAAATCAAGGCTTTGATATCATTTATGCTATCCTGTTTCCTCGCCCAACTCCCCTAGCAGAAGGAGAAACTGGTATAGCAAACTGGATTAAAATGTTCGCCAGTCCATTCTTAGCCGGACTTTCACCTGAGCAACAAATACAAATAATTCCCGTCGTCGAGGAATATCTGAAGCCAACACTATATCAACAAGGAACTTGGACAGCAGATTATCGAAGAATTCGCATCGTTGCCGTTAAAGTTTAATTTGTGCGAATTTTAACTTGTGCCTTCATAACGAATGATGAATTAGTATCAGTTATGCATATACCTAAATTGTGCGATGCCTGCGGCGGACTGCGCCAACGCCAGACATCATTTTCATTACTATTAACTATTACCCTCACAGTTTTACTAGTCCCGCCCTCACTAGCGCAAACCCGTTCAATACCATCACCTTCTAGTGCGCCTTTAGAACTAGACTTATTGACCAAGCCAAAAGACTATGTAATCACAGCTAACACCATTCATCCAGAACGATTAACCGTTCCCAGCTTATGGTGGGCACAACAAAACTCCGAAAAAAAGCTATTAGATAATTGGATAGCATATCCAACCTCTGGCAAAGAACCTGCACGAGTAGACTTGATCGTGAATCAGCAAATTTGGAGTTTACTAGAGTATGTAGAGCGCTACGACTTCGTAAATCGCTTGGGTAGCGCTGCACGGAACTTTGGTTACAACGTCCGAGTATTTAATTATCAAAAAGAACCCTTGGCAACCTACACTTGCAACTTTAGTACAAGTCCAGCTTTATGCAGTATCCAAACCACTATTAAAAACAAGATAGGGTTACAGCGTTATTTGTAGCGATTGGGGAAGCAGGGGAGGGAGCAGTTACAGTCAGTTTTTCCCTCTGCTCCTCTGCCCAATTCCCAATTCCCAATTAAACCTTAATTTTGGCGAATAAAGACTCGTATTGCTTTATTGCCGATAGGGGTAAGGGAAGTAAAAATTCGCTTTTATTGAAAATGTTGCGATCGCTCTCTAACAAACTCCATAATGGTTCTTGGATATCGGAAGCGGCAATATTTGTAGAGATTGGTGAATTAGTTTTAGTCAGCACCGAAATTTGTTTAGCTGTGCTTGGTTGCCAACAAAAATCAATCCATTGATCTGATAAACTATCCTTAGTAATCCCTGCGGGACGTACCCATAAGTCCGCCCAGATTGCTGTTCCTGACTGGGGGATAACTGCGGCAAGTTGCGGATAACGTCCCAGAACAGGCAATACATCGCTTGACCAACCAACTGCTAGCCAAGTGTCTTCCATAATTAGAGGTTCCAAATAGTTATTGGAACTGTAAAACTTCACCTGTTGGTTTAATATTTGTAATTCCTTTTCCAAGTCTGGTACTTGGTCAAGATTGTCTGTATTATAAGATTTGCCTAGCTTTTTTAAGACCAAACCAATAACTTCTCGTGGTTGATTTAATAGAGAAATACGCTGCTGCATTCCATCTCGCCACAAATCACTCCAATCTTTGGGTGTCCATCCCAATTTTCGAAACTTGTCACGGTTATAAACAATTACTGTACTACCCCACCTGTAAGGCGCACCCCACACCTTCCCTTGAGTATCCAAAATACCCTGGTCGTTGCGTGTTACCAGTTGTTTCCACCTTTCATCTAAAGTAGACCACTGCTTTAATTGGTTTCCTTGCACTTCTTGGAGTGGTTGAATCAACTTCTGTTCAATAGCTGCTTGTAGCCAGTAATCTCCCAATGTCACTAGGTCTGTGTCAGCGGCTTTTTGACCTTGCCTAAACGGTATAAAACGTTGCCATCCCTGCTCATCGCTGGTTTTTGGCTTCTGCTGCCAATTTTGTAATTGCTGAAATAAATCCTGTATACGCTCAACTGGAGCAAACTTTAACTGCACCCGTTGCTGCAAACCTTTGTGGAACTGATTCACCACCTGACCAGGTATAGAACCTTTTAATAGCTGTACTTTTAGTTGCGTCTGCTTGTTTCCACCACAGCCAAAAAGCAGTTGTGAAAGTGCCAGTGTGCTTGTACCTAGCAAAAAAGACCGTCGATCCATTGATTTTGGATTTTGAGATTTTTGATTATACCTAATATTAAGCAGAGATTCACCAGTGGCTGACTAGCTGAAAAAGTGGATCTGGATAATTATCGGTATTTTTTCTTGATAATACGGTTAATTTTGAATATTTGCCTCAAATTAGCGATTTTTTGGCAAATTTATCCTTCAAGATTAATTTTTATCCATAAATTTACTTCATGGTAGTTATGGTGAAGCCTTACTTATATTTAGAAGTAATGATTTAAATGTCACATTTCCAGCAAAAATTATCAATACTTAAATAATCCATAAGTATCGTTAAGGTTGAGAGTAAATTGAATAACATAGAGTAAATGTACGAATAAAGGTATTAAATGGAGCTATTACAGCAGCAGATCCTGACTTTAAGCCAAAAGCTGGATGACCTGTGCCAAGTAATTGAGCAGCTTGATAGTAAAGTCACTCAAACTTTCTCAGAGTGTTCTTTAGCGAATACACAAGCAAAGGATAATTGCCAACAAAATGGCGCAGCTGGAGGCTACCAGTTTAAAGGACGTAACAATTTAAATCCAGAAATGGAACACAAAGATGTGTTGACAGATGGCATTTATTTAGACATGCATCGTCAAGCTGGAGATAATATAACGCCAGAAATTCAAATACAACGACTGACAGCGCAGTTAACAGCAGCGTACAATCGCATTGCTGCTTTAGAAGAACAATTACTTAGAGAGAGAATTCATTAAACTTAACCTAAAGTTCAACGAATAAAAAAATAGATTGAAGTAGGTAGAACAAGCCTTTAGGTTCAATATCAACTGATGGTTTTATGAGCATATACTTAGATACAAGTAAGTAATCCAACCATCAAATTGATAAAAAAGTTAAACACACTATTACATATCTTTACGTAATAGTGTGATATATCTACCCATAGGTTTTTAGTTAATACCTCACTATGAAACAAAAAAACAACCCTAAGACTGGTGTCTTTAGGGTGTTGTCTGCTTTAAAAACCAAAATTTTCTTATTAATCTGTATTTTTCTCATTAGTGTTTTTGGCATCTTGTTATCAAATTGGTTGATGACAAGCCAGACAGCTTTCGCAAAAATTGATTTTTTGCAACCTGCTCCTACTCAACCACTAGGCTATTACGACTATTTTGGCAAACGGCTGAGTCCTCAAGAAGCATCGCAACTAGTTGTCAATAAAGGATTTGACCCTAAAAATCCCATTTCCTATCAGCGGGTAGGGGCAGTTAAAATTACTAAAGAATTAATCGCAAAAGGCGAAGATATATTCTTCAACCGAAAGATTGGCGATATATTTGGTTTGCAAGGAGTATTCGGTTTTGGACTTGGCATTGCTAAAATTTTGCCAGAATTACAGACAGCAATAGTTAAGTTGCAAGGTCAGCCGACAACGAACTTACAAATTATTCTTGAGAAGAATATAGCATTAGGTAGTCGAACTTTTCCCAAAGGTACTGTCATTAATACAGGCCTAAAAATGGAAAAGGGAGGGACTTTTCCCATTGGATTGGGAATCACACCTAAGATTGATGTTAGCTGTGCCGCTTGCCATGTATCTCTTTCAAATAAGGGTGAACGTCTTTTGGGAGTACCTAATGGCGAAATTGCTACGCCCCTGTTAGTTGCATTATCACCAAATACAGCCGCAGGATTTGCACGATTAAACTTCAACCCTTTAAATCCACAATATCAAGGCAACGGTAAGACTATTATTGACAGTAAAGGTAATAAAGTAAAATTACCCGATCCTGAGAAGTTTGAAAAAGCTTTTGACGATGCAGTATTAGATGTGCCTTTTGGTAATTTTGAGAGTTCTTCAGATAGTATCAACAATACTACTCAAATTCCCAGTATATTCACATTTAAGAATCATCCTTATTTTCTTGATGGACAGTTTGCTATTGGGCCGTTTGCGGGACTCAGCGCTGTCAGCAACGGTGTTCATTCTTCAGAAAACAATCTGTTGGCAGCTGCTCAACTGAGTGCAGAAACCCTTGGCATTGACCCAGAGGTTTATATTGGTACATTTCTACAAAACGCTGCCACTCCCAGCCTACGTTTACCAGAAGGAGTAATAGTAAAACCCTCTGAATGGCTACGGAAGATCGCACCCAATGCTACACAAGCACAATTAGAAGACCAAATTCCTGCTCCTGGGACAGGAACTTACCCAAACCTGCGCCCTAGTTTGTTTACTTACAACGGTTTAGTTTTCAGCCCAAATACTCAAAATCCCGGTGATATTGCGAGTGGTCCTTTCTTATTTGCTGACAATGCTATGTCTGCTTTCCAAAATAGCTTAGTGCCACCTGCCAACCAGACTTCGGAAAACTGGCAAGCGTTGAACAGTAATTCTGTTAAGCGTGGCGCAAAAGTATTTGAGAAAGCCAATTGTGCTACTTGCCATATTCCGCCATTCTTTACTGACAACAAAATTCATCCAATTGATGAAATTCGTACTAACCCCGCTCGTGCCCAATCTCGCTTAGGGCTGAGTAATTTGTTAGTACCGCCCAAGCTATACACCTTTAACACTCCTGTTCCCATACCTGCTAAGGCTGAAGTGCTGGATGTACCAACGCAGGGTATCTCTGATACTCCCACAACTCTACCCAAAGGTATATTGCCAAAAGGCGGTTACAAAACTACTTCCTTGCGTGGTCTTTATTTAAGCGCACCATATTTGCACGATGGCGGTGCAGCAGTACGAGCAGGAAGCTTGAAAGTGAACTCAAATGGTAGTTTCACGGTTGTTAACAAGAGTGGCTTAGGGCTATCTGGCACTCTTAGCCAAGGTATACCTGTCGATCCTGCTAGTAGTTTGCGTGCCCTGGTCGATCGCGATCTTCGTAGTTTGGTTGTGAAAGCCAACAAAGCTAACCCTAGTTTAGTGCGTAGTAACCTTGATGGCACAGGGCATCACTTCTATGTAGATAGACAATCTGGGTTTAATTCCAAACAGCAAGCAGACCTGATTAATTTCTTGCTAGCACTTGATGACAATCCTGGAAGTTTTTAATCAAGCTACGGTTGATATCATATCCTAAGACCAAAATCTTTAGTTCAAGGCAATACTTAGCCGTTCAAGTTGGGCTTCAATGGCTGCCAAAAGTTGATGTTGCCGCCAATCTTGGCTAAGATGGGCGGCTACGCAAGCGGCTCCAGCACCCATACCTTCTTTGACAAAGCCCTGCTCATAAGCTCTCAGTTGGGGATAACGGGAATCAGCAAAGCTCAGATGAGTTGCTAATAGAGGAGGGGTTCTTCCACTCTGAGTTAACCTGTTTCTTCCTAAGTTGAGAGCTAAGTCAACTGTAGCGCCAGTAGGATCTTCAGCCACCCAGCGGGTTGTGCCTACAACTACTGCTTCTGGTTGCCATGATAAAGCGTAAGCTTGAGCGATCGCACTCATCAGCGCATAAACCGCCAGCATTTGCGTCCCTCCAGCCAGCATTACACCACAATTACGACTAGCAGCGATCGCCATCCCAGCTACCACCACTTGCATCGGATCGCCCACGGCGGCGACGAGTTGTAAGGGATCTACAGAATTTTGGATTTGAGATTGAAATATCTTATCCTGCCCCCTGCTCCCCCTCATCTTCTCCAGCCCAGCTTGTACTAGTGCCCACTTTTGCGCGTGGTTACAAACAGGGTGGCTACTGTTAACTTTTCCGGCAGCATCTATACCTAAACCAGTTAAGATTGCCAGGGCAGTTGTAGTACCTCCGACGACGCACTCACCAATAATCAGATACCCCTGTTGGATATTGGCAGCTAGGCGTTCTCCCCAAAGTAGCCCTTGTTCAAACAAGTGGTGTACTGTGGTAATTTCCATCGCAGCACCTCCACTTAAACACTTAGCAGGAGCGCCATCCAAATCAATTACTGGCACAGCAGGAGCTTGGGGTAAACCCGCATTAAATAAATGAACTGGTATCTTTAGTGACTCAAAGACAGCACGAGAAATCAGCACAGGTGAAGCCCCAGCCGCCAATGGTGGTAGGGGATATTGGGCTTTATGTTCTGGGCCGTAATACAAAAACTCGGCATCAGCACAAGCAGTATATTTCCGATCCTCTGGAGTGCGACCAGCGGCTGAAATCCCTGGAATTAAACCAGTTTCAGTAAATCCTAAAACACAAGCAAATACGGGTAAACAACCACGATGCCTTCGCAGCCATTGTTCACCCTGTTCTTTTTGCGTATAAATACTAATTTGGGAATTGGGCATGGGCAATTGGGCATAGGACATTGGTTATTAATTAAGACTGATCGTTTAACCAATGACAAATGACAAATGACAAATGACTAATAATTATCCTTCATAATCCATGAGAACTTGTACCCAGTGTGGTGGGCGGGGGATCGGGTTGCCCAGACGGTCAAAAAGCAACCATGCTGCCAGGTGTACCACAAAAAGGTAGATAAAGTTGTTGAGTAAAATTAAAGCGATCGCTCCCACTTGAATCAAAAATACACTGGGACTCGCCAACAAACTCAAGTTAAAAAATACCCACTCAATGAACTCAGTCACCTGGGTAATCACATAAATCCATAGGTCTTCACCCGACAAAACAGATAGCAACCACAGCCTAAAAAAGACTCCTAAAGTACCCAATAGCGTACCCAAAGTGATAGAAACAATCCAGGGAAGACGACGACGACACCATGTAGCGCCCAAAAGGACGCCCATGAACCCGTAGGGCATGACAAACAGCAAACTGCGGGCTGGCCCCATCAATACCGTCAGCAGTAACCCAGAGGTGAGTGCCGCCATCCATGCCGCACGTTTGCCCCAACGCAGATAAACTAGAGCGATCGGCACTGGAAAAAATATCCGCAAAACTGGGCCCAAAGGAAAGTAAAAATTAATAAACCAAATTAAACTAGCGGTACTGGCTAAAAATGCCGTTTCCACCATCCTCAAGGGCGCATCAGCTTTGATTTGAGGAGGCATTAACTGCTGTTCTTTATCTAACCAATGATTTTGAGGAGTTGGAGATTCAGGAGATGGATCTTCCTCCGGCTGATCTGGGAGAGAATCTAAAATACTCATATCTGACAAGTTTTTAAACGATCATTCTTTCTAAGGCTGACAAATCGGGAATACAAATAGTGTCTTGATCCCGTTTAATCAAGCCTTTTTTTTCTAGCCTTGTCAATACTCGTGTCACCGTTTCCCGCGCCAGTCCGCTCAAACTACTCAATTCCCGATGAGGTAAATTGGGGATTTCGGTTCCGGTTTGCCCTTTTTTTCCCTGTCCTTCTGCCAAAAATAACAACGTATCTGCTACTCTTGACTGGCTATCAGATTCCCGCAACCGCAATCGGCGATTTACTTGTCGCAAACGTCGTGCCATGAGCTGCGCCAATCGAACTCCCGCCAAGGGTTCTATCTGAAGTAATTTGACAAAATCCTGAGCAGGCATACTACCAATTACCGTTGGGGCCAAGGTAATCACATCGGTGGATCGAGGTGCTTCATCTAGCGCCGCCATTTCACCAAACAATTCACCTTTGCCAATAATATTCAGCGTTACCTCTTTTCCTTCCAGATTGTAGGTGCGGATTTTTACCCATCCGTCCATAATAAAATACACAGAACCACCCCAGTCATTTTCCAGTAGAATCACCTGATTGGCTGGGTGAGTGCGGGTAACAAGATGGGTGAGGGCTGATTCTACAGCAGTTTCTGGCAACCCTTGAAAAAAGGGAGCGGAGGCGATCATCCAGGAATTAGCCTGTGCTTGCAAGCTATATCGATCTTCCATTACGACATCTTTAATTCAAGCTGCTATGTACACACAAAAAACAGGAGTGCCATTTGTAGCCTAAGCTATCATTGCACAGCTCCCTTTCCAAGAAAAAACTAAACTATGCTAAACAAGAAAGCGACAAGAAGTTTTTCTAAATAATCTTTACCTATAAGTTTAAACGGAGTAAAAGTTTTGCAAAAAGTAGTTTATAGCCGGCGGTTGTATTGCTTAGAGGCTAGCTGCACTGCAAACTTAATTAGTTATGAATATAGGCAAACAACATTAATGATACTAAAGGGAGTAAATTATTGCTCAGGTATTTTAGCGATTTTCAAAAATAGCCAACCAATGACCTGGAAGATTAAGCTTTTCGAGCAAAGGCTGCTGAAGAGGACAAGGAGATGGGGGGACAAAGAGAAACTTTTTTCCTTGTTTTCTTGGATGATTGAAGATTGCCACGACTCCCAGTAATCCATAACATAATGACAGTCACAAGTCCAAGCAGCGGCCCTTGCCACTCAAAACTTTTTCTATGGTGACACTGCGCGTAGCAAGATCCCCATAGGGGTACGGTGATTGTAAAGTAATTGTTCACATGAGTTTACATAGATTTATATATAAGGTAGAAAAGTGACTTTTAGTACAGATGAAATTCAAAAGCTGATCGCAGACATTGACAACTTACTTGCCAACGGTGGCAAGCGCCTGTCTAGATTTCTGTCTGGTCAGGCGCAAGAGCCTAAAGAAGTTTTAGAGCGAATTCGCGACTTCTTGGTGAGGTTACAAGAAAAAGAAACATTAGAGAGCGACATCCCAAATCAGCCTTCTGAAGAACCGCGATCGCCTTTGTTAACAAAATTTATCGATCGTGGTAATAACCAGTATCCACTACCGCCGCTCGAATCTAGTCAGGAAGAGAGTACTGTTGGCGCAGGACAATTAAAAAATGAATTTTCGAGATTGATTCAGCCGTTGCGATCGGAATTAGAATTGCTTTTGCAAGAGCGAGCCACTCTCATACAAGAAAATCGGCAACTAGAGCAAAAGCGTTTGCAAAACTACTCGTTAGCGCAGCAGTTGACAAACCAGGAGCAAATGATTACCGAGTTTTTACAGGTACTCATGAGTCGCCTTGTGCCCACTTTAACGCCACTGATTGGACAGACGAGGGAAAATTCCGCCAGTTCGTCAGGAGGAACTAATTACGCAACCTCTGCTAATCAATCTTTATTAGAATCTTCTGACGATGTGGAGCGCTTAACCCAGCTAGCTAGGGAGTTGGATCAACGCCTATTATCACTAGATGGGACGGTGAATGTAGTCTTTGAAGCACTACAGCGCAATATTAATACCTACTATGAATCCCTGTCGCAAGCACTAGCAAGAATGCATAGCAAGGGGATGCAAGGCGAACAGCTGATGGCCAGCTTTGTCAACAATTTGACCCAGCATTTGCAACAAGAATCCCCTCGTTCGCAGTCATCTTTCCTGGGAGAAGAATCTGAGACACTACCATCATTGACTGAACCAACCGAGATTGCTGCTAGAGTTGCGCCCCAATCCTTGGAGCTGATACAGCCAGAAACTTCATCTCCACTCACAATTACTTCTGAGCAACAGGAGACTACTCTCACAGAAGATCTAGATGCAGTGCTGTTGCAGCTTGGTGTAGACTCATCTGAATATTCTCAAACCCCGACCGAATTACCGGAAGATATTTCTGCGGCAATTGGTGATGAAGTAGACCAACTTTACGCCAGTTTGTTTGATGCTGGTGATGTTAATAATCTCAGCCTCGATGTTCCCACAAATGACTTATCTGCTTCCACAGCCTCTGCATCTCCGTTGAATATCGCCCAGATCCCGCCTGTCTCTCCAACCTTGGATTCTGCGGTTGTGACACCGGAAACGGATCTTCCAATCCAATATTTAAGCAAAACCACAGATTCATCAGAGCCACAGGAAGAACTATTTTTTGAAGAGAATACTGACCTAGATTCACCTCTTAGCTTCTCTACTCCACAAGTAAACAGTTTGCCACAAATTGGCACTCAGCCAGATCGCGTTGATACAATTAATACCCTAACTGAGTTATTACCTGATACTGATAGTAAACTGCAATTGCTGGAAGTCTCATCTTCTGTGGATAATGCCACAACTACAGCAACTGACCTATTTCCTGATACAGATAGCGAACTGCAACTGCTAGAAGTCTCATCTTTTGTGGATGATGCCACAACTACAGCACCAGTGACTTCAGCAATATCAGAAATTGCGTTGGTAGAGCCTACCGTTCCCGAAGCGTCTATCTACGACACGCTGCCCGATCGCAGCGAAGATATCGCCACATCGGAAGTATTAATTAACAACGATCGCTCCGAACTGTCTTTAGATAACTACATTGCTGCTTCACCACAGGAAAACTTACTTTCTATTGAGTCAAACCAGTCTCCAGCCGTACCAGATATTTCTTTAGATGAAGAACAGTTGCAGCAATTAGATCGGGATTTGGCTAATTTCGATCGGCAGCTAAATTCTGAGTCGCAGCCAGATCGCAACTTGGATGTTTTCTCGGAACTAGTTGATAACATTCAAGACACAATCCCCACAACTTCCCCTGAAAATCCCCAAATAGCAGAGAATACATCAACTGCTGCTTTCTCCAGTTTGGCAGTTCCCCAGGTAGAAACTGAAAAAAAGGAAATCACAACTCCTGTTCCAGAAAGTTCTTTACCTCCAATTACCAACCCCATAAATAATCCAGAAGTTTCATCCAATATTCTAGAATCAGTCTGGTATTTAGGAATTGATTTAGGTACAACAGGAATTTCCGCTGCATTGTTAAATCGCTCGACTTTTGTTGTACATCCTATCTACTGGTCAGCAGAAAATCCGCCAAGAACAAGTTCCTTTCAGCAATCGTTTCGTTTACCAACAGAGGTTTATCTACCTATAGCTTCTGTACCCCACGGTGAAAACGAAACTATCGAGGCACATGAGCAGACAGCACCTGCGGCTGTTGCCCAAGATAAAGCACCCGATCGCTCGGCTACCACTCCTGCAACACCAAGATCGACAGCAGATCCGACGAAAAACAATCTCTACTCGGCGCAGTTAAAGCCCTATCTACAAGTAGCCATTCCCTATAAGAGCGAACGACAGAAATGGGAACCTGTTTTGCAATTAAATGAATTTTCGGCAGGGCCTTTGATTTGGGTTGTGCGATCGCTCTCTAAGTTACTATTAACCCTCAAATCCGAAAAAACAAGTACCACCCCTAGTTTAATGG
The DNA here is from genome assembly GCA_015206945.1 of Nostocales cyanobacterium LEGE 12452. Classification (GTDB taxonomy): domain Bacteria; phylum Cyanobacteriota; class Cyanobacteriia; order Cyanobacteriales; family Nostocaceae; genus Nostoc. The sequence goes on along the minus strand of JADEXV010000094.1, from coordinate 4,115 downwards.
CTGCCGCTGTTGGGATCGGCGAACAAGATTTTCCCCAGATTATCAATAATATTGCTGGTGTAATTTGTACCTGTCCATCTAGCTGGTCGGAACAATACCGCTTTAACGTGCGGGAAGCTTTACTCACTAGCAAACTCATTCAACATCCGCAGCAAGTCTTTTTTGTTGAAGAAGCGATCGCTAGTCTACTCCCGGAACTCGATGCTGTTAATGGTGAGCAAGTAAAACTAAGCGATGCTCAAGGTAATCATCCGCTAAAAACCAGCGAACATCCCATTGTTGGCAACACTCTTGTGATTAACATTGGGACAACTGCCACAGAAATGTTGCTGGTGAATCTACCAGAAACCTTGCAGCAATTGACATACAGTGATTTCATGCTCCACAGTTTTGCTTATGCTGGCAAGGGTATTGAACAAGATATAATTTGCCAACTGCTATTGCCACCGAAATCTCGGCAATCACGCCTAGAAACACCAAGCGAGCGCAAAACTAGCACGAGTAATCCTTGGCAATGGCAACCGTCAATTCCCGGTTTAGACCAAATGCGTTGGCAAACTTTAGGGTTGGAAGAATTAGAACTACCTAGAGTTGGAGAACCAGATATCACCGCTCGCATTCGTCTCCAGCAGCGTCTAGAAAGTTCTCTACTGGGACAGGCGGTATTAGATGCGGCATTAGCCCTAAAGCTGATTTTGCAACACCAAGACTCTTTTACCCTGGAATTAGCCGATCAGCGCTGGGTTTTGCAGCGACGAGATTTAGAAAGCCAGGTATTTATCCCCTTTGTCCGCCGCCTGAACCGAGAACTTAACAAGTTATTGGTAGCTCGTGGCATTCCCACAGAAGCCATTAATCAAGCTATCCTGACTGGTGGAGTGGCTTGTATCGGGACGGTGAATCGCTGGTTACGGCAAAAACTCCCCAGCACTAAGATTATTCAAGATTTATATCTCGGCGAAAACGGCGCTCCTAATTGCAGTCGGGTTGCTTATGGTTTGGCGATGCTGCCTCTGCATCCCCAAATTTTAGATATACCCAGGCAACAATACACTGATTATTTCTTGTTTACAGAATTGTTGCGACTGCTACCAGAGCGTCCTTTATCTTTCGGTGAAGTCATCCAGTTATTTGAGGGTCGTGGGATCAATACTCGCATTTGTCAGCAACGGCTGCTGGCTTTTTTGGAAGGTGAACTGCCTTCCGGTTTGATACCTTCAGTCACAGAATCAACCTGGCTCACCCAGAGTTCGCAAGAAAATCCTGACTATCAGGCGATCGCCACAGCACCACTTTTTGAAAAACAAGGAAGTCTCACTTATCGTCCCAATTCTCAACAATTGTTATCTTTACGTCGCTATTTAGATGCAATTAAGGCTAGTAATCAGCAATCACTAGAGGAACCATATACGGTGAATTTTCCCTTAGAGGTCGATCGTTGAGACTAGTACCGCAAGGCGGAATTAAAAATTAAAAATTAAAAATGAATCCAGCATAAGGGTTTCGTTGATTTAGAATGATTGGTTTATTTCCACCGTGTTGTACTAGTAGATTGCGCTAGAAATAAGAATAATACTCAAAATTCCAAATGCTCATAACATAAGCATTTGGAATTTTGCGAATTACTACTAGTACTTCAGCACAGTAATTTTTGGGATATGTACGATAGTAGTATCTTTTTATTAGTTTTTATTAGATGGATAAAATACCGTAAATTTACAATCTATCACTTGAATTGAAAGATTCTGTAAATTTTTGGTTTTTGGTTTTTATATCGGCTAAAATTTGTGTATATTAACACTCAGTAGTAACGACAACAGTAGTGAAAATCGCCCAACAATAATGTCTATGTCTACACTACTAATGTAAAAATTCCTGTTATAAAACTAAGTTAGCCCTTGTGAATAATCTTTATCTTTATTCAGTTAATTGTTTGCAACAGCCTTCACACCCGTCAACTTTAAGCGTGAGAAAACGATTAATTGACATTGTTGGAGCAATTGTGGGGCTGATTATTACATTTATGATAGCAATTCCCGTAGCAATTGCTACCTTGATTCATGAGCCAAGTCCAATATTTTATTCCCAAATTCGCTGTGGTTTAAACGGAAAAACTTTCCGCATCTGGAAATTCCGCTCCATGATAGTCAATGCTGATAAACTCAAGCATTTGGTTGAGAACCAAGCTAAAGGTCACATTTTTAAATCTGTTGACGATCCTCGCATTACTCCTGTTGGTAAATTTTTGCGGCGTACTAGCTTGGATGAATTCCCTCAATTTTGGAATGTTCTGATTGGGGACATGAGTTTAGTTGGTACTCGTCCACCTACTCCTGATGAAGTCAGTAATTACGATCCACACCACTGGGATAGATTGCGAGTCAAACCAGGCATTACCGGAGAATGGCAAGCTAATGGGCGTTCCAGCATTACAGACTTTGAAACCATTGTGAAAATGGATATAGATTATCAACGCAAGTGGTCTGTAACTTATGACCTGAGTCTGATTATTAAAACTATCTGGGTGGTATTTAAAAAGACTGGTGCTTATTAAATTTGTCATTAGTCATTAGTTTTTCTCCATGTCCCCGCGTCTGCTTCATCTCCCTTATCGTCACTTACTGCTTCAACCCTTAACGCCACTACCTGTTTCTGTGGGTACGATGTAACGTTGTAAAAACAAAAATAGTAATAATACTGGGGCGATCGCAATTACTGAGCCAGCAGCTACCAAGCGCCAGTCAAGAGAAAATGTCCCTGCTAGCTTTGCAACTCCCAAAGGAAGAGTGTATAAATTTTCGTCTTGAATGACAATTAAAGGCCACAAAAAGTCACTCCAAGCACCAATGAATACGAAAATAGCTAGAGTTACTAGTGCTGGGCGAACTGCCGGTAACATAATATGCCACCATAATCCTAACTCTGAGCTGCCATCCATCCGGGCGGCTTCTTCTATTTCTTTGGGGACGCTCATGAAAGCTTGGCGCAACAGAAAAATGCCAAAGGCAGAAGCTAAACTCGGAAAAATCATTCCTAAATAAGTATTTCTCAAACCCATCTGGACTGTCAAAATATAGAGGGGAATCATCACGATTTGGAAGGGAATCATAATCGTAGAGACGATCGCTACAAAAATCCAGTCTCGCCCCACAAACGACAACCTTGCCAACGGATAGGCAGCTAAAGCGCAAAACAGTAGATTTAAGCCCACAGTCAGTACTGACACCAAGGTACTGTTATACAAGTATTGTCCAAAAGGTAGAGAGTTCCACACACTAGAGAAATTATTTAGTGTGGGTTGACTCGGTAGCAACTGTGGCGGCGACTGAAAAATATTTTCCGTAGGCGATTTCAGGGCTGTACTAATTAGCCATAGTAAAGGAAAGAGCATCAACAGTGCGATCGCTCCCAATAGCGCATACATTAGCAGAATCTGCGATCGTGATTTTTTCCAGTTCAGCATTTGATTAATAAGATAAATTATCTTTTATTGAAATTGAATCATGTCTAATGTAAATGTAGAGACATAAAATTTTACGTCTCTACAAGAGTTTTGCTTACACAACTAATAACTTTTAGACATCAAATCAGCAACCAAAAAATGGTATCTAATCAAGTAGGTTTATCGCCTATTATCCTCCAGTTTTAAATTAAATTATAGTGGTTAATCTCCAACCGCTACATAAGGTTGTGGTTCTCGCGAACGTTGGGCAATTTGTTCTCGCCGATACTTTGCAAGTTCGCTGTAAAGCCTCTTACGAGAGAGATTTACACTGCCAACAGGCTCATGCTCTAGCAGTGTATGCCAAGGGGAAAACAATATACCCTCATCTAAGCGTTTGCGTTCTTCAAAGTCAAATTTCTGACTGGGAATGCGGACAGTTGCAACTTTAATAAATGGTGAATCTGCTTCTTGCCATTCTTTAATATGATCTTCAACTGGCGTTTTTTTATCATCTACATAAAACTGAATTAGGAAGTCAAAAGAGGGAGCATCCACTTTTGGCAGAAACACTCAAATAGCAAGTAAACCATTCAGATAAGCACAACGAACAGAAAGAATTTGGTTGACACTCCCAACATTCCACTGTGCGCCAGAAATTTTCATCCTAGCT
>JADEXV010000452.1 GCA_015206945.1 Nostocales cyanobacterium LEGE 12452 | reverse complement strand
TAAAATATTCCGCACATTTAAGGCAGTATTAATACTGGGTTATTTGTAATAAAAACATTTCTTGTACTGAAACTAGCTTTAGCGATCGCACCTTTTTTTCTCGATCTCACCAAATCGCGTTGCTCCCATTGGTTTTGACCCAAGTTAGTCATCACGTTCCAAGTTGTAAATGAAGCAAGCATCGCACCGGCTGCTGTCACTCCTCCTACCAGAGCGCAGATAGACCAAAAATGCATCTGAGAATTTCCTGTAGATAATCGCATCTCTTTTGGTGGCGATGATGTCGAGGATGCAGATGATGTTGATGCTTGTATCAGCTTCGGTATTTGTTCAGTTAAGACATCACGCACAGCATTACTGACTACAGTATTGTTCATTGATTGGGCTGTTTTAGAAGTATTCGCCACTTTCTCTTCGACTGTTAGTACCCAAGCTTCAATCATTGCCTCCATTCGTGCTTGCAGTGAAATCATTGTCTCTTCATATCTGCCAAGTGTTGCCATGACTTGAAACATCGGGTCATCTTCTGCTAACCCCACTTGCTGCGCTGTTTCAACAATCCTCTGTTGTTCGGCTTCAGAATACCCCTGCAATATTTCTGATGTTCTCACCTGCTGATACTCCTAAGTAAATACTTGCGACTTGATTATTTTTTACAGTCTCAAAGAAATTTTTTAGCCAGTGATAAATATATGAGCGATACAACACATATAGGGATTGCTCATGAAAACATTGTGAGTAAGGTTTGGCTAAATCCTCCATTGCTTGATAATGATCTCTGTGCAAGGCTGTTAATATAATTTCTGTGCCCCCAACCAATGGCAATTTTTGCTGTATTAATTGCTTATACTCTTTAAACCTCGTATCAAAATGTTGATTTTTGACTATGACATAATTAGCATTGTCCGTTGCAAAATCTAATAGCTGCAAGAAATATTCCATGCAATCACTTCTATGGGAAATTGGCTGTAAGAATGTTAGTTTCCAGTTGAGTTCAGCCAAAACAGTAAAAAAATCAGCCTCATATATGTAGTTACAGGTTTCTTGGATATATTGTCCCGGCATATCTACAAAAATCACATCTAATGAGTCATTAAGTAAATCGTCTAACACCAAATCCGGGTTGTCAGTGAAAAAATTTAAGCTTTCTATTGGTACTATACCTTCATAAGCTTTGAACTTATTACGGTTGTCGTGGTTATAAATCTTAACAGCTTGATGTTGGCTAAGGAATAGTTCAATCAATAACTTGATAACTGTAGACTTTCCCACACGCGAGTCACCTACAGTCATAATTACACGTCTACAAACGGGGAACATTTTCTAATCCTAAAATGCTTTTTGCCAATCCAACTTGTTCCTTGAATTTGCTAATCCAAGTACTTACCCTTCCTTTGACTGATGGCTTTTCTTTTTGCTCTATTCCTTGATTAAATGTCAAGCTATTTTTATCTAAATAATCATAAGCGTGTTCTATTAAATCTGGCATTGTTATTTCTAAAAACGGAATATTACTTTCTATTAATATATCCTTCATTGCTGTTATGTCTGAGGATTCTTTATATCTGACAAAGTTTTCTGGCGAACCGAAGAACAAATTCTTCACTACGACATAATCTACTTGGTCTTGACAAAAATCATATAAAGTTATTAACTGCTTTACCGAATCCATTACTCGACTAATTACAACTACAATTGTTACTCGCATATCATATAATTCATCGACTGTAGACAAAAATTTCATTTGTTGTACAACATCTTTTAAGATTCTCATGGACTGTGGTGGTAATTCCAATAAGAATAAAGACTTTCCGGGGACAACTGCCCCTTCTGTGTCTAGACTATCCTCTATTAACTCTTTCAAATCATCTAGAAAAATGTCTACATTCCCTTCTGTAAAAAAATCTAATTCTCTCACTAAACATTTATCCCCATAAAATCTGCTTAAATGAGAATTAGATATGTCTGCATCAAAAGCCAAAAATTCTTTTTTCATATCCAAATATGTTTGCGCTAATCCTCTGGCGAAAGTACTTTTTCCTACTCCTCCTTTATCTCCTGTCACTATCACTAATCTCCGACTCCAGTGTTTTTTATTGGTGACTGTGGTTTTTGTTTGTGGCAGGACTGTATTTCCTGCTTCTGTTTTTTCACCTGCGGTTACTGCTTCTGGCATCTGCTGTATATCTTCTGTACTTTCTGCTTCTATTGTTTCATCTGTTACTAAGAGTAATTCTTCTACTCCGTTAAGGATCTCCGCCTCATCCTTTAAAATATCTGTCATCTGATTTTCTCCTCGATTTCATGTTTAATCAGTTTCGGGCTTTAGTCCAGTGCTAGCATCTCTGCTGAAAAGTAGTCTAATAGGTTTAAATACATTGGTTTTAAATCCTTGAAATTTTCAATTGATTTATTAACCATTGTTCCCAGAGCTTGTAATATGAATCCTTGTTCTAGTACCTGATTTAGATCCGACTCATTTAATTTATTTAAATGGTAATAAACTAACAAATCTAATGATTGAGCTATCAATAAATTTGCCGACTTTATAACCAAATCTTCATAAACATATTCATAACTGCTGACTGACCTTAGTACTGTCTTCAATACTTGAAAATATCTACTTCTCAAGTCAATCCCATTTAAATCAATAGTCTGAGGACAGCTAGCTGGCAATGGAAGCTTTTTATACCAATTTAATATGAAGCTGCATAGAATAAAGCTTCCAGGATAAAGTTATAAGAAGAGATAGAAATTACCTGCTCAAATGTAAGTTGGTCGAATATCTCTTGGATGCGTTCACGTAAAGCTTGTA
>JADEXV010000451.1 GCA_015206945.1 Nostocales cyanobacterium LEGE 12452 | reverse complement strand
TCCCTACTCCCTCTGGCGATCGCTCTCCAAGTCATCAAGCACTCTTTCGCAATACCAATTCTCCGGCATCCCAGGATAAGTTTCCTTTGCCTGTTCAATTAACCGTTCGGCAGCGGCAGTGTCACCAGATAATTTAGCAATTAACCTGTTTTTGAGATAGCTATCAGATGAACCCTCCTCTACCTGGGTTGGTATACTTTGATTTATGCTTGATGGAGTTGATGGTCGGGATTGCTCTCTTCGCAACTGCCAAAATAAAACGTAATAAAGTGTACCAAAAATTAAAATTAGGCTGAGTGTTCCGAAAAATGTTAGGAGGTTAAATGCTAGAAATCCCAGAACTAACTGTGAGAGAACATAGCCAAGTAATAAACCAGTGAGTAAGAGGATGAATGTGCCGACAGCAATAACTACTTGATTCCCCATATATCCTCTTCTTCGTCCTCAAGTCCTGGTCTGGATACTGCCACTGGCTGAGGGTTCCAGGGGGCAAATACTGGTAATAGGAGTAGTCCTGGTACGGCGGCGGCGATGGTAATTAAGAAAAATACAGGCCAACCTGTGCTTTGGGCGATCGCGCCTCCAGGGGCCGCCAGAATATCGCGACTAACAGCCATTAAGCTAGATAACAAAGCATATTGGGTTGCGGAAAACCGCTGGTTACAAAGACTCATCAAAAAGGCAACAAAGGCTGCTGTCCCCAATCCACCACAAAATTGTTCTACGTTGATGGCAAGTACCATAGCTTGGTAGTTTTGACCGATGTATGCTAGAAAAAAGTAAGCTAAATTACTTACTGCTTGTAGAATACCAAAAACCCAAAGCGATCTATTGATGCCAATAGCACTCAAAATTGAACCACCTGCTAAAGCGCCAACAATCGTGGCAATTAACCCCATCCCCACTTGAATTGCCCCAATGTCGGTTTTGGTAAAACCTGTTTGCAGCAAAAAAGGCGTGGTCATATTGCTCAACAAAGCATCACCTAGCTTGTATAGGGTAATGAATGCAAGCATTAGAATACCTTGAATGATGCTCTGACGCTGAAAAAATTCTTTAAAAGGTAAGATGACAGCATCAAGGAGAGAAGCTGGAGGGCTAATTTCTTTGGGTTCCGGTGCGAACAAGGTAGCAAGAATACCAATTACCATCGTCCCTGCCATAAACAAGTAAACTGATGACCAAGGTAGTTTGTCAGCAATTATCAAGGCTAAAGCACCTGCGGCTAATAGGGCTATTCGATAACCTAAGATAAAAACTGCTGCACCAGCCCCCATTTCTAGTTTCTCTAAAACGTCGGTACGGTAGGCATCAACGGCAATATCTTGAGTTGCACTGATAAAAGCAATGACTATGGCGTTGATGGCTAGTAGCTGTAATGCTTGTTTGGGTTGTTGAAAAGCCATGAATGCGATCGCTACGATCAAAGCAATCTGCGTCAAAATTAACCAACCCCTTCGTCGCCCCAAAACTGGCAAAGTGAACCTGTCTACCAACGGCGCCCACAAAAACTTCAAGGAATAAGGCAAACTAGCGAGGCTAAACCAACCAATAGCTGCCAAATCTACCTTCTCCTCCGTCATCCAAGCCTTTAAGGTACTACCAATTAAAAATAATGGTAAACCCGATGAAAAACCTAAAAATAACAAAGCCGCAATCTTGCGACTACCGAAAACTCCCAGCAGCGATTTAATTTTCCTCATAGTTTCAAATTTTTGCCTCTTTTGAGGAAATATCAATAAAATACAACGAGGAAATGGAAAAATATATCATGTAACTAGTACCTATAAGGGTTTGAATGATCGCAGCGCCAGCAGTCTCTATTAATCCCGATCAAGAATTGAAACTTACCATAGCTACTGTGTGATTTCCCCCAAACATGACAAACTACCAAGATTTACTTGGGTTAAATACAAATTCAGGATAACCTTATAGGGTCAGCGTTTTCTTAACTTTCTTGAATTGGATAAACCTGATGCCCCTTGATTTCTACTCTGTGTGCGGCGAGGCATTTTTCCCAACCCTCACGCGTACCAATGTCGCTTTTGCTATTGAGTAATCCTAATTGCTGTTCTTGTTGGGTGAGTTTAGCAAATTCTTCGTAGCGTGGGTAGTTGCTGATAACAAATGTTTCCTTACGATGCAAAATCGGTGGATTTGCCCTAGTTTCGTAGTCTCGGTGAGTGACGAATAGGGTTTTTAAATCAATACCGATGCTAGCTTTTAACGCTGGGTGGGGATCTGTGTCGAATTCGGGGTAAGACAAATAGGATATTTGCGGCTTGTCAGTGTGATATTTGATTAATGTAGCTTCATCGACACGCCCAATGGTACGACTAGCGCAACCTTCACAAATTCGTAGTACGGGATCAAGTGCTGCAAGTGCCGAAACATGGACGTAAAGCGCACCGCGTGTATGTTTACCAATTTTGCTTTTTTCGCAAGCAGTTTGAATCACCCCAGGTTTACCTAAGCTGAAAAGCTTTTGGTCGGCTACTTGACAAGCTTCCTCATAGCTACTAAAAAAGGCTTTGATATCGTGCCGCATTTCTGGAGGTAGCTTTTGCCATGCAGGACGTTTATCAAAGTGGGTGAGGGCGAGATAAACTTGGATATCCAGAGAACGACGGTAAGCGATCGCATCCCATTCAGCCTCATCAGTAGCTTGTAAAACTACACCGAAGGCGCGGCGAAAGTTACCAAATTCGCTCAGTAATTCCTGTTCATTTTCCAATTCGCCTTTCACAGGTAGTCTACCGCGCTTGGTAAAAAAAGCCATTAAGGGTTGCAGCTGTTCTTGATAATCTTCAAACCGCTTAGT
>JADEXV010000093.1 GCA_015206945.1 Nostocales cyanobacterium LEGE 12452 | reverse complement strand
TTGACAATTCTTGTAAGCAGGCTTTGATCCGTTCTTGTTTCTCTTGGTTCATTGTCAGCGATCGCACAGGGTTATTTCCCTTTACATTTTCCCATAAATGATAAATCTTCCAAAACTGGATGCTCCCTCAAAAGATGCTTCTTTGCCTTCTTCAGTCAAATATTTTACCAGCGTTTCTCGAAGGTAATTTTCTGATTCTGGAAGTGTTTCTGGTGCTTGTTCGGGTTGTTGAGATTTTACAGATAATTTTACAATGCGACTACCAAACTTAAACGGAGCCATGCTCCAATATTGAATCAAAAGTGGATTTCCTACCTTTTGGCTACCAATTTTTTGCAAGATAGCAAAGGCGTAACCAAGTTCTTCGAGTCGTTCTGGGGAAAGTTTTCCACTACCTGCTTGAGAAAGATCGGCGTAATCACGAACGTCTTTAGTCAAGAAAATAGGATAGTTGTTAAGTATAAAATCTTGAGTTTTTTCTTCATCATCCAGCACTTTTTGCCCGTCCACATTCATCACCTTGATGGCGATACCCCGAACATCAGGCTGGCTATCGGAGTGGAATTTACCACGTTTTTCAGGCGAACCACCACTAGAGAAACGAATCCACGCAGGATAGGTTTGGGGCGTTTTGAATAAACCTACTTTCAGGTCTTCAGGAAGATTGGGTTCAATAATAAACTCTCCCCAAAGGAGTCCATGACTTTTACTATGAATTTGGCGGAGGTCTGGGCCTGTTTTTTGTTGAGCTTGAAGGCTAGTTGCGATAATATCGTCGATTATTGCTTCCTGCTCAGTGGTAGATGACGTTGGATTGGTCATAAAACATTTGATGAGATGTCTTCATTATCCTGAACGCTTCAACCTTTTTGAGTCAATCCGGTTTCCGTACAAATAACTTGTAATGGTTTATCCCAAGGTTCAATAGGTATTTGGGACAAATAGGCGAAATCAAAGACAATTCCGATAGTCGGCTTTGTCTGCCACTGCGGTAAACTGAGCAAGCGATCGTAATATCCGCCGCCATAACCCAAACGATATCCTTGATAGTCGCAAGCTACACTGGGTACAAGAATCAAATCTACTTCCGCAGCATCTAAGATTGGAGCGTCAGGGTGTGGTTCAGTAATGCCATAAGCGCCGCTTTGGATAGAATCATTCGGTGTCCAAATATGCCAAGACAGGGATTTATCAACACAGCGAGAAAATCCCCAACGGTATTTGGTGTTTGTAAATAGTGGGCAGAGGTCAGGTTCTTGACGAAAGCTGAAATAAGCGAGTATTGTTTTTGCTTGGGTAAACAAAGTAGAGTTTTGTAAATGAGAGCATAAGCGATCGCTTTTTTCTCTCCATTCTCCAACAGACATTGATTGACGTGTTTTGAGTAGAGTACGGCGCAGTTCTACTTTATTTAGTTGATGATTAACTTTGTCCATAAAAATAGCCAAAAAAATAAGCTGGGCATCACCCAGCTTGTATCACTCTACATTCACCAGAACATTGTTATGCAGCGTGTTGACGATACCACTCAATGGTATTCTTTAGCCCTTCTTCAAAGCTCACCTGAGCGGTGAAATTAAAGGCTTGTTTTGCCCGTTCAGTATCTAAACAGCGGCGGGGTTGACCATTAGGCTTATCAGTTTGCCACACAATTTCACCCTTAAACTCCATTAATTCGCAGATTAGAGTTACTAAATCAAGAATGGAGATTTCATAACCGGTTCCCAAGTTAACTGGTTCCGATTCGTTATAGAATTCAGTCCCCATCACAATCCCCCGCGCTGCATCTTCTGAATACAGAAACTCACGGGTGGGACTGCCATCACCCCAAACTGCAAGTTGCTTTTCTGCTTTAATTTGGGCTTCGTGAACTTTGCGAACTAATGCTGGAATGACGTGGGAACTTCCGGGGTCAAAGTTATCTTCTGGGCCATATAAATTTACTGGCAGTAGGTAAATCCCATTAAAACCGTACTGCTGGCGGTAAGATTGCAATTGAACTAAAAGTGCTTTTTTTGCAATTCCGTAAGGGGCGTTGGTTTCCTCTGGGTAGCCATTCCAAAGATCGTCTTCTTTGAATGGCACTGGAGTGAATTTGGGATAGGCGCAGATTGTACCAACACAAACAAATTTTTCTACTCCAGCTTGATAGGCAGCGTGAATTAGCTGGGTTCCCATGATCAAGTTATCGTAGAATAGCTCTGCGGGTTTTTCACGGTTCAAACCGATGCCACCAACATGAGCTGCTAGATGTATGATTATGTCTTGCTGGTCAACTGCAAGTTGGCAATTTTCCCAAACACGCAAATCGTGATCGCGCGATCGCGGTATTGTAATTTTCTCGCGATCGGCTCCTGCTTTACACAGTTGATCTATCACCTGACGGCCTAGAAACCCCGACCCACCAGTGACTAGAATGCGTTTATTTTTTAGTTCTAAGGCGGTCATATTTTATCCTCTGTGATGCCGAATCAGAAGTGCAAAGCGCCCAGTGTTTGACGAATAGTTGCAATGTCATCTGGAAATTGCGAACCTTTTCCATTGGGTGAAGTATGACCCAATGCTTGTAAGTCTGCTTCTACCATTAAGGAAACTAGTTCTTCAAAGGTTACTGATGGTGTCCAGCCCAAGTTCTGCCGTGCTTTGGTAGAATCGCCAATTAACAACTCTACCTCAGATGGACGCAGGTAACGCTCATCAAACTCTACATAATCTTGCCAATTAAGATTCACATAACTAAATGCCAGTTCCAAAAACTCTCGTACCGAGTGGGTTTCACCAGTAGAAATTACGTAATCGTCTGGCTGGTCTTTCTGCAACATCAACCACATTGCTTTGACGTAATCCTTCGCATAGCCCCAATCTCGCTTGGCATCTAGATTACCCATGTAAATCTTTTTCTGCTTCCCAGCAACGATACCAGCCACCGCTCTAGTAATTTTGCGAGTTACAAAGGTTTCACCCCGCCGTGGTGACTCGTGGTTAAAAAGGATGCCGTTACAAGCAAACAAATCATAAGACTCACGATAATTTATAGTTTGCCAGTGGGCGTAAACTTTCGCACAGGCATAGGGACTACGGGGATAAAAGGGCGTTGTCTCAGTTTGAGGTATTGCTTGTACTAAACCATACATTTCTGAAGAACCCGCCTGGTAAAATCGCACCTGAATTCCAGTACGATGCTGGTAGTCTCGAATTGCTTCCAACAGACGCAATGTCCCCATTCCTACTGCATCTACTGTGTATTCTGGTGAATCAAAGCTGACTCTGACATGGGATTGAGCGCCGAGGTTGTAAATCTCTACTGGCTTTACTTCTTCTAAAATACGCCGTAACGTTGTACCATCCGTCAAGTCGCCGTAATGAAGAAACAACCGTACTCCCTCTTTATGGGGGTCTTCATAAATGTGATCGATACGGTCTGTGTTGAAGGTAGAAGTCCGGCGAATGATGCCATGAACTTCATAACCTTGTTCCAACAAAAACTCACTTAGATATGAACCATCTTGTCCAGTAATGCCAGTAATCAACGCTCGCTTCTGTTGCGTCATACTCAATTATTCCTTATTGTCTTTGATTAAAAATTTACAGCCAATCTGATACAACCTAGCAACTAATTGCTGAATTGCCTAATGGGAAACCTACGAGTTATTGTTGTTATGAGACTTTTTCCGTAAATAAATATACTTAACAAAAAGTAATTTAGCACGTAAGTCCAACATTAGATAGCTCAAGATTATTTAATTATGTATATTTTCTTTTACCAGATAGCTCAAGATTTTTTATGTATGTTGTTTTTTGTCAAAACTTCATATATTTCTAGTTTTATGAAGACTTAATAAAATAGCCATTTTAAATTAGACTTCTGGCAAAAGTGCCAAAAATCCACACTCACAGAAGTCTGAATTAAGTAGAAAAGGACAAATTATAGAAACAAAAATGGGCAATCCTTTATTTTTAGGGGAAAATTATACTTAGGGGCATTAACTGCCCCACAGAATCCACCCTAAGTAGTTACTCAGTATGCGCCGTTATTTTTGGGTAGAATTACCACATCAACAGTTTTCAAGATGATCCATAAATCAAGCCAGAAATTTCTAAATTTGACATAATGCAGGTCTATTTGGACTCTCCGAGGATAGGGAATGTCATTACGCCCAGATACCTGCCACAAACCAGTAATTCCTGGACGGATTGTTAAAATATCGTCAATGTGACAACCGTATTTTGGCAGTTCTTCTGCTACCAAGGGTCGGGGACCGACTACACTCATGTCCCCTTTTAAAACGTTCCAGAACTGGGGAAATTCGTCTAAGCTAGTAATTCGCAAAAATCGACCAATTTTGGTAATCCGGGGGTCTTGTTTTAGCTTAAAACTGCTCTCAAACTCTTGTCGCAATTCGGGCGATGTTTCCATCATTTGCATGAGGATTTCGTCCGCATTGCTTACCATTGTTCGGAATTTAATACAACTAAACGCTTTGTAATTTTTCCCTACCCGTTCTTGGACATAAAAAATTGGCCCTTCTGAGCTAAAGGCAATCAGCAAGGTCAAAATTAAGTAGACGGGGAAGAACAAAATTAATACCGACAGCGAAAACACTATATCGAACAGTCGTTTGGCAAACTCTCCGTTTAAACCCTGAAAAGATAAACCTTTGGGCTTAACTTTTGGCGTCTTTGTTTTTTGACCGCGTTTTAAAAAACGCGTAGACGATCTAGTGTCTTGCCTAACGCCTCGCTTGCCGGAGAGGAGTGAGCTCTGGGCAGTCATCATACTCCTTAATAATCCACACCACACATAGTCCCAATATTAAAGCCAAAATGAGATGCTTCTGGGGAAAATTGCCAAAAGCCTAAAAAAATCAGACATTAATCAAGACCATCATTGCAAAAATGGTCTTTTTTCGTTGCACTTGTTTACAAAATCTAGATAACGATCTGCAAAGATTTGCGGTGAAAACTGCGCGGCGTGCGATCGCATATACTCGGAATTGAACGAACCCTCATACATTTCAAACTTTTCTACTGCCTCCACCAAAGCCGCCTCTGTTTGCGTCCTGAAAAATATACCTGTCCCTGTATCCGCACCAGAGCGGATATCTCGCACTGTTTCTAAAGCACCCCCTGAACCATAAGCAATTACTGGCGTGCCGCAAGCTTGTGCTTCCACTAGGGCAATACCAAAATCTTCACAAGCTGCATACACAAACGCCTTAGCCTTAGACATATATTTTTTTACCACATTATCGGGTTGCCAACCGAGTATTTGGATATTTGAGTTTGCCATCTCGCGAATCTTGTTCATTTCATCTCCTGTACCAATGACTACTAATGGTCGTTTTAGTTGATTAAAAGCCTTGACAATCAACGATATTTGCTTGTAACTCACTAACCGAGAAACTGTCAGGTAAAAGTCCTCTTTCTCAGACAGAAACGGAAATTCCGCAATATTCACTGGTGGGTAAATGACTGTTGCTTCTCGACGATAGCAACGCCAAATCCGCCGAGCTGTATGCTGCGAGTTAGCAATGAAGTAATCAACACGATTGGCACTCAATACATCCCACTGGCGCAAACGATGTAATAAATATCGCGTCACCCATCCAGGTAAACCATTACCCAGTTTGCTGTAGCGCAGATAATCAAAGGTCAAGTCCCAGGCATAGCGCATAGGGCTGTGACAGTAGCAAATATGCATCTGTTCGGAAGTGGTAAGGATTCCTTTGGCAACAGCATGGGATGAAGACAGAATTACATCATAATGCCGCAAATCAAGTTGTTCAATTGCCAAGGGCCACAAGGGCAAGTATTTTTGTATACCGTTGCGGGCAGATGGAAAGTTCTGGAGAAACGTCTTGCCAATTTGACGCTTATATAAATAACTTTCTCTATTGTTGGATTCAAAATCTATGAGAGCATACAAATCAGCATCAATGTGATTCAAAATTTCTCGTACAACGAGTTCTGAACCACCGGTGGCTTTGGGTGTCAGCCACTCATGAACCAGAGCATATTTCAAGGGCACAGCTAACTTGAATAAGTGGAAAATACAAAGGCTAACTTGATGACGTTAACTGAAAAGTTTCCCCTTGTGATTAATTAATGGGAAGCGCCCCAGATTAGCACATAAGACGGAATCTTTCCCTCAGAGGTTCCAGATGGATGCGGCAACCTGATAATCTCAGAATGGGGAATTGGGAGTTGGGAATGGGGAATGGGGAATAACCAATAGTTATTTTTCCCCTACAACGCCAGCCTCCCCTGCTTTTCCACTTCTCTACTCCCTATTCCCCACTCCCCGCTCCCTTGATGAAAACTGATATAGAAAGGGTGAATTTATGCGAATTCTGATTATGGGTGGTACTCGGTTCATTGGTGTCTATTTGACTCAACTACTAGTGGAAAAAGGACACGAGGTCGTGCTGTTCAATCGTGGAAATCGACCAGCACCTTCTTTAGAGGGAGTAGGACAAATTATAGGCGATCGCACAGATGCTACTCAATTAAAAGCAAAATTATCACAAGAAAACTTTGATGTCATTTTTGACAATAACGGGCGAGAACTTACTGATACTCAACCACTAGCAGAGATTTTTCAAGACCGAGTGCAACATTTTGTGTATATGAGCTCTGCGGGGGTATACCTCAAATCCGATCAATTGCCCCATGTAGAAGGTGATGCAGTAGATCCTAAAAGTCGCCATAAGGGTAAACATGAAACAGAAGCTTACCTGACTCAATTGGGATTGCCCTTTACTTCTATTCGTCCTACTTATATTTACGGGCCTCGTAATTATAATGAGTTGGAGGGCTGGTTTTTTGACAGAATTGTGCGCGATCGCCCTATTCCCATCCCTGGAAATGGTTTGCATATCACCCAGCTAGGTCATGTCAAAGACTTGGCACTAGCAATGACTCAGGTTTTGGGGAATAAACAAGCTATAGGACAAATTTATAATATCTCTGGCGATCGCTTTGTCACTTTTGATGGTTTAGCCCGTGCTAGCGCTGTCGCGGCTGGCAAATCACCCGATGCTGTCAAAATCGTCCATTACGATCCGAAAAAGTTTGATTTCGGGAAGCGCAAAGCTTTTCCAATGCGGGTGCAGCATTTCTTTGCTTCGGTGAATAAAGCGCAAACAGAATTAAACTGGCATCCTGAATATGATTTGATTTCCGGTTTACAAGACTCTCTGGAAAATGACTATTTGGTTAATGCAAAAGACAAAGCTGATGTTGATTTTTCTGTAGATGAGGAAATTTTACAAGCTGTTTCATAACAAGATTCCCGACTTCTTTAAAAAGTCGGGAATCTGAGCTTTATATTTAAGTTAGATTGATATCTAATTCGCGCAATTTTATGACGTACAGATATATTTGACAAGAAATAACTGCGAAAATATTCAACAATCAGAACTTAATAGTAGAGATTGAGTAGACATTGGGTAAAGATATATACTTTATTTAATATTTAAATTAACTACTTATGGGACAATATCCACTCCACAATGTTCTAGAAGCCCGTGCGCGTTTAGGCGAAGGCCCCATCTGGGACTCTACCCAAAACTTACTGTACTGGATCGATATTTACAACCATCGGGTACATCAGTTCAATCCTACTACGGGGAAAGATTTGTTTTTTGATGTGGGAGATGCAGTAGGTGCGATCGCAATAGCAGGTAAAAATAGATTAATTATGGCACTGCGTCATCACCTGGCATTCCTCAACACCCAGACAGGTGAAGTTACTCCCATTTTGGAGATTGAAGCAAATATGCCAGAGAACCGTCTCAATGATGGCAAATGTGATCCTCAAGGCCGCTTTTGGATCGGTTCAATGTCTTCTTCAGAAAAACCCCAGGCTAACCTTTATCGCTACGATCGTGACGGTTCATTGCATGTGATGCAAACAGGATTGACTATCTCTAATGGTCTTGGGTGGAGTCCCGATCAAAAAACGTTTTATCTGACTGATTCTCCTCAGCAAAAAATATATGCTTACGACTTTGATTCAGCAACAGGCAGCATTACTAATCGCCGGATTTTTGTTGATTTAACTCATGAATCTTTCTACCCAGATGGTTTGACAATAGATAGTCAAGGAAATATTTGGTCAGCAATGTGGGATGGGTGGTGTGTGATTCGTTTCAACTCTAAGGGTGAAGAGATATTGCGGATAAATTTACCTGTGCAATTGCCAACCAGTTGCACTTTTGGCGGCGAAGATTTGCAAACACTCTACATTACCACTGCTTCAGTTGGACTCAGCCAAGCGGAGATAGAAAAAAGTTTCTACTCAGGTGATTTGTTTGCTCTCCAAACTGATGTTACTGGATTACCTAGCTATGATTTTGAGAAATAAAGTATTAGCTGTGTAAAAGTGAAGCGCTAAATTGCCTCTCGCATTCGTTCAACTCGACTCTTTACTTGTTTGCGAATTCTAAAAATTCCGAGTTCCAAGTTTTGATCTCGAAGTTTCCAGTTTTGATCCTGAAGTTTCGAGTTCTCAAACTCAAGTTTCGAGTTTTGAATCTCAAGTTTCGAGTTCTGTTCTCGAAATTCCGAGTTCTGATCTCGAAGTTTCCAGTTCTGATCCTGAAGTTCTGAGTTTTGATCTCAAAGTTCCGAGTTTTGCTCTCGAAATTTTGAGTTTTGAGGTTGTTGCCAATATTCCTGTGTAGCTTATTCGTGGTTCACTTTACATCTAATACGGTATTTTCCTTAATTGGATTTTGTGGCAAAAGATAAATACCCCCAGAAATTAAAGTTAGGGCAACAGAAACCCAAAAGACAATCAGAGAAGGAGTTTGCCACACTTCAGGTAGGGGTGCAATCAGAAGTGCGATCGCAACTATTTGACTGACAGTTTTGAGTTTACCCCAAATATTTGCCCCGGTAATTGTCGTTTGATTCACTCGCCAACCAGCGATCGCTAATTCTCGCGCTAAAATCAAAAACACTCCCCAAGCAGGCACTTTTCCTAATTCAATCAAAACCATCAACGGCGCAAGTACCAGAAACTTATCCACTAAGGGGTCAAGAAATTTACCCAACTCACTAACTTGGTTGAGTTTCCGTGCCAAATAGCCATCTAACCAATCAGTTAACGCCGCGACGATAAAAATCGCCAAACATATCCATCTAGCTTGAGGTGTGGGGTTGTACAAGCCATAAAGCAGAAATGGTACACCCAGAAGGCGAGAGAAGGTAATCCAGTTGGGTAAAGTCATGGAAAATTAAAAATTAACAAGTGTAAAGCAATAAACAGCAAGCAAATATGCAAAATATATGCAGATTAGTGTATCTGAGTGTGCCTGCGTGGGAAAATCTGTTTTCTGTAGCTCTCCTAAAACAATACTATGACTGAACACACAGACTCCCAATTCCGCATCGAACGCGATTCGATGGGCGATCGCCAAATTGCTAGTAGCGTTTATTACGGCATTCAAACACTACGGGCGATTGAAAACTTTCCCATTAGCGGCATCAAGCCTTTAGCTACTTACGTAGATGCTGGATTAATAATTAAAAAAGCTACAGCAATTGTAAATGGAGAACTAAATTGTATTCCCCAAGATATTAGTCAGGCGATTGTCCAAGCAACTGATGAAATCTTAGCTGGGAAGTTCCGCGATCAGTTTGTCGTGGATGTTTATCAGGCGGGTGCTGGAACATCCCACCACATGAATGTCAACGAAGTTTTGGCAAATCGCGCCTTAGAAATACTTGGTGAAGAAAAGGGCAATTACAAACGTGTTAGTCCCAATGACCACGTTAATTATGGGCAGTCTACCAATGATGTGATTCCGACTGCAATTCGTATTGGTGGATTATTGGCATTATCTAAGACATTACACCCAGCTTTAGATGGTGCGATCGCATCTTTAGAAAACAAAGCTGTAGAATTTCAAGATATCGTCAAATCTGGCAGAACCCACTTACAAGACGCTGTACCCGTGCGTTTGGGTGAAAATTTTCGGGCTTGGGCGCACATTCTTACAGAACACCAAAACCGGATTTACACCGCCTCTGGTGATTTGATGGTGCTGGGTTTGGGAGGTAGCGCAGCCGGAACGGGATTAAATACTCATCCTTTGTATCGCGCTCGCGTGGTAGAAGTTCTTTCAGAATTGATTGATACTCCTTTAGAACCCGCACCGCATCTCATGGCAGCCATGCAAAGTATGGCCCCATTTGTAAACGTTTCCGGTGCTTTACGCAACTTAGCACAGGATTTAGCCAAAATATCTCATGATTTACGGCTGATGGATTCGGGGCCAAAAACAGGCTTGAAAGAAATTCAACTACCTCCAGTGCAACCCGGTTCTTCGATTATGCCAGGGAAATATAACCCAGTCATGGCAGAGATGACATCAATGGTGTGTTTTCAGGTGATGGGTTACGACAGTGCGATCGCTTTAGCTGCACAAGCCGGACAATTAGAATTAAATGTGATGATGCCGCTAATTGCCTATAACCTAATTCACAGTATCGAAATTCTCGGCAATACCATCGCTGCACTCACCGAACGCTGCATTGAGGGAATTACTGCCAATCGGGAACGTTGTTTAGCTTATGCCGAAGGCAGTTTAGCTTTAGTAACCGCCCTAAATACCCACATCGGTTATTTAAATGCCGCAACTGTCGCCAAAGAATCCTTAGAAACTGGTAAATCCCTGCGGCAGATTGTTTTAGAACGAGGATTGATGAGTGAAACAGATTTAGCCACAGTGTTAAATCTAGAACAAATGAGTGGTATCTTACCGCTTAAGACAGAATAATAGATTATGGGGCATTGGGCATTGGGCATTAGGCACTTGTACTGAGCGTAACCGAAGTATTGGGCATGGTATTCTCCTTGTCCCCCTTGTCCCCTTGTCTCCTCATCTCCCCAGTCCCTACTCCCCACTCCCTCTATCCCCTATCTATACCATGCAGACTCAAAAACCATCTGTTAGTCTCATTCGGGCTACATCATACGAACGAGAGGTTTTAAGAGAATCCTTAGTCACGCTGCTGGAACCTTTTGGAGGAATAGCAGCGTTTGTGAAAAAAGGCGATCGCGTTTTACTCAAACCAAATCTACTTACAGGCTCACGTCCTGGTAAAGAGTGTATCACCCGTGCCGAACTAGTTTACGAAGTTGCCCAAATGGTAATTGAGGTTGGCGGTAAGCCATTTTTGGGTGATAGTCCTGCTTTTGGTAGTGCTAAGGGCGTAGCAGTGGCAAATGGCTATCTGCCTATTTTAGAAGAACTCAATCTTCCCATCATCGATTTTCAAGGTCAGCGTTACCAAACCGTTAGTGATAATTTTAACCATCTGCGACTGTCTAAAGAAGCAATGGAAGCAGACGTAGTAATTAATTTACCTAAAGTTAAATCTCATGCCCAGTTGACATTAACATTGGGTGTAAAAAACTTGTTTGGTTGCGTCCCCGGCAAAATGAAAGCTTGGTGGCACATGGAAGCTGGAAAAGATGCGAACAGATTTGGTGAAATGTTAGTAGAAACTGCTAGAGCAATTAACCCTAACTTAACCATATTAGATGGCATCATCGGTCATGAAGGAAATGGCCCCAGCAACGGCGAACCTCGCCAACTGGGAATTTTAGCAGCGGCATCAGATATATTTGCTTTAGATCGAGCGATGGTAGAAATTCTCAATGTTCCTCCTGAACAAGTGCCCACAGTTGCAGCTTCTCAAAGGCTAGGAGTTTGTCCAGAACTAGCTGCCATAGAGTTTCCGCATTTAAATCCTGACTTATTAAAAATAGAAGATTGGCGGCTACCAGACAAGTTAATGCCGATTGATTTTGGTATGCCCCGCGTCATTAAGTCTACGTTTAAGCATCTTTACACCCGATTTATCAAGGAACCAATCAGTGTTTATGGAAGGTAGTAGGGAAATGAAGAAGCAGGGGGGCTGCGCGTAGCTTGCTTCCCCGGAGAGGTACGGCTACGCTCAGTGACCAGGGAGCAGGGGAGGCAGGGGAGAATAATTAATTTCCAATACCCAATGCCCAATTTAATGCAAACGTCGTTACAGCAATTTCATTCATTAGCAGAGTAATCTGTAATTACCCTCCGATTGCTTAACTAGACCGCCCTATTATATTTAGTGGCGGTTTTTTTAGCTGATTAATTTGTTATACAATTTTTCGTCTTAGATTTAATTTATCCAAAAAGTTATACGGATTTAGGATCTAGAAATTGGGATTGGGTATTTTATTCAGACATGAGGAAAGTTTGCTAATAAACTACTATACGTCTATGCCACCTTCTAAAAATTTTTTACTCTACCTTTATATAGATTGACAAAATTGCTGTGATATTACACAAATTGCGAAATTCAAATTCTTAAATATTTGTTTAGTGATATTACTGAATCCATTCTGCCTCATACAGTTAATGTATCTGTATTTATTCGATAGTTATCATTGGTTACAAAAATCATTCCTACCTATTTCTTCTCTGGTGTCAAATACTTTTGGGTATAACTACCATATAACAATCAAAAGCACGGAGAGATATTCAGTGCAATTGCGGTTTTGTGTCCTGTATCACAAATTAGCAATTACAGTAAAATGACCTTATCAAAGGCTTTATAGGATGTTATAATCATGAAGTATCGGATAAATATGTTTTGCTAATTAATCTTTAATCAGCGAAAAAATGTAACTTATGATGCTGTCAAAGTTGACTTTGCGTATGCAACCCGTTACACCATACAGGGAAACATCTGAAAACATTAATTACAAAATAAAACATGATTTGTTTAGTTGTAACTTTGTATTAAGAAGTCCATGTATAAAAAGGCTACTATGACAGTTGTATAACTGGTTTAAATTGTAGAATGCTACACATTTTACAGTTTAAAAATAGCTAAAATAGCATTAATACTCTCACTCAGAGAGTAAATCTACACAGTGTTACGAAGAACTTCAATTTTGTATGAATTCAAATAGCCAGTCTGCCAATGCCGCTACATATTCCCAACGTTTGGCAGACATTGTGGGAACTGCGATCGCTCTGTTGACTCTTACCCTACCCGTATTTGTCATCGCCCACTATTCTTCAACTAATGTTCAAAATAACCAGCAACCTCTGATCCAAAACATACAAAGAAATCAAGATTGATCGAGCTTACCAGTCGCATTTCCTCATGAGAAGACCTATAAAAAAGCAGAACACTGATTTTGTAGACAATCTCTGTAGATGTGGGTGTAGTTCGTCAAGAATAAGCTAAATCTGGATTGTGTGACTCCAGATTTCAGTTGTGTTAACAAAGTTAGGACAGACATCTCCCTAACAGCAATTAAGGGCGGAGGATATCCATAATACCCTCTTGGAAAAAGCGTTGCGAAGTTTGCTCGTAACGCTTTTTCTATTTTTTGACTAATTCAAGAGAACTGGGGAGATGAGGGAGCAGGGGAGACAAGGGGGCAAGGTGACTGACTGTCCCCTTGTCTCCTTGCCCTATGCCATAGAATAAATACCTTGGGAAGAGATCCATATTGCCCTAAAATTCTACACGGGGAGCGAAGCTGACTGAGTGCCCCCGTGATTCACTGTTATCAGAGGAGTTTTTTGTGGACTTATCTCGCATTCCTGCCCAACCAAAACCGGGTCTAATCAACGTTCTAATTGAAATTACTGGCGGAAGTAAAAATAAATACGAATACGACAAGGAACTAGAAGCTTTTGCTCTAGACCGAGTACTTTATTCCTCGGTGCAATATCCTTATGACTACGGCTTTGTACCCAATACTTTGGCTGATGATGGCGATCCCCTAGATGGTATGGTCATAATTGACGAGCCGACCTTTCCCGGCTGTATTATTGCTGCGCGACCAATTGGTTTTTTGGAGATGATTGACGGTGGCGATCGCGATGAAAAAATCCTTTGTGTTCCTGACAAAGATCCGCGCTACACTCAAGTAAAATCCTTGAAAGACTTAGCACCACACCGCTTAGATGAAATTGCTGAATTTTTCCGTAGTTATAAAAATTTGGAAAAAAAGGTGACTGAAATTCTCGGTTGGCAAGATGTGGACAAGGTTGCAGCTTTAGTAGAAAAATCCGTCAAAGCTTATAGAGGATAATAGAGGAGTTAAGAGTTAAGAGTTAGGAGTTAAGAGTTAAGAGTTATGAATTTTTATTCCTAACTCCTTACTTCTAACTCCTCACTTCACTTTGCTAACTTTCCCTTGTTACGGATTTTATAATCTGCCACCAATCCCAAACCAGAATGCAGCGTACTCTCCTTTTGGCAAAAATTCATAACTGCACCCTTACGGGGGCGAATATCAACTACGTGGGTAGTATCAGCATTGATGAAATACTTTTGGAAAAAGCTGGTATCTTACCTTATGAGCAAGTGCAAGTAGTTAATAGTGCCAACGGTCAGCGCTTTATTACCTATGCGATCGCCGCTCCAGCCAATTCAGGAGTAATTGAGCTAAATGGAGGTGCGGCACGTCTAGGCATTATTGGCGATCGCTTGATTATAATGACTTACGGGCAGTTCACTCCAGAAGAGTTAAAAAGTTACTCTCCTACGGTAGTCATTGTGGACGAAAAAAACAGGCTGTTGGAAGTGCGGCGCTACGATGACCTGCTCGGTAAGGTCTAATTTCAAGGAAAATGTCAAATTTTGAGTTGTCGGATTCCCAGAGCTACATACCTGAAAAGTCATCTACCCTGCCCAGTAGCCCAGCAGGTGAATTTATCGTGCAATTTTGGGGTGTCAGAGGTTTGATACCCACTCCTAGTAGCAACACCAATCGTTATGGTGGTAATACTGCTTGTGTAGAAATACATGTAGCTGGGAAACGCTTAATTTTTGATGGTGGTACTGGCTTACGCATACTGGGTAAAACTTGGCAAGAACTGCAACAGCCACTAGAAGCCCATTTATTTTTTACCAACTGCCAATCAAATCGAATTCAAGGATTTCCCTTTTTTGCTCCTGCATTTATTGGGGAAAATTGCTTCCATATTTACGGCACCGCTGCCTCAAATGGAGCTTCAATCAAACAATGTCTGTACGATCAGATGCTCCAGCCACACTTTCCTTACCCTTTACAGGTAATGCAGTCGGAATTGCAGTTTTACAATCTGACTCCAGAAAGTGACGTGAAGTTAGATGATGTCACCATTACAACTGCATTAATCAATCAAACTCAGCGGTCAGTTGGCTACCGAGTTACTTGGCAAGAGTATAGTGTTGCCTACATCACGGATTTGCACCAAAATGCCGATCAAATGGAGCGAGAACAGATTTTAGAGTTTATTAAAGGCGTTGACTTGCTGATTGCCAATGCTACTTACACTCCGCCGACATCTCACAACCATGATTCTGCTGATTTACTCTGGCAAGCTGCGGTGAATGCCGCTCTGAGTGCTGGTGTCAAACGGCTAGCTATTTCTCATCATCACCCAGATGACCATGATGATTTTCTCGATCGGGTTCAATTAGATATTAAATCTGCTTTTCCTCAAGCCATACTAGCCCATGAAGGTCTGGTATTAACTGTTGGTAAGTGATTTGACTCTATTAGCAGTTTTTAATCAGTGGTAGAACGATGCTGACGGCGGCAAGCTACGCACAAGCACCCACTTGTCAATTTGCTTTTTTGTCAAGATGGCGCGATCTGGTGTATAAAGGCGGATTGTCTCGTAAATGCTGAACTCCAGCAACGCATTGAAGATACTCTTCAACAAATGGAAGCAGACGTATTTGCCCCAACTTAAGCGAATGGAATTCGCGGCTACACAGGCAAAGTCCGCCTCCGCGGACTAAGAAAAAATTAAGGGTTTTTTAAACCCACGGAGGCGGTCACTGAGCTTGTCGAAGTGTGGGTTTTGTATTTCGACTCCGCTCAACACAAGTTTGTGTTGACGCGGTTTCTAACCGCCCTTTTAACTAAGAAGCATTTTGCAACTCAGCTGTCCGTATTGAAAGCTGCTCTGTCTTATTACCCCGTTGCACTTTTACTTGTAATACTTGACCAAGGCGACTATCTTCCACAACATTCTGCAATTGTTCGGCACTGGTAATTGCTTTACCATCAACTTGCAGAATTACATCCCCGCGCCGGATACCCGCAGATGCGGCTGGAGAATTGGGGACAACTCGCATGACAAAAACCCCATTGATTTCTGGTATCTGAATCGGAGAGTTGGGATCGGTGTTATTTTGCTTGGCGAGATCGGGTGTCAAAGTTAGCATTTGCACACCTAGATAAGGGTGAGCAACTTTGCCATCACGTTGCAGTTGCGCGGCGATCGCTTTAGCTTTATCAATAGGAATGGCAAACCCAATACCCATTGCATCAGGGCGAATGGCTGTGTTGATACCAATTACTTCACCTTGACCATTCAATAGTGGCCCGCCAGAGTTACCAGGGTTAATAGCGGCGTCTGTCTGAATGAAATCCAAGCGTTTGTCACTAATGCCAACTTGGGCGCTGGAACGTTTGAGGGTACTGACAATTCCCAAGGTAACAGTATTATCGAATCCCAAAGGATTACCGACTGCGATCGCCCAGTCTCCTACTTGTACATTAGTGGAAGAACCCAAAGGCGCAACTGGTAAATCGTTACCAGCGTTAATCTTGACTACTGCCAAATCTGTGACTTCATCAATACCCTGAACCTTCCCTTCAAAGGTGCGGCCATCCTTGAGTCGAACTGTTACTTTATCAGCCTTATCGACCACATGAGCATTAGTCAAAACTAACCCGCTCTTGTCAATAATGAAACCTGAGCCTAAACCGCGTAACTGCTCAGAAGGAATCTGTTGGGAGAAACCGTCACCAAAAAATCGGCGAAAAAAGGGGTCTTCCATAAATGGATCGACGCGGCGAGTAATTGTTCGCTCAGTATCAATGCGGACAACTGCTGAACCAACACGATTCACTGCTGCTGTAACAAAGCTACTGCTACCAATCGCAGCACTAGCTGGTGATTGCCTTTGAGCAATTAGATTTGAAGTCTCTCCAGCAGTTCTTGTGGGTGCTGGTTCAGCTTGGGAAGGTAACACCTGCAATGTGCTAACTGCTAGCACAACTCCTAGCGCGATCGCTAAAACATGAGTAGTAAGTTGACGTAGAGACCGAGATTTTTTGGGAAATCGCATAATCACAACCTAATTTATAAGCTTAATTGTTGCTTAGTCGTGACAAATCTATTTACAGTTATTTTTACTTCCGGTTTCGCCTGCTCTTTCCCCTACGGGGTTAGGTCATTTTGCGAACTACCTGTAATCAACTTAATGGAAAATTTAACCCAAAAGCTATTATGGACATTTACCCTTTACAAGTTCGGTTTTTACCCATCAATAAAACTTTTGGATTGCTAATAAGACTAGTCCGCTCTCTGTTCTAACTGTAGACTATGGATGAACTAACTTTTGTATAAGATTTCATTCCGATTAGTTGCACCTAGCTGGGGTAAAGAGTTGATGGCTGAGTGGGGAGTGAGGTTAACAGGAACGGTTGGAGGTAGTTGTAATTGTTTGACAACACTTTGCAAAAGTTGGTCTTGTCCAGTCCGCAAACCCCAGACATTTGTCCCACGGTTGATAATAGCAAACCAAACCAAACCGCGATCGCGTGTGGGCATCACTCCCGCTAAAGCGCTCACATCCCGGAGAGTACCAGTTTTGATCACAGTCGCCAGGGGAATGTGTCTGGCGTGCAGTGTCCCCCGGTGATCGAATCCAGACATGGGGAACAAGTCAGCTAGATTCAGTTGATGGGCAGATGCCTCAGCTTGAATAGCCATCAACATGGCACAAGCCGCTCTAGGGGAAATGCGATTTTCGGGGCCCAGTCCAGAACCATTGATTAACTGAATTTCCACTTGTGGCACTCTCGCCAGGTTAGCAGCAGTTGATTGAACTACAGTTGCTCCCCCTACTGAATCTGCCAGCATCTCTGCCATATCGTTGTTACTGTAAACGTTCATCTCCTTGATTAGTTGCTTCAAGGGCAATGAGCGATGACGCAGTAACAAAGTTTGTTGAGGGTTTGGTTGGGCTTCAACTTTCACCCCGCCTGCAATCAGAACTTGAGGCTTAGGTGTTCCCTTGGGCATAATTGAGTGTGTATAAATCGCAGGGCGTCCCCAAGTTGCACGATTTAGCGTTTGCTTGAGCATCAGACCGGCTAGCATTGGCTGACGTTGAAAATTCATGGCAAAACTGCCAGTAATAATCAAATTCCCCTTTACTTGCTTGATGCCCATTTTATTGAGAGTATTACCAAGAGCGATCGCTTCTTCCCAAACAAACAAAGGATCGCCACGCCCTGTAATCACCAAATCGCCCTGCACCACTCCATTTACCACGGAGCCAGTGACACTCACCAAAGTATCAAATTGATAATCTGGCCCCCAAGTTTTCAAAGCAACTAGTGAAGTGGCAATTTTGGTTAAAGAAGCAGCAGGCAGAGGTGTCGTACCTTGATGATTGGCCATCAGCATTGGCCCTGACTGCATCCAAATCCCCTGATTCTCAGCCAGATTTTGTGCCACTACTTTTGATGTGATGAGCTTTTTCAGATATTCCTGCACCGTAGTCGCCCCAGCTGGATTTGGATCGGGGGCAAGAACTAAGCCAGGACTACTTTGCCAAGTCAAAGCATCTAAGGCATCTAGAGGCTTGATTTGTACCCCAGCCATTTCCAGCCAAAGCGACACCAAACCTGAACCCAATAATTCCAGCATTTTTTATTCCTCTGTTAGGATCTCAAGCGTTGTTTACTGTGCTAATATACAAGCTTTTTTACAAAAATCAGTATTGAGTCATAATAACTAGTGTTTTTCTCATCTGTAAGTAGTAGTCTGTCAATAAATAATTGATGGATAGATCCCTGTAAAGACGGCAATTTATCGCGTCTCTCTAACCGTCAAAATGAATTTGACAGACCAGTAGTGGCGTGTGTAGCCTTAAATAGTGCATTAGAAAAACTCTTGTGGATGGGTGTCTCACCCGTCCGGGGCGGACAAGATGTCCACCCCACAAGGTATTGAGAAAATTTTAATATGCAAAGCAAATTAGATGTGTTTTAGCTTACCTACTTCCTTTCTGGATGCGCTACATCCTCTAATGAAGGAGTACCCATCTGGTTAATTGTGGCAATCATCTGATACAAGCGCCCCAAATCGCGTTGATTGAAGTACAAAATGAGGCGAGGTAGTCCAACAGTTTCATCTTGTGCTTCTTGAGGTAATGCCTGACTTTTTTCAATTCTTCCTTGAATAATAATGTCGCTAAAATCAGCATTAAGTTGTTCTAACAGAGCGTCTGATATATCTGTCTTCAGGCGGATGACTAATTTATTGGCTACATAGCGGCTGGAATGATAAACCTGGTAAAAACGGGTGATAGCATCACAAGCCACATCCAGGTTATCTGTCACCGTGTAAAGACTGGGGTCTTCAGGATTGACAAGACCATTTTGCACTAATTGCTTATCAATATATTCGCTCCAAGAGCGCCAGTAATCACCACCAGGGCGATCGATTAAAACTAAAGGTACTGGCCCAAATTTACCAGTTTGGCTTAATGTCATACATTCAAAAGCTTCATCTTGAGTGCCAAAGCCCCCCGGAAACAGGGCTACAGCATCACTTTCTTTGAGGAGAAACAGCTTACGGGTGAAGAAATATTTGAAGTTAATTAGCTTGGGATCGCCCTCTATAAAAGGGTTTGCTTGCTGTTCAAAGGGTAACTGAATGTTTAATCCAAAGGAATTTTCTCGCCCAGCACCTTCATGACCCGCCTGCATGATTCCACCACCACCACCAGTCATCACCATGAATCCTAATTGAGAAACAGCGCGAGCAAACTCAAGGGCCATTTGATATTCTGGTCTATCTGGCGCTAAACGAGCAGAACCAAAGATGGTGACTTTGCGAACGTGTCGGTAATCATAAAAAAGCTGGAAACCGCGCTCCATATCTGCTAATGCAGCAGATAATATTTTCCAATCGAGACGCTCAATTTCATTATCAGCTAGACGAACAATAGTAGTAAGTGCTTGCTGAATAAATTGCCGATTTTTTAATGTCGGTAAACGAACGATCAATTCAGCGATATCCGCCTGTAAAGACTCTAATGTGTCAAACGACGCAGATGAGGTCATGAGAACTGCTGCAACAATGGCATTATATTTTACGTGAACTACTCACACTCTAGCAAGCGGGAATAGCCCTTTGATGTGCAGTTAGCAAATTAATTCAGAACTGGCAGAACTGATTTTGAAGCTGAAAATTCTAAAATTTGTTTTGATAAAGCTTGTTGTGATACTTCAACTTTTGAAAACCATAGCAAGTTCTCTCGGTCGACCAATTGACATAACTCCCTCACTGAGGTCAGTGGTCGTCCCAATATACAGCAAATTTCAAGTTGCTGAGGTACACAAGCTAAGTCTATTGCCCAAATATAAAGCGTCTTTTACTCCTGAATTCGGAATTCGGAATTCTGTATTCTGCTGTATATCAGGGTTTGTGTAAAATACTATGACTTACATCTATAGCGTATATCAAAAGAAAATTTTGTATCTTATTGCCAGATTTTTTGGGAATTAATGCCCATAATAAAAGCACTCTAACCCTAATCTAAGAAAGTAAAAAAGCTCTCTAGACCACAATACCGTTTAGTTCAACCTAAAATCTTTGGTAAAGACGCAAAATTGGACTGAGCAACTCTTGGAGACGCGATCGCGATCGCCCCACTATGCTAACGTCTTGCTACGCTAACGCGTCTTTACAGGTCAAAAATCAGTACAAAAAATCCTTAACCGAAAGGTATTGCTCTAAAGCATCTTTTATCGAAAACTGTCTCAATTACACTTCGACACATTAATGCATAATGTGACCTGTTTGTATAGTGCCTAAATCCTAGTAGAATATTTTCGCAAATCTAAGTAGGAAGATAGATGGAAGTTTCTGGACGCATCAATTACCCACTGAATCCTCCTCCCCCTCTTGAAGATTTTCCCGTCCTTCAAACTGAAAAATATACCCTACGGCTGGCTTCAACTGAAGAAGAATTAGAATCAATTTTTCGGTTGCGCTTTGAAGTTTTTAATCTTGAACTGGGCTTGGGATTTTCTGCTTCTAACTTGACTCAGATGGATATAGATAAGTTTGATGCGGTTTGCCATCATTTAATTTTAATCTCCAAACATACAGGTAAAACGATTGGAACTTATCGGATGCAGACCTATATAATGGCTTCTCAAAGACTAGGCTTTGATGCTACCGATATATTTAATCTTAATGGAATTCCCAATTCTGTGCTTCAAGTATCAGTGGAAGTTGGGCGTGCATGTATAGCTAAGGAATATCGCAATAGTCAGGCACTTTTACTACTTTGGGAAGGGTTGGCAAATTATCTCATCTGGAGTAAAAACCAATATTTCTTTGGTTGTGCATCATTACTAACACAATGTCCTGGGCAAGCTACTTGGGCTTATGATTATTTTCGGCATAATAACTTGATGCATCCAAGTATTTTGGTTTATCCAAATTCACAATTTTGTTTAGAACTGACTCAAGATTTTCCAGATTCATCTAATGTTGAAATTCCGAAAATTTTGCAGGCATACTTGAATATTGGAGCTAAAATATGCAGCCTTCCTGCTATTGATCGGCAGTTTAAAACTATTGATTTTTTAACTATATCTAATATTGCAGATTTTGCCAGATGGCGTTATCCAAATCCTCTCAAAAAAACCTTACCACTGAGAATTTTTCACGATTAATGCCACTGCTGCTGCCTTCTCTAAAGGACGTGAGAAAAAATATCCTTGTCCATATTCACAGTTCAACTTCTTCAGAAATGCTAGCTGCTCTTTTGTCTCCACTCCTTCGGCGGTAACATCCATACCTAATTTGTGTGCCAATGTGATAATTGTCTCAATAATTTCTAAATTCTTGCCATTAGCATCTATCGGGCTGACAAAGGAACGGTCAATTTTCAACAAACTAATTGGAAAGCTATGGAGACGGCTTAATGAAGAGTAGCCTGTACCAAAATCATCAATTGAGAACTTAATACCCATCTTCCGAAGTTCTGAGAGTGCAGCATTTGCCTCATCGCCATTTTCCATAATTACACTTTCAGTAATTTCTAACATGAGACTGCTAGCATCAAGACCAGTCGAGTGCAAAATTTCCCCAATATGCTCAATTAAATCCCGTTGAGCAAATTGCTTGACTGAGAGATTGACGCTGATTTTCTCTAACGAGTTTGTTGGATGGCGCACCTGCCAGCTTTGCATCTGGCGGCACGCCTCATATAGTGTCCAGTAGCCAACCTCGACAATCATTCCGGTTTCTTCTACTAGGGGGATAAAATCTGTGGGAGAAATTAAACCACGCTCTGGATGCTGCCAGCGCAGCAGAGCCTCAAAACCTGAAAGTCTGCCATTAGCGAGAGAAATAATCGGTTGGTAATAAAGCTGAAACTCATGGCGTTCGATCGCTCGACGTAGATCGTTCTCTAACTGCAATCTGACCAGAGCTTTAGTATACATTTCTTGGTTGAATAGTTCATAGCGAGCTTTGCCCAATGCCTTGGCTCGGTACATAGCCGTATCAGCGTCTCTTAGCAAGTTTTCTGGTTGGTCATAGTCTACTGTCGAACTCAGGGCAATGCCAATACTTGCCGTTGTAAATACTTCTTGCCCGTCAAGCTCAAGGGGTAATGTCAGTTCTTGTTGAATTCGTTCAGCTACTTTGATGGCTTCTGACACATTCTGGATTTCGTCAAGCAGGATTGTAAATTCGTCTCCCCCAAGCCGTGCAGCTATATCCGTGGAGCGTATGCATACTTCTAGTCTATTTGCAATAGCAATTAGAAATTGGTCTCCTTGTAGATGTCCAAGGCTATCATTGATCACCTTAAACCGATCCAAGTCGAGAAATAGTACAGCAAATAAATAATTTTTCTGTCGCTTGGCTCGCTGTAGTGTGTGTTTTAAGCTCTCCATAAAGAAAGCTCGGTTTGGTAGACCTGTCAGTGCATCGTGAAACGCATTATGTCGTAACTGTTCTTCTACGTGCTTACGCTCGTTAATTTCAGCTTCTAATTGCCTGTTAGCCTCTAAGAGTCCAGCAAATGAATCTTGTAATTGAGCAGCCATTTGAT
Source organism: Nostocales cyanobacterium LEGE 12452 (assembly GCA_015206945.1). Lineage (GTDB taxonomy): Bacteria > Cyanobacteriota > Cyanobacteriia > Cyanobacteriales > Nostocaceae > Nostoc. The sequence goes on along the minus strand of JADEXV010000093.1, from coordinate 4,497 downwards.
TATGAGCTTGAGCAAGAACTCTTAATTCTTTGATGCCCTCTACTGTAACGGTTTGGTCTAACTTTCCATTAGCAATTTCCTTAGAGGCAAGACTCAAACAGAGAATTGGCTGAGTAATCCAATGAGAAGTAATCACTCCTATGACTGTAGCCAATATCAACGATCCTAAACACAGCAAAATAGTGGTTCGGGTGTTAGCTTCGATATGCTCCATAAAGTCGGCTTCTGGAACCACCACGATAATTACCCAATTTAGCCCACAGTCGGCTGTAAAGGGCATTAACTGTACGAATTGCCGCTTGCCATCAATTTCAAATTCTAGCTGCTGACTATAAGAAATGTTCCTAAAGTTACCAAATTGGGATTGCAAATACTGTATTGTCAGATGAGTGATCCGATCGCTACTAGCGATCGCTCTGAGCCGTTTTGATGTCTTTTTTCCTGCTTGATCACTCAGGATAAAAGGTTGCTCCGCGGTTGAAGTTGCTACCAACTCTCCAGAATGCTCAACAATAAATGTCTTTCCTGAGCGACCAATCTTTAAACTGTGCAAAAACTCACTCAGTTGTGAGAGAGATAACGTTGCATTCGTCACTCCAAGCAAAGTACCTGTCTGGTTATAAAGAGGTTGGGTTGCACTGAACGCTAGCCCTGATGAAGAAAAATATGAATATATTTCTGTGCAAGTAAGTTTGCCCGCTTTCACAGCATTTGTGTACCAGGGGCGAGTGCGAGGATCAAAGGTTTTGTTAATTTGAATCAACTTGACAAGATTACCTTGGTGATCAGTGCTGTAGGTATAGTAATTGTTACCTGTTGATTGATCTTTTTTTCGGATGACTAGTGAACCATCGTAAAGGCGATCAACTGAATGAATTCCTCCTTGTGTACTTGCAAAAGCGATCGGCTTTAAGGGTTTGAATAACTGCATTTGATGCCATAAATGGCGTTCTAAACTTTTTGCATCTTTTAAACTTAACTGACCAATATGGACAGCATTGGCGTTAATCTGAGTGACGAGTTGGGGGATTTTTATGTAATCGGTCACATGTTGATGAATCCGAATTGTAACTTCATTTCGGAGCTGAGTAGCAACCTCATTAACAGCTTTTTGACCATTTTTTAAAGATAAGAATGCTGTTAAGCCTACAGCAACAGAGATTTGCACGACGAAAGGTACTACAAGAGCTACACGGAGTGGCACTCTCAATAACTCTTTGGGAATCGAACGCAAGAAATTCTGCTGTTGCATCTGTGCGATCTTAGCCTCCGATAGCTTAAAAGCAAGAGTTTATTTTCTTGCCAAGGGAGTATTATCAATCTGCTGATACAGCTACTTTAAACTGCTACCTTGAATTCTGATCGGTTAACAATACCAAGTGGCGTGGCGTAGCCGTAGCCCACCGTAGGCATCGCTCGTTCTATACCCTATATTGTGCTAGAGGCGAATGGCACTAAGAAAAGATGAAACCTTTGCCAGGAAAGGGTGTCGGGGGTAGGGTGTCGGGTGTCGGAAAAAATTAAGAAAAGTAGAAAACTTGTACTGATATTAATTAACTTCTTCCTCACAACACCCGACACCCGACACCCCACACCCAAAAGCCTTATGAGTAATGGATTTGCCCTTATCTTAGTGCCATTCGTGCTAGAGGCAAAAAACAATCCTTTATTGGCGTTACGAGAATTGAGAACTATAGCCCGCAAAGCGATCGCTCAACGCACGGTAGCTATGGAGTCGCCTGACCATAGATGCGGCTACATCTAGTGTATTTTACACTCCATTGATATCTCGGTTTCAAAACCAAATCCAGTTTTGCGGGATTTGATACAACCTTGCCCATGTCTTTTTGTAGTTAATAAAGGAGAGGTGTAGATTGCCAATCTTCCCAATCAAATTAAAGTCCGCTTGGCGATGTTTAACAAGTAGGCTTTGCTTGAAGTCTTGGCGATGTCTACCACGGGCGCAGCTGCGGCACCTCATCCAGCCCACTTAATTAGATGATTTGAGAAAACTTTTTAGGAAACCCACTTATGCGCCATCTCAAATTTGCTCCGAGTTGGTTGCGATTTTTAACTATCTTCTTATTGACGATGGGTATATTATTTCGCTTTTCTAATCTTGATAGTAAAGTTTTCTGGCACGATGAAACTTATGCCTCATTGCGAATTTCTGGTTATACGGCAAATGAAGCTAAACAGCAACTTTTTAATAATCGTCTGATTGGCAAAGAAAGTTTTGCTCAGTTTCAAGGTACAAATCCGGAAAAAAGCTTAAATGACACAATTATGTCTTTGGCAAAACAAGATTCTCAGCATCCACCCTTGTATTACATAATAGCCAGATTGTGGATGGAAATATTTGGTAATTCAGTGACGGCGATTAGAAGTTTATCAGCCTGCATCAGTTTGCTGGCGTTTCCTTGTGTTTATTGGCTATGCCGAGAATTATTTAATGTGCCATTATCGGTTCCTGGTGTTGCGATGCCTGCGGCGGGCGTAGCCATCGCACTCATGGCTGTCTCTCCAATTCACCTAGTATACGCCCAAGAAGCACAAGAATATATTCTTTGGCTAGTCACCATTTTACTATCCAGTGCGTCTCTGCTGCGAGCTATACGGCTAGAAGACGAGCTAGAAAAAGAACGACAAGAACCCGATTTATTCGCTAGCTGGAGCATTTATGCAGTTACTTTAGCCATTAGTCTTTATACATTTCTTTGGAGTGCATTTGTAGCAGTTGCTCATGGAATTTATGTGATAATAACTGCCAATTTTAAGTTTACTGAAACTGTGAGAACTTATCTACTAGCATCACTAGTGAGTTTTTTAGCTTTCATGCCTTGGCTAACAGTTGTAATTGGTGACTATTTTCAATTTTTAATTTCAGCAGATAAAACAACAATACAGTCAGATTTCATACCTCGCTTTCCATTTTTATTGATGCAGTTAAGTCGGATTTTTTTTGATATAAGCCTTAGAACAGAAAATTATCTAGGCTATTTAATCGCACTAGCTTTTTTAAGTTTGGTAGGATATTCAATTTATTTTATTTGTCGATCAACTAACTATAAAACTTGGTCTTTTATCATCACGTTAATTGTAGTACCAGCATTACCCATAATACTGCCAGATTTAATTGCTGGGAGTATAAAATCGTCTATCGAACCATATTTAATCCCATCTTATTTAGGAATCCAATTAGCTGTTGCCTATTTACTAACTACGCAACTATATAATGGCAGCAGATCGCGTCGAAGCTTTTGGCACATAATCATGGCATTAGTAATTATTTGTGGTTTGATTTCTTCTAAGGTGAGTTCCCAGACAGAAACTTGGTGGAATAAGGGTATGAATTCTAGCAATCCCCAAGTTGCCCAAATCATTAATCAGAGTAATCGTCCACTTTTGATTAGTGATGCTTTGGGCAATAATTATGGTCATGTCTTTTCTTTAAGCTATCTTTTGGAACCAAAAGTGCGATTTCTGTTGGTAAACAATCAAAAAATTCCTAAAATTCCTAATGGGTTTACTGATGTGTTTTTACTTAATCCTTCAGAGGCTTGGGGTAAAAGCATAGAAAAAAAGTATAAATTCAAGACAGATATTGTTTATAGTGATAACTATTATTCAATCTGGAAATTCGCTAAAACTCGTAATTTGCGCCGACGTAATATCTCACCTAATAATCAATTATCTGCCGAGCTATCAACTAGGCAAACAATTCTTCCATAGCTGACAATTCTTGAAAAGTTCATTGTTGCACAGTTCAGCCTGCTTGAAGTACATAAATCCAGTTTTCCTACTTGACTAAACAAGTAATTTTGTAGCTAAATATACAATTGCTATTTTGCACAAAAAATTACTGAGTCTAATTACTACTTCCGCTACTTGAATAACTCACTATCTATAATTGCAACCCACTACTATTGAGTTAGACATTTTTAATAACTAGTTTTGAGAGTCATCAAGTTGTTTCGTTAAAGTAGATAATTGTTATACAAGTTATTGTGAAATTTAGTTATGCGGCATCTCCAACTTGCTCCAAATAGGTTGCGGTTTCTTATTGTCGTTTTGTTAATGGTGGGTATATTTTTTCGTTTTTTTAACCTTGACCGCAAAGTTTACTGGCACGATGAGACTTTCACCTCATTGCGAATTTCTGGTTATACGGCAAATGAAGCCAAGCAACAAATATTTAATGGTCGCATAATTAATAAGGAAAGTTTTGCCAAATTCCAGAGTCCCAATATGGAAAAAGGCTTACGTGACACAATTATATCTTTGGAGGTAGACGATCCACAGCATCCACCACTGTATTATATACTCGCTCGGCTTTGGGTCGGAATCTTTGGCAATTCGGTGACGGTAATTAAGTAGGTGGGCGGAAAAATTTACAACTATGTAACGAAAAATTAAGCAGATGAATTAGAATTAAATTTTACACGCTCTGTACTGTAGTTCCCTTTTTCTCCTCTAGCTTGAATACCGTCAATTACG
>JADEXV010000092.1 GCA_015206945.1 Nostocales cyanobacterium LEGE 12452 | reverse complement strand
CATTTTTTCCTGGTGTCTATTGCGCGGTGGAACCACACTGAACCCTTCCCGAACTCAGAGGTGAAACGCTGCTGCGGCAACGATAGTTTAGGGGTAGCCCTACGCAAAAATAGCTCGATGCCAGGTTCTTATTCAAACAAACAAAAAGCCCCACGCTATGATAAGAGCGTGGGGCTTTTTGTTTTTTAGATAGACTTTTTGGGTAATGTAATTAAGCTCAAAAGGACATTTTGTTAATTGCCGTGCCACTATTTATCCAAACTAATTTCATCGTCCGCAGCATTAGTTGGAGGTGGTAATCATTTTGAAGTAGCGATCGCTACTTCTGTAATGCTATTTGGCTTAAATTCTGGTACTGTACTTGCTAAGGCAACATAGCCTTTAAGTGATTATTATGCTGTAATCTCATTATGTGGTATGTGGGTGTGGTGTTAATTTACCCCAAGAGTGGGTTTAAGAGATGTGTTTGAAGATTGGCAGCTTGACGAGCCAGATGGGCAATCAATTGAAACTTTTTGCTGCGTTCGAGATGAAGTTAAGGAACGAGTTGTAAAGTTAATTAAGTTTCTTAATTAACACCAGATCCGCAATTTATTTGAGAAGTCGCGGATCTAAGGCAGATTACTACAACTATAAATAAGGTTGGCGATCGCTCGAAGTAATTTAGCTGGCTCTACTGGTTTGGTGATATGCTGCCCAAATCCGGCGGCAATTGCCTGTTGATAATCAACCTCACCAGCATAAGCTGTAAGGGCGATCGCAGGAATCTTTCCTCCAAGTTCTGGTGACATAGCTCTAATTTTACGAATCAGCATATAGCCGTCTACTTCCGGCATTCCAATGTCGCTTAACAGCAGATTTGGCTGGAACTGAGGCATAACTTGTAGTGCTTCCATCGCACATGCGGCCTGGATTACTACCGCACCAGACTGCTCCAAAATGAAAGCAATTAACTCTCGCGTATCACGCTCATCATCTACAAGCAGAACTTTCAACCCATTGAAATCGGGCAAATCATCAGGTAGAGAGGCAATCTGATGGCTATTTAGATCGACCTGGTTCAGCGGTAGGATAACTGTAAAGGTTGCTCCCTGTTCTTCACCCAAACTTTCTGCCTTAACTGTGCCACCATGTAGCTCGACAATGTGACGAACGATAGCTAATCCTAATCCCAGTCCCCCGAATTTTCTAGTGGTTGCACCATCAGCTTGTCGAAAGTAGTCAAAGACGAATGGTAAGAAGTCAGGACTAATTCCCTTACCTGTATCACTGACTCGAAGTTGAGCTTGAGAACCAACAGACTCTAAACTGATTTCTACCTGTCCACCTTGGGGTGTAAACTTAATAGCATTAGAAAGTAGATTCCAGATAACTTGCTGCAAGCGACCAGAATCACCTGTTACTAGAAATTTGGAATTGCAACTTTGGTGCGCTGCCAGCACAACTTGAATTTGGGATTTGAGATTGTCTGGTTGCTTATCAAAATCGATAGATTCTAAATTTATTTGAGAATTGTCTAATCCAAAATTGTTCGATGGTTCCTGAGACTTGTCGTTCGCGTACCATCCCGCAGAGAAGGGCTGAGCGCTCACGCCAAAGTCTAAAACCGTAAATCGCAAATTGATCGATTTGGCTTCAGCGGCTAGACGTACAGTTTCTATTGCTGCGGCGATCGCAGTTTCTAGATTCACAGGAGAAATATTCAGACTCAGCTTACCTTGCAGAATACGAGAGACATCCAGTAAATCTTCAATTAATTGGGTTTGCAGCTTGGCATTGCGCTCAATGGTTTCGAGAGCGCGAGTGGTGGTTGTTTCATCATACTTTTTCGTTTGCAGTAACTTCGACCATCCCAAGATCGGGTTTAACGGCGTGCGAAGTTCGTGGGAAAGTACCGCCAAAAATTCATCTTTGATCCGATTAGCTTGGATTAATTCTTCTTTCCGTCGCTCTAACGAAGCCATTAACTGAGCGCGTTCCAGAGCAACTGCCACCTGATCGGAGGTTGCTTGTAATAAAGCTATTTCCCCAGAAGTGAAATTGGTACGGGTGCGACTGGCAAAGGAGAGGACACCAAGTAGCTTTCCTTGAACAATTAAGGGTTGACCTGCATAGGCTGTAATTCCTAAAGCATGGAGAGTGTAGGCATGGCGATGGGTAGAGTGCGGCACATTATTGACGACGATTTGACGGCGTTCTTGCACTACTAGTCCGCATATCCCTTGATTAAATTCCAGGTATTCAATTGCTTGAAATACTTCATCAGTAATGCCGTTCCAAGCTACTAACCGAAGTTTCTGCTTATTTTCGTGTGTCTCGATTAAATAGTGAAAGTAACAATGCAAATCCATTTGCGCCGAGAGTTTGCTAAACAAGCTGTTCATTAGATCCAAGGGGCGCTCGGTTGAAAGCAAATCACTGGTCGTTTCCGAAAGCAGTTTAAGTCTTTCACTGCGCTCTTGTAAGGCTTGTTCTGCAAGCTGACGTTCGCGAAGGGCGCGTTCGCGTTCGGTAATGTCAATTGCAACCCCTCCTACCAGGCATTGGCCAGACGCATCGGCAATGGGAAACTTATAGACTAAAAATTCGCCAAGAGTGCCATCTGTGCGTGGGGCAGACTCAATCGTTTGAACAACCTGATTCCTCTCGGCAACGATTCTAATGTTATCCAGAAGGGGTTGAGCGATTTGAACTGGGTATAGGTCAAAAATGTTTTTATTGATTGCCTTATTTGTTGGCACATTGAATGTGCTGAAATAAGTTGGACTGAGGTAAAGTACACGTCCCTCTGCATTCGTAATCCATGCAGCAGCGGGAATATTGTCCATAAAAGCTTGAAATTGCTCTTGACTCTGACTCAGCGCTTTTTTAGCTTGTTTGAGATCGCTAATATCCAGAATGAATGCGACTGATTTGTGGCGAGATTCTCCTAAAAGGGAGTAGCCAACTACAACTGGGACGCTGGAACCATCTTTGCGAATAAATTCCTTCTCGTAAGGAGTACAGGTTCCCTTTGCTGTTGCCTCGGCAATAGCCAGCTCGTCTAAATATTGGTACTCAGCTGGCGTGATATCAGCCCACCGTAATCTACCTGCTTGGATATCCTCTTGGGTATAGCCGACAATTCGCAAAAACTCGTCATTGGCTTCAGTGATGCTACCATTCACATCACCAAAGAGAATGCCAACTATATTTGCTTTCACAAAACTCCTGAGCCGCTCCTTACTTGCTTGGATTGCTGCTTCTGCCTGTTTGCGTTTGCTAATATCTGTAGTGCTGCCAACTAAACGTAATGGGTTTCCATCTGCATCCCGTTGCACCACTATCCCCTGATCCAAAACATAGATATACTGATTGTTTTTATTGCGAATTCGGTACTCGGCAGCATAGCGATCGCTATTTGCCAAAGCAAGTATCGCCTCTTGTAGGCTTTGCAAATCTTCAGGATGGACATGCTCAAACCACCAACTACCAGTTGGTTTAGATTCTGCCAAGGAATATCCCAAAATTCGGGTTAATCCTTCGGTTCTTTCAACGCGATCCTGTTCTATATTCCAGTCATAAATCAGACAGTTTACCGCAGATGCTGCTAACTCAAACCGTTCATTAGCTAACCTTAGACGTTCCTCTTTCTCCCGCAAAGTTCGTTCTACTTGTTTGCGTTCGCTGATGTCGCGGAAGAAAATATCAAGACCATCTTCACTAGGATAGGCGTGTATCTCCAGCCACAAGTCATACTTGGGCGGTAAGTAGTAGTGATGCTCGAAGTGGACGGGAATCTGTTCTGCCATTGCCCGTCGATACTGATGCTCTACATTCGTACCTACTGATGCAGACCACTCCTCCCAGTGTGACTTCCCAATGACCTCTGTGCGGGATTTGCCGTTAATTTGTTCTGCTTCGGCATTTTGGTAGATAATTCGCCAGTCTCGGTCTAGAGTAATAAATGCATCACTCATGTTTTCCAGAGTGCGTGTATTCCGCTGATTGGCTTGCTGTAATGCCGCTTCTGCTTGTTTGCGATCGCGTAGCGCTGCTTGCTGTTCGCTCAAATCAACAACAAAGGCAATAACTGTTTCTTGAGTATTTCCCAGCGTCACAGAACCGAGCAGAACAGGAATGCGATCGCCATCTTTACGAATGTATTCTTTCTCAAAAGGCTTACATATTCCAGTAGTTCTCACTTCTTCCACTGAACGTTCGCTCAAAAGAAGATACTCCGGTGGGGTAATTTCTTGCCAGTTTATTTGGTTAGCAGAAAAATCTTCTCGCGTATAGCCGATCGTGTTCAGAAAAGCATCATTGGCTTCCATAATGAAGCCCTTATTAATATCAGTGACAATGACTCCAATGATGTTGGATTCTGCCAGTTGCCTAAACCGCATTTCGCTATTTTGCAATAACTTAAGGCTTGTCTCTGCCTTGCGTCTAGCAGTTCGCAACTCTGAAGAGAGCGCAGTAATTAAGAAGGATACTAGTGAGAATGTGGTTAATTGTACCAGGACTTTGAGGCTGAGGAAATCGAAGGAATAGACTGGATCGATCAAAAAATAGAGCGCAGTTGTCACAGATAAAGCGATCGCTAGCACTCCAAGTTTCATACCGCCATACCAAGCGCTGACTGCCACAGCAGCATAAAATAATGTAAATACGCTCGGATCGAGAACTGGCAGTAAGACTTTTGTCAACAGCAGTGCCGTTATGACTGCCAAAATCATCACACTAAAAGCTATGAACCGATAACGCATTATTAAAATTTTTTCAGGTACTTTAACCGTCATCCTAAGAGTCCTGCCGTTGCTCCGATTTTGGGAGATACTCGTTCACTAATTTTTTATCTGCTTCGCCCATCCTCTCTAACATTTCTTCAATCAGCTTTAGTGCCATCTGTGAGGGCACTGTAGATCCATTCTCCCAACGATTGATTGTTCGTAGGGAAACTCCTAACTTGGCTGCAAACTTTTCTTGAGAAAGATGGAGTTGCTGCCGAAGTTCGCGGATCGAATCTGGAATTTTGAGTGGTTTTCTTAGTTCCATAGTAGGAAGAGTAGGACAGATGTCTCGCCATTCGTCTCCAGCTTGAGGATGAATTTGAATAATCATCAGTCGTTACCAATTTCATCTTTTGGCGGAACATCAATATTCAGTTATCAGTGTTTGCGGCTTACTGTTGGCTGTAGAAGGTATATCTAAAATAAACATTAAATTTTGCCCAATATAAGATTCACAATAGTATTATTTAAAGCGATTTAATTAAATTATTCTCAGCGATCGCACACAGCTAAAAAATTAGTAGTGCGTCATATTTTAATGAATTGCATTGAGATTAATTTTTCATATTTATTATATATAAAGTATCTATATACAAGCTCATTTTGTATTCGATCAAAGCTTTTATATCGCTAGTTTAGCAACTGCGGCAGATTACAAAATAGTGAGTTACAGATAATCGTAGGGGCACAACATGTTGTGCCCCTGCCCGTGTACTTCTCTGGTAAGATGGCAGTTACAAAACTAAGAAGCTACAATGCGCTTTGAATAAATTTGTTTTGCCTAATCTTAATCTTTAACTGTTTTGATTAATCAACGCTCCGAAAAGTTATTAAACAGTCAACTAGAAAATGCACCAGGTGAAGGCTATATATTTAACTGGTTTGATTGGTTTTGTCTTTGGTATCCTCCAGGGTGGCTAATTTTATTCAATCGCCATTGGCAGCACTATCACCCAGATCCAGATGGTTGGAATTGGCTAGAATATGGATTATTTTTAATTCCTGGCGGATTTTATCTAGCGTTGCTGAGTCGTTGGTTGCGTCTGGGTTTTCGTTCACCCCGAAAAGAAGTTGGTGAATTCGATCCTAAATATCAACAAGCTTTTGGCAAAGAAATTCTTGCTCTTATCGTTAAATACTATTTTCGGGGAGAGTTGCAACAAGTTGAAAACTTGCCGCCAACAGGGCCATTGATTGTGGCTATGAATCATGCAGGGATGTGTTTTCCTTGGGACTTTTTAACCTTGGCTTATTTATTAAGTGAAGCCAAAGGATGGGTAGTCCAACCGATAGCAAATCCAGTATTATTTGAGCATCCTTGGGTGATTTGGTGGCTACCACCTCAATGGTCGCAGGTTTTAGGTGGAGTGCGAGCCGAATTAGATGATTTCGAGTCAGCTATTGCCCAAGGTAAAATTCTTTTATATGCACCCGAAGGTATTCGCGGCCCTTTGAAAGGTTGGAGAAAACGCTATCAACTAGAAAAGTTTCATGTGAGTTTTATTCAGTTGAGCGATCGCTATCATATTCCGATTCTGCCAGTAGTTTGCATCGGCAGCGAATCTCTGCATCCTTGGGCTGTTAATTTCACCACATTAAAACGACTAGTCAAACTACCATTCTTACCTTTGTCGCTTTTAATGTTTGCCTTACTTTTGTTTCCCTCAATGGGAGTTTGGGCAATGAAAACTCGTTTGCGTTACTTTATTAGCCCTTTGCAACCAGCAGGATTGGATAACCACTCAAATAAAGGGCGTGCAGTAGCCTATCAACAGGCGCAACAATTAAGGGAAAAACTGCAACTTCAAATTAATCAATTTTTGGGTAAATTTTAATTGTACAAGCTAAAATCTTTTGATTCTAACAGATTTACAATGTGGTTCAATTACATGAAAACTGCTGTAAGTTTGTAGTGATGACGAATGTTGGGAGTGCGATCGCTACTATACTGTTGACTAAGCCAAAGAGAGAAAATTGTTGCAAACATTGGTAATGCTGTATAGACGTGTTGCTAGGAATGAAGTTATTGTTCATACCACAACTTGTCCGTTCGTTACCAACATAACTTGTTTTGTTACGAATGCTTATTTGTTAGTAACGACAACTTATGCATTCTTACCAACACAACCTGTTTTGTTACGAATGCTTATCCGTTAGTAACAACACTTATGCGTTAGTTACCAACACAACCTGTTTCGTTACCAATGCTTATCTATTGGCGGACAATGCTGATGTCTTTGTTTTCCGTCAACCCTTATGGAAGATTCCGAGATTTTTCTTGGGTTTAGTAAAGAAGATATGGGTGCGAATAATCAGCTTCGTGTCTGAAAGGGGATTTCACAAATTATGATGCCTGTAGATTTATCCCTCTACAACAAACTTCGACAGGAATTAAAGCCGCAAAGACTGAGAAATATCAATGATTTTCCTAAACAATTAACCAAATCTTGGTGAGTCGAGGCAGACGGCTAAACTGATTCTAATAAAGAAGCACCAAAACGATAGCCTTTACCGTAAACGGTATGAATCAGCGTAGTTTCCTTACCTACCTCAATCTTACGGCGCAGCAAACGAATTAATGCCGCTATCACATTGCTACTGGGTTGTTCTTCTTCTTGCCACAAATTTTGCATAATCTGGGCATGAGTCAGAAGTTGTCCAGTGTGTTCCATAAAATATTGCAACAACTGGCTTTCTTTTTGGGATAGCTCAATTATTCGTCCTTGGCGATAGGCTACTTGATTTTCACAATCCAGTTCTAAATCAGCAACGGTTAAACGTCCGCTGGTGGTTTCATAAATTTGAGAACCGGAACGACGCAATAAAGCACGGACTCTTGCTAATAACTCCCGCAGTTCAAAAGGTTTAACCAAATAATCGTCTGCACCAGCATCTAAACCTTGTACGCGGTCATCAAGAGTATCTTTAGCTGTGAGAAACAGAACGGGAGTGGTTTTGCTTTGGCGTCGTAATTCCTGACAAATCTCTAACCCCGTTTTTCCTGGCAGCATCCAATCTAAAATAAGTAAGTCATAACTGCCTGTTTGTGCAAGTTCGCTGCCAGATGTCCCATCATAAACGGCGTCTACAGCGTAACCCTCACGAGTTAACAAGCGGCTCAAGGGTTGAGTTAGTTCAACTTCATCATCAACTAATAAAATTCTCATGCTGCTTGTGGTAAGCATATAGAGATATTCTCAATATTATTCAACTGCCAAGACGCTAAGGATACCAATAAAAAAAATGCTGACTGTTGCATTGCCAAAAGGGGAACTACTTAAAAATAGCATCCGCTTGCTACAAGCTGTCGGATTAGATTTTAGTGCTTTTTTAGATTCAGGAACTCGCCAACTTCAAATTCCTGACACTAAGGGAGTTGCAAAAGCTTTACTGGTGCGGGCGCAGGATGTACCTGTTTATGTGGAATATGGTCAGGCACAACTAGGGGTTGTTGGTTACGATGTGTTGCGGGAGAAGCAGCCGCAAGTTGCCCACTTGGTAGATTTGCAGTTTGGTCATTGTCGGATGTCGGTGGCGGTAAAAGCATCAAGTGCTTACCGCTCGCCTTTAGATTTACCACCGCATGGTAGAGTTGCTTCAAAATATGTGAATTGCGCTCGTGAATATTTCCATAGTCTGGATTTACCTGTGGAAATAGTGCCGTTGTATGGTTCAGTGGAATTAGGCCCAATTACTGGAATGTCAGAAGCGATCGTAGATTTGGTTTCTACAGGGCGGACTTTGCGCGAAAATGGTTTGGTTGAAATTGCTACCTTGTATGAAAGTACAGCGCGGTTGATTGCCCATCCTTTAAGTTACCGCTTGAATACGGGTAATCTGAGTGATGTGATTGCCAAGCTGCGGGAGACCGTTTTAGTAGAGGTTTAATATCAATTTGTAATTCGTAATAACGCTTCTACAGATGTTCGTTCCTAGCTAACGCTGCACTATTGGTTCGTACAGCGTCTCGTCTTCAAGCGACTTTCAGATAAAAAATACTCAACTTTTGCTTGTGGGGCGGACATCTAACTACAGGTGTTAACTTAATTTAAAAACCAGTCTAGGCAAAGCTTTGAAAGATTGCTTCTTTCGCAGCACCAGACTCGGATGCTGCTCATTGGGTTGTTGTCAGCCCAATGAGCAGCATTTCTAACTTCTGGCTAAAAACTAGGTTTTAAAAGCCCTTACCTTTTGTTGCATAAGACGCATATAAACTCACCGTATGCAAAGATTAAATCTTTTCTTAACCTCTCAGCAAATGGAATCAAAGTTATATCTAAAATTATTTTTGCAGACAAAGTAATATTTTTTTTAGCTTTAGAATTTGATGCGATCGCAAAAAATTAAACTAGTATTATTTTGAGCAAAATTGTTAATAATAAAAAGCACTTTACAATTATTTTTAACACGAAGTAAATGGAAATATGTTTCAAGCTACTCGCCGCCGTCTTGCAATTTGGTACACTGCCGTCACTGCTGTATTACTACTACTGTTTGCCAGTGGCGTTTATTTATACTTTCGTACTACACTGATTGAGCGGATTGATGACACCCTTAACCATGTAGTGGAAATAGTGGAGCGTTGTCTCACAACCAGTGGTTGTGCATCTACGCTCATATTTGAGCCAATTAATGCTAATGCAGATAAATTTCGCATTAATGTAGAAGCCAGTTTTGGCGATAATACCGACACTGTAGAAGATGACCACATTGACCTAGAATGGTTTAGTCCAACTGGTAAATTACTTTGGTCAACACTATCTGAACCCCTAAATATTCCCATTCGTGCCAATCGCACTGGTGAAACTGTGCGCGTAGTCAAGAGAGATAGTGAAAATTCAAAATTTAAAATTCCTAACTCCCCACTCTTATTGCGACAAGTCACCGAACGAGTAGAAGTGAGACACCAAGTATTAGGATATCTGCGCGTTAGTCATCCCTGGTTTGAAGTTACTAAACCTAGTCGCCAGTTAATTTTTGATTTGGCATTAGGTATTGGGTTAATGGTGCTTTCGGTAGGTGCAAGTGGTTGGTTTCTTTCGGGTAAAGCGATGGAACCGGTGGGTGAATCTTATCAACGTCTTAAACAATTCACTGCTGATGCTTCCCACGAACTGAGAAGTCCTATTACTTTGATTCAAACTAATGTGCAAGTTGCGCTTGCTGACTTAGATTTAGCAGAGACAGAAACGACTAGTTCTTTGCAATATAGACAACAGTTAAAGGTGGTGGAACGGTTAACCCAGCGTTTGGGTAAGTTAGTCAATGACTTACTCTTCCTAGCACGACAGGATAGTGGTATTAGCAAAGATACTTTTTCACCTTGTCCGTTGGACGCTTTGCTTATAGAAGTGGTTGAAGAACAACAATTGTTAATCCCTGAGAAAGAAATCACCCTTTCTCTAGACTTAGTTGACCCTCCTATCTCTGAAACTAGCCCCGAATTACTAGAAAATTGGTTCACTCTTGTAGGTAATTGGGATCAATTGGTGCGGCTATTCACAAATTTAATTGCTAACGCTTTGCATTACACTCCAGCAGGTGGACGCGTGAAAGTGGAATTGGCGCGGATAGAGGGAATAAATCGTGTTTCTGGACTACGTAATACTAGTGCCCAATTACAAGTTAAGGTAAGTGATACCGGAGTTGGAATTCCAGCGGAAGCGCTACCACGTTTGTTTGACCGCTTTTATCGAGTAGATCCGGCACGTACTCATAGGACGGCAAATACAGCTACAGCCAGTGCTACTGGTTCAGGATTGGGATTAGCGATCGCTCAAGCTATTGTCGAACATCATCACGGTCATATTCAAGTTGAAAGTACCCAAGGCATTGGCACCACGTTTACTGTCACCTTACCAATAACTCTTGAGCCTTAATTCGGTAATAAACTTTTGTTTCTTCTGATAGATGTAGGCAAGTAAATAAATTTTCTACTTTATATAACAACGGTGGCAATATTTAGCCATTTATTTAATTGCTACAGTTTGATATTTCTACTCTTCTTTATTTCCTTGAGTAGTTATCACAACTCATTGTTTTTTTAGTTAGTTTTGGCATTTCTCACTATCACTAATGATTTATCTTTCTCAGCCTTGGGAATGAAATAGTTGTGTCTAATACTTGGGAATGAAATAGTTGTGTCTAATATTAGACTATTTCAATTCTCCGGTTAGATACAAAAAAATAGAGATGCTTAGTAAGCTTAAATTAATCCAATGATAGGATAGCTTACAAAATAATAATTCAATATGCAATTTATAAATTATTAAAAGAAGATAAGTTTGATGTTTTTAAGGAGTCAATAATGAATATGAAATCTCAAACATTTCGCAAGTCCGCTGAGTTATTTGGGGCTATTTGTAGTGGATTATTGATTAGTATGCCAGCAATTCCTCAAGTACTAGCACAAGAATCTACTCCCAAAATTAACCCTTGTCCTAGAATTTTCTACGAAGAACCACATAATAATCGGGTTGTAGTACCACAGGGATGTCCTCCCAACGCGCTAACACAAAGACTAGCTGCTCAAGGGCTTCTTCCTACCCCTGCTACCCCATCACAAGAGCAAACAAGATTGGGCGTTGGCGGTGAAGCTCCTGATTCAGATGTCAGATTACCACGCCCAGCCCCTGGAGATCAAACTCAACAGCCCCCATCAGGGGCGGTTTCCAATGACCAACAACTGCTACAACCACGCCAAGCCCCCAATGCAACGATCGCACTGGCAAATGGTATAGTTAATATCAGGTTGGTGAATGATACTGCCGCTAATGTAACCTACCAAGTGATTGGCGATACGGCACCGCGATCGCTAGAAGGTAAGTCAGATGTAACGCTGCAAGCTTTAAAAGCACCAGTAACAGTAACATTTGAACGACAAGATGGCGGACAGTTAATAGTAACTCCACAAGGTTCTTCAGAGCCAGGAAGCTTGGAAGTGACATTTAAGGAAGCCACCAATGCAACACAAGGCAGAAGTGCTATGAGAATTGAACGAAACGGTTCAGTGTTCTTGAATTAGTAGAGGCAAGGCGTGGGTTAACTTATACAAAACTGTAGGGGCAATTCATGAATTGCCCCTACTTTCAATAATGCAAAAGATTTTCGCTGTCTTACTGCTACTTTCGCTGAAGCATTTTAGTTAATTGATCCCGCAATTGCACTTCTTGCCTGCTATCTTGCAATGTCCGCGCCAGTATAATCGCCCTTTCGTAAAAATTGCGGGCAGTTAGATAGTTACCTTGTTGCTTATATAACTGGGCATAAGATTCAAAAGATTTTAATTCTTCGCGTAAATTTTGTAATTCTTTAGCGAGTGCTAAACGCTGCTCTAGTAAGTCAAAGGCGCGTTCGTAACGTCCTACAGCAGTGTGAGCCGTAACTAAACCGTCAATTGCCCGTAATTCATTGGTGCGATCGCGGTTGGTTTTAGCTGTCCGCATTGCTTCACCATAAGTAGCAATGGTATCTTGATAATTTTCAGATGCTAAATAAGCATCTCCTAAATTATTCAAGGTATTTGCTTCACCGATGGCATCGCCAGTCTGACGGCGGAAAGTTAAAGCATTTTCATACAGTTTAATCGCCTTGTTATAATCTCCCAACCTGGCACTTACCAAGCCCAAATTACTCAAAGACAGTCCTTCACCTTCAATATTTTTGACCCCGTGAGCAATTGCGAGTGCATCTTCAATTGTTTCACCAGCGGCAGCAGATTCGCCTTTTTGCAGCAGAAATGTACCGATATTATTCAGCACAAAAATCTGAGATTGGAAGTCTTTAGTATCACGAGCGATCGCTAATCCTCTTCTTAAAGCATCTTCCGCCTCTTTTGAACTACCAACCTGCACATAAGCCTTAGCAAGCAAATTGTACGTCAGACCTTGTGCTTTCAGGTCGCCAATGGAATGATATAGTTCTAATGCTCGTAAACAAGACGCAATTGTTTTGTCGGCATGTCCTGAAGCGTATTCTTGTTGACCAATACGCAGCAAGCCGTCTGCTTCATCTCTTGATTGTCGCCCAACGGAATTATTTAAAGGGCGATGGAGTTGTTCGGAAATATCAACTGCACCCGCTACAGGACTCAGCAAAAAAGCAAACAGTAAAAAGCTGTGTAAAAGTACCTGGGGAGAAGAAATCGCACCTACACAAATTAAGCCTACCTTTTGGCAGGGAAATACAAGCCGTTGTTTCATAAAAATTACCCGTAAAGTTGCGGGTTTAAGTAGAAGGTCTAAGAAAAAGTTTTAAGTTTTAAAATTGAAGACAACTAATATACGCATTTCTACTTAAGTTGTGATTGAGCTAAATCTTCCCCAAAGTATATAGCGCGGATATCTGTGGGCAATTTGTCCTCTAGCATACGATAGCCTTCTTGGAGAAAATTGGCTACTTCGTTAGGAGCGATCGCTTCTCCTTCAGCTTGTAGATAAGCAGCGATTCTAGTTTCACTCCAGTGGAAAGTTTGAGCCATTAATACAATTAATCGTAAAACTGGCGGTAGTTGGTCTAACGCCTGTTGTACATAGCACCATAGCGGCGGTGAAGTCGCTTGCAGAGAATAATGAATTGCTTCTGTGGGTGGTAGTTTAATCTCATTTATACAGAAAGCTGTCATATTAATTAACCAATTCTGCATAGTCAAGGCTTCCTCACCTGATTCAGAGTCAGTTAACTTTAGTCCACCGAGTTCGTAATAAATATGTCGCCAGGTAAGAGCAAACAGATAATCTGCTTGCACAGGCGATCGCGCCGAATGCCGAATTAAGGTGTAGACTATGGGACTGTAGCGACAGAAAATCACCGTAAAGTACTTTCCAGCATCTGGATAGCGCTGAAACAGAGTCAGTAGTTCATGGTCACTGTGATGAAAGAGCGACTTCACCAGTGGGTGATTAGCTTCGGGAAAATGAGGAATTTGCACAAGTCTTGGAGTTGATAGTTGTTAAAATAGTTTTGGGAATTGCACTCCCCTAGTTAATCGCATAATATCTTGGTGTTGCTCAGTTTGTAGATGAGACTCAGACTACTTGAGTATTGATAAACTAGAAACAAGGACTTAATTTTAGTCTTAATCGACAATCATAAAATCAACTCTCTTAAAGAATCCTTATTTGTTCATGGTTATAGCAGTTAGTGTGATCTCGTTCCTGCTCAGTCCCCTTACTTTAGGCTCCTTTCTGCCTTCCCTGCCCTTAGATAGCCTGTTCTCCACCCAAGGCATTATGGTGATGCTGCTAGCAGCTTACGCTGGTGCAATGTGGATGTTTCTCACCAGTGCACCAAAAGTACACACTGTAATGGTGTCAGATTTGGAGATTGCCCGACAGTTGTATGAAGGACTGCTAGATTTGCCAGCAGCTGAGGTGCCATTGCACTACTACTACAACTACGAACAAACTATAGGCGCAACTGGCATCGATCCGTTATATATGTCTACTGGGCCGAGCTTGTCTAGCAAAATGATGAATAATGCCAATGATGGGCTGTGGTATCAATTGAAGAAAAACACCCAGCTACACGTCATTACTGGTGCGAGTTTAGGTAGCAAAAATCAGCAACGCCACGTTTGTTTTGACCACGATTGCCTGGAAATGATTTTAATGCGAGTCGAAATGCGCGGTTTGAAATTGAAGATTCGTAATCACAAACCTCTGAACTTTTTGGTCAAGGACTATGAAGGGCGAGTGATTGAGGTGGCTGAGGTAGCGAATTAGTAGTTAATGATTAGATTATTTTAGGTTGGGTGGAGCGTAGCTTGCTGCCGTAGGCATCGCTCCACCCAATATTTTTAGAATTTAGATTTTGGAATTTAGATTGACTCCCGGCTTGACTCCTAATTAATGTCCCATTTCCACCCAGGCTAAAATAGGTAAATCCCCTAACTGAGATGATTTATGAACCAGCCAATATCTGAGAGAGTGCGCTGGACTACCGCCGATTTAGAGTTGTTTCCAGATAACGGGAATCGCTATGAAATTATTGACGGAGAATTGTTTGTGACTAAAGCGCCCCACTGGAAGCATCAAAAAACTTGTGTCAGAATTAGCACTTCCTTGGATAACTGGTCACAAAATACTGGTCTGGGAGAAGTTGTGACTGCTCCAGGAATAATTTTTGGTGATAATGATAATGTTATTCCCGATGTTGTCTGGGCTAGCAACGAGAGATTGCCTTTACTTTTAGACGAGGCGGGACATTTAACTGGTGCGCCAGAATTGGTTGTAGAGGTGTTATCTGCTGGTAGTGAAAATGAAAAGCGGGACAAAGAATTAAAACTTAAGCTCTACTCATCACGAGGTGTTAGAGAATATTGGATTGTAGATTGGCGCAAGCAACAGGTAGAAGTATATCGACGCGAACAAGCGAGTTTAAAATTAGTTGCTACGTTATTCAATGGTGATGAATTGAGTTCACCCATATTGCCTAATTTTACTTGTGCGATCGCACAACTATTTAATTAATAAAATTATAAATTACGAACTTGTACTGAGCGTCTTGCCCTGAGCGTTCGCGTAGCGTCTCGTAGAGAAGCCGAAGGGAGCCGAAGTATTACGAATTAGTTAATTGTGCTGTAAAAATTCAACTTTGGGCAATAACGGGTCTGTCACAATACCTACACCGCTAAAACCCCAGCGTTTTAGCAAGTTTCCCAATTGTGTACGCGCAATAGATTCTACCGCAAAGCGATTTGCCACTTCTGCTGCGTGGGTGTTGAGATAGCTAAGGGCGTCAAAGTTTTCTTGAAACAACAATAAATAACCCGATGTTTCAGGATTGGGACGAGCTATAAGATAATTCCCGTCAGTTTTTGAGCGCACCAAATAATAGACATCGGACAACATGGAGATGAAGTTTGTTAGGTAGAAAAAAGTCCTTTAAATAAAAAACATAGAGGAATATCGCACAACTTTAATTTCCGAGTATCCCTCATTGCTTTAATATCAACAATGTAAAATAAATATTTATCCAAATTTGCCGCTAACGTAATCTCTGGTTTCTTCCTGTTGAGGATTGTTGAAAATTAATTCTGTTGAGTCGTACTCTACCATGTAGCCGCTACGGGTTCCTTTCTCTGAAGTGCGAACATTAAAAAAGGCTGTCTTATCAGAAACACGTGCTGCTTGCTGCATGTTATGGGTGACAATGACAATAGTATATTGCTCTTTAAGTTCGTGAATCAGTTCTTCAACACGCAAGGTGGAAATGGGGTCAAGAGCGGAGCAAGGCTCATCCATCAGTATAATTTCAGGTTGGACTGCGATCGCGCGAGCAATACATAACCGCTGTTGTTGTCCACCAGATAAAGACGAGCCACTTTGCTTTAGTTTATCCTTGACTTCATCCCACAAAGCTGCTTTTTTGAGACTGCTTTCTACTAATTCATCTAAATCACCTTTGTAGCCGTTGATTTTAGCTCCAAAAGTAATATTGTCATGAATTGACTTGGGAAATGGGTTTGGTCTTTGAAACACCATCCCAATTCTCCGACGTACCTCTACAGGGTCGATATCGGATGCATACAAATTTTTATCGTAAAAAAGTATTTTACCTTCTGCCCGAAATGACTCAATCAGATCATTGAGACGGTTATAGCATCGCAACAACGTACTTTTACCACAACCGGAAGGGCCGATAAAAGCAGTCACCTGATTTTTCGGTATATCTAGCCAAATATTTTGTAAAGCTAAAAACTTGCCGTAGTAAACGTTGAGATTTTCAGCCCTTAGAACGGTTTCAGTGTCATTCACTGTCTTAGTGTTGGTAGCCATAAATTAAATCTAGTGTTAGCTTAAGCGATGGGATATGCACTGTGGATGGTTTTACTAAACTTTTTTGCGAGTTACCCAGCGAGCGATGATACTTGTGATTAGAACCATCAATACCAAAATCAAAGATGCTGCCCAAGCTAGAGATTGCCAATTTTTAAACGGAGAAATGGCGTATTTGTAAACTAAAACAGCCAGAGAAGCTGTTGGTTGAAATAAACCATCTGGCCAAAAGTTAGAAAATAGAGCAGTAAATAGCAAAGGTGCGGTTTCTCCAGATGCTCTGGCGATCGCTAGCGTTGCCCCAGTTACAATAGCTGGTAAAGCTGCTGGTAAGACTACTTGACTTACAGTTTGAAAGTTAGTCGCTCCCAACCCTACAGATGCTTGTCGCAAATCTTGCGATACTAACTGTAACGCTTCATCAGTAGTTCGCAGAATAATTGGCAACATCAAAATTGCCAGTGCAAACCCTCCAGCTAGAGCTGAATACGATCCTAAGTTCAACTTTACCATTGTCAAAACTACAATCCCATAAGCAAATACCCCAGCAATAATTGAGGGGACTCCACTAAGGACGTTAGCTGCAAAACGCACCCATCTAGCTACTCTCGCCGAACTAAATTCTGTGATGTAAATCGCCCCTAAAACTCCAAAGGGGATACTAATCAAGGCAGCAATTCCTACCATCAGTAGCGTGCCTAAAACTGCATTACCAAAGCCTCCTCCTTTTTGGAGAGCTTTCGGTGGCAATTCAACAAACACGGCCAGATTCAGACTGCTAAAGCCTTTAATAATTACATAAGAAAGTACTGCTAGCAAAGGAACAAGTGCCAATACTCCGCAGGTAAAAGCGATTACGGTCATCACTGTATTAAACAGCGTTCTTTGAGACATGGCGGAGCGAGTTAAACTGCGCTCTGGAAAATTAGAAGTCATAATTTAACCCAAAACTAAGCTATATTCGCTTGACTCTCAGAACGATCAACTCTGCCAGAATATTGACTACTAGTGTCAAGAAAAATAGAATTAAAGCCGCATACATTAAAGCCGAAACTTGCAAACCACTAGCTTCTGAGAATTGATTTGCCAGTAGAGAAGAAATTGTATTGGCTGGTGCAAAAAGAGAGAGACTGATGTTGTTGGAGTTGCCAATTAACATCGTTACAGCCATTGTTTCTCCCATTGCCCGGCCAAGTCCCAACATCACAGCACTAACTATGCCCGAAAAGGCTGCTGGGATAAGAACTTGCAAAATCGTTTCCCAGCGGGTTGCTCCTAGTCCGATAGAGGCTTGGCGCAAGCTGGGGGGTACAGAAATCAAGGCATCGCGGGATAAAGCTGTGATTATGGGCAAAGTCATAATCGCTAATATGACTCCTGCCGGTAACATTCCTGGACCTGTAGGAGAAGTGCTAAAAAATGGTAGCCAGCTAAAGTAACCATTCAGCCATTTTCCCAAGCTGGTTAATATTGGCACCAAAACGAAAATACCCCACACGCCATAGACAACACTGGGAATAGCTGCGAGCAGTTCTACTGCAAAAACCAGTACCAGTTTCACTTTTGCAGGTAAGAAATCTTCGCTCAATACAATAGCAGTACCAACCCCTATTGGGACTGCTATCAGCAGACCAATAAAAGAACTCACGAGAGTTCCATAAATTTGAGGTAGCACCCCATAGGTATCATTAACCGGATTCCAAGTGGTATTGGCTAAAAAGCTGACACCAAACTGTTGAATGGCAGGCCAAGCACCAATTGCAACCTGCGACCCGATCCATAATAAAGTGCCAGCAACCCCGAAAGCGAAAATTTTAGTCAGCCAAATAAAACCCAAATCTAGAGATTTTTCGGCGTCAGAGCGATTTTTCATCGCTGATGACAGATTTTGAGAATTTGTAGTCATGAATACCGACTTTCAGAATTAAATCAGAGAAAAATATGGAAGGCGACCAGATTAGTAAAATTGCCGCCTCATCATTTATTTAAACTGACTTATACAATAGTAACTCCGTGTGCAAAGTTACTACTGGATAGGTTATGTTTTATTGCTTACTTGCTAGCGCTAGTACCACTGGCAACAGAAATTTTGTATTCTGGACTGATTTGGTCAGCAGCAGCAGCTACCTTTGTGATGACGTTTGAGGGTAAAGGAACATACCCTAGTGGAATAGCCTGCTTCTGACCTTCAGTTAAAGCGTATTCGATCGCGGCTTCTATTGCTTTCGCTTTTGCTGCATTAGGATATTTTTTGTAAACTAAGAGCCAGGTATAGCTCACGATAGGATATGAATCAGCCCCTTCGGGATCTGCAATAAAGGCCCGAAGATTTTCTGGCAAGGTTACTGCTTCTAAAGTTTTAGCGGCTGACTGCTCGGTATCAACAATAAATTTTCCTGATTTATTTTCCAAAGCAGCAAACTTGAGATTGTTTTGTTTGGCGTAGCCATATTCAATGTAACCAATAGAACCTTGAGTTTGTTGGATTTGAGCTGTAACACCCTCATTACCCTTCGCACCAACTCCTACAGGCCAATTGACACTTTTTCCTTCGCCAATCTTGCTTTTCCACTCCGGGCTGATAGCACTAACATGTTTTGTAAACACACCAGTGGTTCCGCTACCATCAGAACGATAAACAACCGTTATTGCCTCTTTAGGAAGTTTTGCACCTGGGTTAGCTTTGACAATTTGAGCATCATCCCAAGATTTGATTTTGCCTAGTAGGATATCAGCATAAACGGCTCTTGGCAGCTTAAGTTCTGGAACATCAGGCAAGTTGTAAGCCAGTACGATGCTACCAGCAGTCACAGGCAGTAAAATAACACCCCTATCTGCTGGTACTTTCTGAATTTCTTCATCCTTCATCGCAACATCGCTGGCCCCAAAGTCTACAGTGCCTTTGATAAATTGCTCAACTCCAGAACCGCTACCAACTGATGCGTAGTCAACTTGCAGATTTGGATATTTTTTGTTTAAATCAGTGAACCATGTATCGTAAAGTGGTGCCGGAAAAGTCGCACCAGCCCCACTTAACTTTACGGTTCCGCCAAGGTCTAATTTAGCTGGGCTAGAGGCAGTAGTATCTGTAGCAGTACCAGAAGGCGCATCCTTGGTGGCTGTACTATCTGGTGTTTGCTGTCCGCCACAAGCTGCTAGGCTGATTGTCAGTGCTAACACTGAAATTGAACCTGTGAGGCGATGAGTTTTTATTGCACTAAGATGTGAGAGCATCGCTATCAATTTTTTAGTAACTTTTCAGGTGAGCGTTTCTAAGATACTCCCAAAGGACAACAATAGAGATTAACGAAAGGTTAACAAAGCAAAAAAACACTTGTTTTTTTGATGAAGAGCAAACCCTTGCTTCTAGTTTTTATTGATAAATTTTATACTCTTACTTTAATTTGAAGATAGAAATATTACTACAGTAAGTTTGTTATACCTATTTACAAAAATTTATTGGTAGTGTAGTTTCGTTGGTCAAGTCATAAAAAAGGTATATAAATATTAATTAAAATTAAGCGTTAAACACTTTGTAGCCAAATTTAGGCACTGTTCTGCAAAACTAGTATAAATACTAATATCAATAATGTTAATTTACCATATTTTAGGTTAAATACCAGAATTCACAGCACGCCTTAGCCAAGAAAATCAGATAATAGACACCTCCGCTACAATTTATAGAACTGAAAAATTACATACCAAAAATGCAAAAGAAAATATGCTAGTTCTTAAGGTGTAAGCACAAATTTCATTTAAATATTAATGAATATGCTAGTTGCTGTTGGTTTTCCCTTTTGCTTTTCCTTGGTTGCCTGATAAATGTTTGCTGCTTCCAATCAATTACTATGGTCTATGATTGGCTTACTCCTGACAATGGGTGGTACCTTCTTAGAAGTTTATGGCATCACCTTACCTTGGACTTGGAGTCAGCACGGAATTCAGACTTTTTCTTTAGGTGTCACTTTTCAAATTGGCGCAGTATTGTTGGTGGGTTGTTTAGGAGGCAAAAATGCGGGCGCGCTCTCGCAAATTGCCTATTTAGTCATGGGGTTAACCTTATTACCAGTATTTGCCGATGGCGGCGGTATTGGTTATGTCAAGCTGTCTCAGTTTGGCTATCTACTAGGCTTTATTCCTGGAGCTTGGATTTGTGGCTTAGTTGCCTTTAAAGCCAGACCTCGACTAGAAACTCTTGCCTTTAGTTGTATCTGTGGCTTGTTAACTCTCCACATCTGCGGTATTACTTATTTGATTATTAGCTATTTTTTTCAGTGGAAAGGCACAGAAAATCTACCCTTGATGCAAGCAATTCTTAGATATTCCTGGTTTACACTACCAGGTCAACTAACCGTGGTCTGTGCAGTTACTGTAATAGCATATATATTGCGTCACTTAATGTTTTATTAGTTCATTGCTTTTCGTCCTTTGTCATTTGTCAAAAGCTCATGACTAATGACCAATGACTAATGACCGACGACCAACGACCAATGACTAATTCGCCATGCATTTAAAAAATCGTCTTTTCTGGATCGCTGCCTTCATTGCTTTTTTCTTAGACCAAATAACAAAGTACTGGATAGTACAAAGCTTTAGCTTGGGGCAGACACTACCACTCTTACCTGGGATATTTCACTTCACCTATGTCACTAACACTGGTGCGGCTTTTAGTCTGTTGAGTGGGAAAGTAGAGTGGTTGCGCTGGCTATCTTTAGGAGTGAGTTTAGTATTGATAGCATTGGCGTTAATTGGCCCAACATTAAATTTGTGGGATCAGTTAGGCTATGGCTTGATTTTAGGTGGAGCTATGGGCAACGGTATCGATCGTTTTGTTTTAGGCTACGTCGTTGATTTTCTTGATTTTCGCCTAATAAACTTTGCTGTGTTTAATGTGGCAGATTCATTTATTAGTATTGGTATTGTTTGCCTGTTAATCGCTTCCTTGCAAAAAACACCGACTTCAACTGGCAGATCCCATTAAACTATTAAGCCTGGGATGATTAATCCCAGGCTATTGACTTAGTGAAACCCTTGCTCAGTCTTATATGCGAAGACTTTACGTATAAGGTTTTATCAATTTTTATTTGTCAACTGACACCAGTTTACATAACTGGTGCAAGATTTCAAGAAAGATGCACCAACGATCGCTGATGGCAAACCATTATTTAGTTTAGATTATGCCACAGTTTTGAATTTAGTTACCTGTGGTAGGAGCTTTTGGCGTACTAGAGCCGGGAGTACTGGGAGAGCTACCTGGTTCAGTAGTGCTGCCAGGAGTGCCAGGTTGTTCAGGAGTAGTTGAGCTACCTGGTTCGGTAGTGCTACCAGGAGTGCTAGGTGCGCCTTCAGGAGTGGTTGAGCTTCCTGGTGGAGTTAAGTTGCTAGGTGCGCCTTCAGGAGTGGTTGGGCTTCCTGGTGGAGTTAAGTTGCTAGGTGCGCCTTCAGGAGTGGTTGAGCTTCCTGGTGGAGTTAAGTTGCTAGGTGCGCCTTCAGGAGTGGTTGGGCTTCCTGATGGTGGAGTTAAGTTGCTAGGTGCGCCTTCAGGAGTGGTTGTGCTTCCTGGTGCTGGAGTGGTTTCGGGAGTACCAGATTCAGAAGGAGCGGTTCCTGGTGCAGTTGTGCTATCAGGAGTGGTGGTACTATCAGGCGTTGTTGTTTCTGCTGGTGCTGTTTCTGCTGGTACTGTAGTGCTACCAGGAGCGCTAGGGGTGAGTGCTGTGCCGCCGGGACAACGTGAATTAAGTGGAGACTTCTCGCACAGAATTTTCATCCCTTCTGGCGATAGCTTAATTTCCGCTGGTGCACTAGTGGATTCGCTACTAGATTGGGCTATGGGGGATTTACTGGATTCGGCTACAGCAATATTAGTGGTAAGTGCCAAAGATAAAGCTGTACCAATCAAGCTCAGAGATTTTCCCATCATTCTGAAATTAACCTCAACGGAACACTCGCCCTATTAAAGCAGATAATTAAGATTTAGAAAATCTTCCTAAATGAAGATATTTAGGTTTGTTTCAAAATATGTGAATATGTAAAATTGGTAAAATTTTAAATCAGTTCTTTGTTGACAACTAGTGTTTAAAAATACAAAAATAAAAATTATACTTGTAGTTATTGAAGGATTAATACTAGCTTAGACAAGGTTCTGAGAATACATAAACAATATTTCCTTCTGTAGAGAAGTGATGAAAATTACAAATATATTATAGTTTTAATATAAATTTAAGTATAAATTAAATCAAAAAGCCCCGTAGAGCTAATTTATGCTTTGGCTTATGAGTAAAATGATGAAAGACTAACATCTAAAATTGATTGTAATTCGCCCGATTCTTCATTAAAAACTGTGATGTGAATAGCCGATGAGTTCTCCCCAACCCCCTCACAAGCCACAAACGTTACTAGGTCAACTGACTCAAGCAGTACATACGATTCAAGCTAGGGTCGATTTTTCAAAATTGGCGCTCAAGCCTAATGCCAAAGTACCAGAACTTTGGGTGCAGGATGCGGGGGCGGATAAAGCAGAGGTATATCCACTGTTGGGCGATCGCTATATTCTCGGTCGTAGTTCCAAATCCAGCGATATCGTCATCCGTAACCCTGTTGTCAGCCAAATTCACCTCTCATTATCGCGGAATTCTACTCAGCGCACACCAGTTTTCACAATCAAAGACGAAAACTCCACCAATGGCATTTATCGTGGCAAACGTCGTGTTAGTTCTCTAGAACTGCGTCACGGCGATATTCTGACTCTGGGGCCCCCAGAACTCGCCGCTTCTGTGCGGTTGCAATATGTCGATCCACCAGCATGGTATGTTAAAGCTGCAAGTTGGACAGCTTATGGTGTTGGTGGTGTCAGTGCCCTGTTAACGTTAGTAATTGGCGTCGAATGGCTGAAATTTTCAGTCAAACCTCTACCAACAGCAACACGCGCTCCAGTAGTTGTTTACGCCCGTGATGGAGCCACTCCCCTGAGAGAGCCTCGGACAATTTCTCATGTAGACATGAAGCGATTAGAGGAATTTGGTTCTTATTTGCCTGCGGCGGTAGTGGCTTCTGAAGATAGTCGTTATTACTGGCACTTTGGGGTTGATCCTCTGGGGATTTTACGAGCTGTGTTGATTAATAGCCGCACCGGAGATGTGCAACAAGGAGCCAGTACTGTAACCCAGCAAGTTGCCCGCAGTTTGTTCCGCGAGTATGTAGGTAGACAGGATACCCTTGGACGGAAATTGCGGGAGGCAGTTGTTGCCCTAAAGCTCGAAACATTTTACAGCAAAGATGATATTTTGCTGATGTACTTAAATCGGGTTTTTTTGGGAGGGGATACCTCTGGCTTTGAGGATGCAGCTCGATATTACTTTGAGAAGTCGGCTAAAGAATTAACTTTGGCAGAAGCAGCAACATTGGTAGGAATTTTACCTGCTCCCAACGCTTTTGATTTTTGTGGGGACGGGCCAAATAAGCTAGAAGCGGCTGAATACCGAAATCGTGTGATTAAGCGGTTGCTGGAGATGGGCAAAATTAAAGCAGAGGATGCGAACCGGGCTAGACGCTCTACTGTCCAAATTAGTCCTAAAGTCTGCGAACAGCAAGCTAAAACGATCGCACCTTATTTTTATAGTTACGTTTTCTCTGAACTCGAATCAATCTTGGGAGAAGGAGCAGCAAGAGAAGGAAACTATATCATTGAAACCAAGCTCGATCCAGCGATACAGAGACAAGCAGAAGCAGCGTTGAATAATTCGGTGAACAACTCTGGTAGAACTTTTAATTTTTCTCAAGGAGCAGTAGTCACTCTTGATTCTAGTACAGGCAGTATCCTGGCAATGGTAGGCGGAACTGATTACAAAAAAAGTCAGTTCAATCGTGCTGTTCAAGCCAAAAGACAGCCAGGTTCCACCTTCAAAATCTTTGCTTATACTGCTGCTATTCAACAGGGAATTCCAGAATCAAAAAGTTATTCTTGCGCCCCTTTAACTTGGCAAGGCTTTACTTATAAACCCTGTCGTGCTGGAGCTGACACTAGTTTAGATATTGCCACCGGGCTAGCGCTTTCAGAAAATCCCATCGCCTTGCGAGTTGCCAGACAAGTCGGGCTAGATAAAGTTGTAACAATGGCGCAGCGTTTGGGGATAAAATCAAACCTCGATCCGGTTCCCGGCTTGGTACTGGGTCAAAGTGTAGTTAATGTTTTGGAAATGACTGGTGCTTTTGGCGCTATTGGCAATCGCGGCGTGTTGAATCCTCCCCATGCCATCAGCCGAATTTTAGACAGTGGTGATTGCAGCGATCGCAATGATATCAAAACTTGTCGTGTAATCTACTCCTTCGACCAAGATCCAGGTGCCAACAAACGAGTGTTGAAAAATGATGTCGCCGATGAAATGACTAGTTTAATGCGCGGTGTAATTACAAGAGGTACTGGTCGTAGTGCTGCCATTGGACTAGGGGAAGCTGGTAAAACTGGCACGACTGATAAAAACGTTGACTTGTGGTTTATTGGTTTTATCCCCAGTCAGCGACTTGTAACTGGCGTTTGGCTGGGAAACGACAATAATTCCCCGACATCTGGTAGCAGCGCTCAAGCAGCTCAGTTGTGGGGAAATTATATGCGGAGAATTACAAGGTAAATAATGGGGAGCAGGTAATTTGACTAGTCCTTAATCCCCACCAATTTACTGATATCCCTTCCAAGGAGTGACTTCAAGCTTGCCGTTAGGCTTAAATATCACTTGAAAGTGGGCTAGAGGTTCTTTGTCATTGGGAGCAGCTACATTAGAACCATAGATGGCGTTAAACATCTTAGGAAGAGGTGTTTCTCGGAAATAATCAAAGGCGACTTGATTAAGTGGTTCATAGTCAGCAATTACACCATCTTTGTTGAGTGCTACCCGATATTTCAAATCTCGCGTAAAAGTGGGGGTACCACTCCAGGTTTGGCGAACTGTATTATAAAGTTTTTTATTTAAACCTTTAGTGATATTGGAGTCAGTAATTTTTGCACCGACTACCTCTGGTGTTTTAGCATATCCTCGCCAAGGGCTAACTTGCAGCACACCATTTGTAGTAAACACTATTCGGAATTGGGCGATTGGTTCATTAGAAATGGGAGCGCGGTTAGCACGATTGTAAAGTAGGTTAGGCAGAGGAGTTTGCTCGACTCCTTGATTGGCCTCTTTATTTACCGCTTTATAACCAACGATCGCTCCATCCGCAGCTACACCCAAACGATAGATCAAATCTTGTTGCAATCCTGAGCGTTTAGTCCAAGCTGGATGAACTTGGTTATACACTTGACGATTCAATGCACGCAGCTGGGATGGATCGCTAATTTCTGGAACTGTATTTAAAAGTGCTTCTAAATCTTTAACTACTGGCTTTTCATCAGCTGTGGGTGTTGCTGTAGGTGTTGCAGCCTCGATGGGTGTTGCAGCCGCTGATGCAGGAGGATTAAGGCTCTTTGTTGTAGAGCTAGTTTGCTCATCTGGCTTAGGCTGCGGTGGACGAATTTGAGGAGGTGGAATCAAGTTAAATGCGATCGCTGCTACTGCTAAACTTGATACTCCCACAGCCGCAGGAACAGCTTGCCTAATTACAGCCTGACTAGCACCACCATAGCGTCTAGTAACTGGTTGTAGCTCTAGAGATAATTCCGGTAAAGTCTGGCTATCAGCAAAAAACTGATCCACTGCTTCTACTAAATCAAACAACTGTACCGTATTCAAATCTATTTCAATAGGCGGACGTTTAGAATTATTAGAGTGAGACTCGAATCCCTCTGGAGCATTCTCTGAATGTATGATTAACCTGTGGCGGTTGCCGTCAATTTTTTGAAACTCTACTAACTCCGATTCCTGGTTGTGTGCTTGCGGATTGGGTACAGTACTCAGAAATTCTTGGGCGTAACCGCTAACAGCCCTCACCAAACTTTCAAAAAATTCTCGCCCTCCGGTTAGGGGTTGATTGTAACCAGATAAATAGCATTCTGCATTTACCAATATTGATAATTCTGGGCGCATTTCCTGAAACTGTGCAGCCCTAGTGACATCACTTAACCCTTCTAAAAGAAGAGTACAATTAGGTAGACTGTACTTACGTTGAATATTCATTCCACTTCACCGTCAAAAAGACTAATCCAGAACCGCTGCATTCCAGCAGTACCAGTACAAAATAGTAATTGTCCTAACAAATTTATTGCTAGCGCATCTAATTTTTCATCAGAAGTTAATGCTAGTACACCAGAACGTCGAGCATTCATCCGGCTTTTAAAATGCGCTCTAAACCGCTCTAAATAATTAGATAGCCGCAAATTCTGTTCTAATGGAATCTGTTTTTCTTCCATTTGTTGACATATCATTAATAACTGGCGGATGACAACAGTTAAACGCCGTGCTATATAGCAAGCAATGACCACCAAAGCTTTTGCTTCCATAATAGTTAAGGGACGGCGCATGTGCGCTCTTCGTAGCGGGTTAGAGCTACGCATCCGCCATAAATTCACTCTGTCTTTAACAATTCCTTTCAGATCCAACTCTTGAGCAAAAGCCAGGATTGCTTCCGAACCACCAAGTTCTAAAGCTTCAATTGCCAGTAAAATTAGGTCAATTTGCAGCCTGGTTCTCCGAGGACACGTTTTGGAAGCGATCGCAGGATCTGGTAAAGTGTCCAAAATCATCGGCAGTGAGTCTTGGGTTGGACTGTTGAACGGCGTTAAACTTGCTGAAACATTCATTCTATAAATACCTTGTGCGGTTCCAACAGACTAGATAAAACAAATTTAAGATCGGTAGCCAAGACTTGAGCCTTAGACTTATGGCAATAGCATGACTACCTGATATATACATTACTTAACTCTTTCTACTCAAAGTTTTCCCTATATTGAAATCAAAATTTTAAAACATAACTAAATTCACCTCATTTATTAGTGAAATACCTTTTATAGCTTGGTTTAGATTCTAATTATCGTCAATGAAAAGCGAAGCTTTAGCCTCGACCTCCAATTGACCCCCAGCGTATGACATTATAGTGTACGATTTTTCAGGTATCTGAAATTGGGCACTTGTACTGAGCGACTCGTGCCAAGCATCTCGACTCCGCTCGATGGAACCGGAGCCGAGGTAAGTCGAAGTATTGAGCATTAGGCATTGGGC